>NZ_CP035291.1:1573511-1888213 GCF_006094395.1 Staphylococcus haemolyticus | reverse complement strand
TTATCAATCATATAGTCAAATCCTTTTGATACACCAAATGCCCCGGCAGACATCAGAATAGTTGGTTTATCAGGATTTAAATTATGTTTCTTCAACCAAGCCACTTTATCGATGTCAGATTCAAATTTATCGGAAATAGGTATTCCAGTCACTTTTATATCAGAAGCAGGGATACCAGCATTGACGAAATCACGTTTAGTATCGTCAGTAGCTACATAATATCTATGAGAGTTAGGCGTTATCCAGTTTTTTTGTAGACGGTAATCTGTCATAACAGTTGCGATTGGAATATTTATGTTAAACTGCTCTGTTAGCACTGACATTACTGGAGTAGGGAATGTCAATAAGATTAAGTCTGGTTTTTCTTTAAGTAGTAGATTGATTAATTTATTTAATCCATAATATTTATAAAAACATTTATCTAATTCATCAGGGCGACTATAATAAAAGTTTTTATACATATTTCTAAAATACTTAAAGCTATTGATATACCATTTTTTGCAAATAGAAGTTAAGATTGGGTGTGCTTCCATAAACAAATCATGCTCAATAACTGATAGATGAGACAAGTTCATTTCATTGAGTTGATTAACAACACTTTGTGTCACTTGTAAATGTCCATTTCCAAATGAGCCGGTAATAATCAATATCTTTTTATTTTGAGTAACCATTAATAGTCACCCTCCATTAATTTAAATTTAAAACACGCAATAACGCATTCTGATTTAACTATAGTAGCAATAAACATACTTACATAGTTATCATAATATATATACCCTCTACTGAAAGTATAAAATTCATTTATAGTGCATTATAGCATATTAAGGAAGTTAACATCATCTTTATATAACTATCCTAGCATTAATAGATTTAAAAGTATTGAATTAAAGTGATATATATAGGAAATTTTAAAATAATTAACTATTAATTAATAATTCCTTCAATTATATTAATGAAATCTTTAGTGTGAGGTGTAAAACATATCAAGTTCGTATTAAATCTAATCAATATTTTAATGATTATAAATTTATCAACAACTTCAAAACGTGTATAATAAAATTATTGTAAAAAAAGGAGCGATACATTTTGAATGCGAATGAGTTGTTCGAAAAAATACGAGTTAAACAAGTAATAGGTACTTTAGATATAAATGTTACTGATATCACTACAGATTCACGTACCGCTAGTGAAGGGAGTATATTCGTCGCATCAAAAGGCTATACAGTTGATAGCCATAAATTTTGTCAAAATGTTGTTGATCAAGGTGCAAAAGTCATTGTGGTTAACCATCAACAAGACATTAACGGTGACGTGACGCAGGTTATCGTACCAGATACATTAAGAGTTGCTAGCCTGTTAGCACATACTTTATATGATTTTCCTAGCCATCAATTAACTACAATAGGTGTGACAGGCACTAATGGCAAAACTTCAATTGCTACTATGATTCATCTTATTTATAGAGGTTTAGGTAAAGGAAGCGCATATTTAGGAACAAATGGTTTCCAAATAAATGAACATAAAACTAGAGGTGCCAATACAACTCCAGAAACAGTGTCTTTAACTAAAAAGATTAAGCAAGCGGTTGATGAAAATGCGGAAGCTATGACTATGGAAGTATCTAGTCACGGTTTATCACTAGGGCGATTAAGAGGTGTAGAATTTGATGTTGCGATATTCTCAAATTTAACACAAGACCATTTAGATTTTCATGGCACAATGGAAGCCTATGGACATGCTAAATCATTGTTATTTAGTCAACTGGGAGAAGATTTATCGAAAGAGAAATATGCTGTTTTAAATAATGATGATGATTTCTCCAAATATTTAGCATCAGTTACACCATATGAAATATTTACATATGGAATAGACCATGACGCTCAATTTATGGCTAAAAATATTCAAGAATCTTTACAAGGTGTTCACTTTGATTTCGATACGCCTATAGGTACTTACAGTGTTAAAACACCATATGTAGGTAAATTTAATATTTCAAATATTATGGCTGCCATGATTGCCGTCTGGAGTAAAGGAACATCTATGGAAGATATCGTCAGAGTAGTTGAGAATTTAGAGCCAGTTGAAGGGCGTTTGGAAGTTCTAGATCCTTCGCTACCAATTGATTTAATTATTGACTATGCACATACTGCTGACGGAATGAATGAACTTATAGATGCAGTAAAACCTTTCGTGAAACAAAAATTAATCTTTTTAATTGGAATGGCTGGAGAACGTGACTTAACTAAAACACCTGAAATGGGCGCAGTAGCTTGTAGAGCAGATTACGTAATATTTACGCCAGATAATCCTGCTAATGATGATCCTAAAATGTTGACTGCTGAACTAGCTAAAGGCGCAACACATAATCATTATGTTGAATTTGATGATAGAGCTGAAGGGATCAAACATGCCATTGATATAGCTGAACCGGGCGATACAGTAGTATTAGCTTCTAAAGGAAGAGAACCTTATCAAATCATGCCTGGACATATTAAAGTGCCACATAGAGATGATTTAATTGGACTTGAAGCGGCATACAAAAAATTTGGCGGTGGCCCAAGTGAACATTAAACAATTATCTATAAATGACGAAATTGTTAATGTTTACTTATATATAAGTGAAGATAAAAATCAAATCATGTTGGCTATTCCAGATATATTTTGGTCAATAGAACTTGATTTGAATATGGACAGTAATGATGTTAAAGAAGAATTGGTAATGCAATTATTTGCTTTTATCGAGGAAAATGAAGCAATCAAAATTGCTTCGAATTTAACAAACTGGATTGTGAATGATTTTAAAGGAGATCAATAGATGAGTTTAAAAGAAGAAGTTGAATCAAGAAAGACGTTTGCCATAATATCTCACCCGGATGCTGGTAAAACGACACTGACTGAGAAGTTGTTATATTTTAGTGGTGCAATTAGAGAAGCGGGTACAGTTAAAGGTAAAAAAACAGGTAAATTTGCAACTAGTGACTGGATGAAAGTGGAGCAAGAACGTGGTATTTCAGTAACGAGTTCAGTAATGCAATTTGACTATGATGATTACAAAATTAATATATTAGATACACCAGGACACGAAGATTTCTCAGAAGATACTTACCGTACTTTAATGGCAGTGGATAGTGCAGTGATGGTTATTGACTGTGCCAAAGGTATTGAACCTCAAACTTTAAAGCTATTTAAAGTTTGTAGAATGAGAGGAATTCCAATTTTTACATTCATTAATAAATTGGACCGCGTAGGTAAAGAGCCATTTGAATTATTAGATGAGATTGAAGAAACATTAAACATTGATACTTATCCTATGAACTGGCCAATTGGTATGGGTCAAAATTTCTTTGGTATTATCGATCGTGATTCTAAATCTATAGAACCATTTAGAGATGAAGAAAATGTTTTACATTTAAATGATGATTATGAACTACAAGAAGAGCATGCTATTCGTAATGACAGTGCATTTGCTCAAGCTATCGAAGAATTTATGCTTGTAGAAGAAGCAGGTGAAGAGTTTGATAATGATGCGCTATTAAATGGTGAATTAACACCCGTATTCTTTGGTTCTGCATTAGCTAACTTCGGTGTTCAAAACTTCTTGAATGCATATGTTGATCATGCACCGATGCCTAATGCACGTCAGACAAATGAAGAAGTTGAAGTAAGCCCATTTGATGATGAATTTTCTGGATTTATTTTCAAAATTCAAGCTAATATGGACCCTAAACATCGTGATAGAATTGCGTTTATGCGTGTTGTTAGTGGTGCATTCGAACGTGGTATGGATGTAACATTACAACGTACGAGCAAAAAACAAAAAATTACGCGTTCAACATCATTTATGGCTGACGATAAAGAAACTGTTAACCATGCAGTAGCTGGAGACATCATTGGTTTATATGATACAGGTAATTATCAAATTGGAGATACTTTAGTTGGTGGCAAGCAAAAATATAGTTTCCAAGATTTACCTCAATTCACACCGGAAATATTTATGAAAGTTTCAGCTAAAAACGTAATGAAACAAAAACATTTCCATAAAGGAATTGAACAGCTTGTTCAAGAAGGAGCAATCCAATATTATAAAACGCTTCACACTAATCAAATTATTTTAGGTGCCGTTGGTCAATTACAATTTGAAGTGTTTGAACATCGAATGAAAAACGAATATAACGTTGATGTTGTTATGGAACCTGTTGGTAGAAAAATTGCGCGTTGGATTGAAAACGAAGATGATATACAAGATAAAATGAACACGTCTCGTTCTATATTAGTGAAAGATAGATATGATAATTTCGTCTTCTTATTCGAAAATGAATTTGCAACACGCTGGTTCGAAGAAAAATTCCCAGAAATTAAATTGTATAGTCTTTTATAAGATTATGATTGAAAATAATGGGTATTTAAAAATATCTCTTTAAATAGACAATTTGTTATACGTTAATTGTTTATTTATATTAAGTATAGTGTATAATACACTTAACAAATGAATACCTATGACAATTTGTCAGAGGGGAGTAACTTGAAGACCATCAACTACTTGATGGTTAGCGCTTTATCGTCATTACGAAGTATTATCTTCCGGTAAAGTGGGCATTTATTTGCTAAGTGAGACCTTTGCTATTATTTAGCATAGGTCTCTTTATTTGTATTAAAACAAAAAGGAGCTGTCCACTATGGATCCGAGTTTAATTTTACCTTACTTATGGGTAATTCTCGTTCTTGTATTTTTAGAAGGGTTATTAGCAGCTGATAATGCGGTTGTAATGGCTGTTATGGTAAAACATTTACCACCTGAACAACGTAAAAAAGCGTTATTTTATGGTTTGCTAGGTGCATTTGTATTCCGTTTTCTTGCCTTATTCTTAATTAGTGTTATCGCAAATTTCTGGTTTATCCAAGCACTTGGTGCCGCGTATTTAATTTTTATGTCAATAAGAAATCTCTGGCAATTCTTCCACAAAGAAAATGAAGATCAGCCTGAAGGTGACGACCATCATTTTGACGAGTCTGGCGTTGAGAAAAAAGTCGGACCTATGCAATTTTGGGGCACTGTTTTAAAAGTTGAATTTGCAGATATAGCTTTTGCAATTGACTCAATGTTAGCAGCGATGGCAATTGCTGTTACATTACCTGAAGTTGGCATTCATTTTGGTGGCATGGACTTAGGTCAATTCTCAGTAATGTTTATTGGCGGAATGATCGGTGTTATTCTAATGCGTTTTGCCGCTACATGGTTTGTTGACTTACTAAATAAATATCCTGGATTAGAAGGAGCTGCCTTCGCAATTGTAGGTTGGGTAGGTATTAAATTAGTTGTTATAGTACTTGCTCATGAAGATATAGGTATTTTACCTGAACATTTCCCTCATAGTACATTATGGCAAGCTATCTTCTGGACAGTTATGATTCTTTTAGTCGTAATCGGTTGGTTAACATCAGTACGTAGCAACAAGAAGAAAGCCAATAAATAGTATTAAATAAGTGATTCGAGCCTTTTAGATTTGATGTATATCATTAAGTTTAAAAGGCTTTATTATTATCATTTGTGCAATTTAGTGATTTGATAAGAAAAATTTAATTTTGAACCTTCAATTCATTGCTAATTGGCGATATTGATATTAAAATTTAGTTAATGAATAATTTAAATAAAGCCACAACCATAAAACATAATTTAACGTTAGCATGATAGATTGTGAGTTAGTCGATAGGAGTGGACACCTTTGGATAATGATAAAAAACACGTAATACCACGTGAACAGTATCGTCGAAAACGACATGAGTATTTCCATAATGAAGAACGTGAAGAACGATTAGAACGAGAGAGAGAACAACGTGAGAGACTTGCCAAAAAAGAGCAAGAACAAGCAAAAGTTAATGAAGAACGTGTTAAAGATAACATGCGAAAAGCAAGAATTGAGAAATTAACACAAGAAGAAATTCACCAGCAACAACATTTAGCTAAATTACGATCTGATAATGAATCTGATCAAGAATTAAATGATACTAACACGCATCATTTAACACTACCTGAAGAGCAACAACTAAAAAATGAACATAAAGAAAATAATGATAAGGTAACTAAACCTACTGACGAAATGGAAAAACAGGAGAAAGAAGACAATAATTCTGCCTCTTCCAAACACGATGAAATAGAACCTAAATATAGTAGAGTTGAAAAGAATAAAGGCAAACAAAAACAAGATAATATTAATAAAAGTGAAGTTAATCATCTTGATAAAAGTGAACAAACTAAAAAACATAAAGAAACTAAAGAATCATCGGAAGACGTTTTAGAAACAAATAAAAGTCAAAAAATTGAACAAAAGGAACAAAAAGCAAGTTCTAATGAAACTTCTAACAAGGAATTAAATTCCTATACTAAAGATAAAAACAATAAAGTTGAAGATAATCAAGACTTAAAGAAAGCATCTAGTCAAAATTTAGCTCATTCTAATAAGTTAGAAGAAAATGAACACTTAGAAAATGAGCCTAAGAACAATGATACGATGGACAAAGTAAAAGACTTTTTAAAATTGCATTGGCTTAAAATAGTCATAGTAGTTGCAATCATATTAATTGTTATACTAATTAGTGCAATTATCTCAACGATGAACCAAAATAGTAGTATTGAACAAAGTAGTAATAATGATACAAAATACACAACAACAATGAAGAATGCAGAAACTGCTGTTAAATCAGTGGTAACAATTGAGAATGACACACCTAAGAACATAACAACACAAACAATTGATAAAACAAATATAAACTCAAATAATGAAGTTGGTTCAGGTGTCGTCTACAAAGCTGTAGACGATACTTTTTTTATTTTAACCAATACACATATAGTTGGAAGTAATAAAAGAGTAAATATTACATATGATGATGATAAAACAGCTACTGCTACAGTCGTTGGGAGAGATATGTGGTCAGATATTGCAGTGCTTAAAGCAACGATAAAAAATAAAAACATGCAGCCAATTAAAATAGGTCACTCAAAACATTTAAAGCTAGGTGAATCCATCCTAGTTGTTGGTAATCCACTTGGAAATGATTTTAAAAATACAGTGACGAAAGGTATTATTTCCGGATTAAATAGGGCAGTACCTGTCGATTTCGATAAAGATAATAAGAATGATGAATGGGTTAATACATTTCAAATTGATGCTTCAGTTAACCCGGGTAATTCAGGAGGTGCTGTCGTCAATAGAGTTGGAGAATTAGTAGGCTTAGTATCGTTAAAAATAAATATGCCTAATATTGAAGGCATGGGCTTTGCAATTCCAATAGATGCTGCACGAGAAATTGCTGAGGAACTAGAGAAAAAAGGTGAAATTCAATATCCCAATACTGGTATTGGAATTAAAAATGTTTCAGATTTAATGCCTTATGAAAGAAATTTATTAAAAGTGCCCGAAGATGTTCAAAATGGAATCGTAGTAGAAAAGTTAAAAGAAAATGGTTTAGGTAAAAAATCAGGTTTAAAAATTGGTGATGTAGTTGTAGAATTAGATAGTAAATCAATTCAAAATAATTTACAGTATAGACAAATAATTTTTAATCATAGACAAGACTTAAAAACATTGTCGGCTAAAATTTATAGAGAAGGAAAATCTCAAGAGATAAGAATAAAATTGAAATAATGTTGAGGTGACAAATGAGTGTCTATTTTCAGTAAGTTGCTTAAAAAATCTAGCCCTCAACAGGGGATAGTTTTATATTATTTGATAGCCATAGTTGTCGCTTTTTTATTATTAAACCTCCCATTTGTGCATAAACATGGTGTGGATGTTAGCCCAATCGATACGCTATTCGTTGCTGTATCAGGCATTAGTGTTACTGGACTATCTCCCGTTAACATAGTAGATACATATTCAACATTTGGCCAAATTATTATATTAATCATACTTAATATAGGCGGTATTGGTGTCATGGCGATTGGTACAGTACTATGGGTTGTGTTAGGGAAACATATAGGTATCCGCGAACGCCAATTAATTATGTTAGATAATAATAAAGATACAATGAGTGGAACCGTTAAGCTGATATTAGAAATCATCAAAACGATATTAACAATAGAATTTATAGGTGCACTGTTATTAGCATTTTATTTCTATAGAGATAATCCAGATTTGAAAAATGCACTCATGCAAGGTTTATTTGTGTCTGTCTCTGCTACTACTAACGGTGGATTAGATATCACAGGGCAATCATTAATACCTTACGCTAAGGATTATTTTGTTCAAACGATTGTTATGTTTCTAATCGTATTAGGATCAATAGGATTTCCTGTATTACTTGAAATCAGAGCATATGTAAGGAATAGGGTCAGCCATTTTAGATTTTCACTATTTACCAAAATAACTACATGCACATATCTATTTTTATTTGTTTTTGGTGTTTTAGCCATATTAGCATTAGAACATCACCATGCTTTTAAAGGATTAAGTTGGCATCAATCCTTATTTTATTCATTATTTCAATCTGCAACAACACGTAGTGCTGGATTACAAACCATTGATGTAACAAACTTTAGTGATGCAACGAATGTAATAATGAGTATCCTCATGTTTATTGGTTCATCTCCAAGTTCAGTTGGTGGTGGTATACGTACAACTACATTTGCGATACTAATTCTCTTTGTAATTAACTTTAATAATAATGCTGAAAAAACAGCTATAAAAGTGTTCAATCGAGAAATACATGTAGTTGATATTCAACGTTCATTCGCCGTATTTACTATGGCATCAATTCTAACATTTGTAAGTATGATTGTTATTCTCGCTACTGAAAAAACAAATCTAACATTTTTACAAGTATTCTTTGAAGTCATGTCAGCCTTTGGAACATGTGGTCTATCTTTAGGTGTTACAGACGATATTAGTGGACTTACTAAAGTAATACTAATGATATTAATGTTTATAGGTCGTGTTGGTTTAATTTCATTTATTATTATGATAGCTGGACGTAAGGAACCGGATAAATACCATTATCCTAAAGAACGTGTTCAAATTGGTTAAATATATTAGCATTCTCAGAAATTATTAATTCTGAGAATGCTTTTTTGATTAGAAATAAATAGCACCAACAGATTAATAAATGTTAAACTAGCTTTAAATAAGGGGTGTGTAAATTGGAGAAAAATGAACATATAAATATAGATATCTTGGCAACATCAGATATGCATAGTCATTTTATGAATGGAGATTTTGGATCAAATATATATCGTGCTGGTACCTATGTTAAAAATATTAGAGAAAACAATGATAAAGTCATTTTATTAGATAGTGGGGGAAGTGTAGCTGGCTCATTGGCTGCGCATTATTATGCTATTGTCGCACCCTATAAACGTCATCCTATGATTAAATTAATGAATGCTATGCAGTATGATGCTAGTGGTATAAGTCCGGATGATTTTAAATTTGGATTATCATTTTTGACTAAAGCAGTATCACTATCAAGGTTTCAATGGTTATCTGCGAATATAGAATTTGCATTAACAAAGGAACCATACTTCTCAACACCTTATATAATTAAAGAATACGATAATGTTCGAATCGCAATTGTAGGTTTAACTGCAGATGGATTAATGAAAAACGAATTCGCTGAAATGGAGAAAGAGGTTAGTATTGAAAAAGCACTATTATCTGCTAAACGCTGGATTAGATATATACATGAAAGTGAACATCCTGACTTCTTAATTGTAATCTATCATGGAGGACTATATAAAATAAATCAAACAAATACAAGACATAGAAAAGGTTCTCATGAAGCGGAAAAAATAATGAAGGAAATAGGTGTGATCGATTTAATGATAACAGCGCACCAGCATCAAACGATTATAGGTAATGATTTTGAAACAGTATATGTTCAAGCAGGACAAGATGCTCAAGAGTTAGTACATGTCAAAATTAAATTTAAAAAACGTACGAACTCGTTCGAAAAAGAAGATATTGAATCTACAGTAATTAATTTAAGTGAGTTTCCAGAAGATCAGGAATTACTTGAGACAACTTATTATGATCGTAAAGCCTTAGAACATTGGTCAAAGGATATTGTTTCAGAGAATAAAGTCGATTTACAGGTTAATGGCTTGGAAGACTTACTAAGTAGTCCACATCCATTTATACAATTATTACATGATAGTCTACATTTAGCCTATGTGAATAATATTACTTGTATTAACGTGCCTAAAAATGGCGAAAAGGGATTAAAAGGTATAGTGACTAATGAGGATGTCTATAATGCTTATCCACACCCTGATAAAGCAATAGATATAACACTTAGAGGCCATCAAATTAAAAAAATGCTTGAATATACTTATTCTTATATTCAATTTGAGCAAAATCAATTAAGTATGACTATTATTGATGAAACATTATGTACATTGTGGCAAGGATTTGATTATGAGGTAGATATGTCAGCGCCTCGTTTTGATAGAGTGAATATAAAAAATATTGAGTTAGATGAAAAGTATAGAGTTACAATGACAGATTATTGTTATAGAAATTATCGTCAATACTTGGAAGATGAATCAATACTTCATTCCACATATGATCGACCGATGAGTTCACTTATCGCTGAAAAGCTAAATCAACCTGATTATTATTTAAAGTTGGACTCTAATTTTTCAGTAGCGTATTAAAAATAGTACTCATATAAGTAAACGTATTTAAATTGTAAATTACTTCAAAAAGAGTCTGGGACATAAACCCTAGAGAAATAGCCAGTAAATGAGTTTTAACAAATTCATTTACTGGCTTCTTTATTTACAATACTCCGTATTGTTGGCTCGCTTTCTTAGGGGACAGCTTCAGCCTGTAGTCTTCAGCTTGTCCTGTTCCCTCAAGAGTCTCGCCAAAATACTTTGTATTTATATGTAATTTTACATTGTAATACTTTAAAAAAATAAAGCACTTTCGTATAATTTAATAAACATCACTAAACTAAATTAACGAGGTGCCTTATGTATAAAAATTATAACATGACTCAACTTACTCTACCAATGGAAACTTCAGTTCTTATCCCCACAAATGATATTTCACGACATGTAAATGATATTGTTGAAACAATTCCTGACAATGAATTCGACGAATTCAGACATCACCGTGGTGCAACTTCGTACCATCCTAAAATGATGTTAAAAGTGATTCTATATGCCTACACACAATCTGTATTCTCAGGTCGTAAAATAGAAAAAATGCTTAATGATAGCATCCGAATGATGTGGCTATCACAAAATCAAAAACCTTCTTATAAAACAATTAATCGATTTAGAGTAAATCCAAAAGTAGATGCTTTATTAGAATCTTTATTTATTCAATTTTACAGTCAGTGTGTAAAACAAAATCTTATAGATGATAAAGCTATTTTTATTGATGGTACAAAAATTGAAGCAAATGCCAATCGATATACATTTGTATGGAAAAAGAGTATTCAAAACCATGAATCAAAGATGAATGAGGATTCTAAAGCCCTCTACCATGAATTGGTAACCAATAAAATCATACCGGAAATTAAAGAAGATCATGATAATGAATTAACAAAAGAAGAAATAGATTTGATTGGTAGTCACTTAGATAAAGAAATCGAAGATTTAAACCAACATATCAACAATGAAAAATGTACTAAAACAAGAAAACAAATACGTCTCAAAAGAACTAAAATCAAAAAATACAAAAAGCAAATCAATGATTATTTTGAGCGAAAGTATCGATACGAATTTCAAAAATCTATTTTAAAGGATAGAAATAGTTATTCTAAGACAGATCATGATGCGACATTTATGAGAATGAAAGAAGATCACATGAAAAATGGACAACTTAAGCCAGGGTATAATTTACAAATAGCGACAAATTCCCAATTTGTTTTATCTTATAATGTGTATCAAAATCCAACGGATACTAGAACGATGATTCCATTTTTAAATTCAATTCAAGAGACCTACGGTCATTTACCTGAATATATTGTAGCTGATGCAGGTTATGGTAGTGAATCAAATTATAAGGCAATTATAGATGACTTTAATCGAACGCCACTCATAACATATGGAATGTTTATAAAAGATAAAACTAAAAAATATAAAAGTGACATCTTTAATACTCAAAATTGGAACTATGACGAAATTAATGACGAATTCATTTGTCCGAATAATAAACGGCTAGGTTTTAAAAGATATGCCTATCGTCATGATAAGTATGGTTATAAGCGAGACTTCAAATTATATGAATGTGATGATTGTTCAGAATGTCCTCTGAAAAATCAATGTATGAACTTCAATTCAAAAACAAACAAAAAAATAATGAAGAATTATAACTGGGAATATTTTAAATCCCAAATTAACAAAAAGCTTTCAGAACCAGAAACAAAAAATATCTACAGTCAAAGAAAAATTGATGTGGAACCTGTTTTTGGATTTATGAAGGCTATTTTGGGTTTCACTCGGATGTCTGTCCGAGGACTCAATAAAGTCAAAAGAGAACTTGGTTTTGTATTAATGGCACTTAATATAAGAAAAGTAGTAGCTCAACGAGCTGAAAATAATCAAAAAATTTATAAAAAAGACAATTTCTATATTATTTCAATAGAAATTGTCTTTTTTTCACTTATCCAAGAACTTTATGTCCCGGACTCTTTTATCCATGAAATATTAATAATAGTATAATTGCCACAATTTGTCCTAAAGAGGTAGTTACGATGCGACGTGTATATTGATAACTCAATGATAATACTAATTGAGCTACAAAAATAAATGCCACTATCCACCATTTATCTAAATAAATAAATAAAGAACTAGAACATAATGCAGTAATCAAGATGATTAACCAAGTAGGCAATTTAAATTGAGTTAGTTCTTTTTGCAAAACAGTTCTCATGTATAACTCATGACAAGGAATTACAAAAATTAACGTCACTAACATTTGCCATTTGAAATAAACACCTGTTCTTGATAATTCTTTAATAAGTTCTGCATATGTTATTTGTGGTGAAAGTAATGAAAAAATTAATTGTATTATAACCAAGACGATACCTGTAGCGATACCAACTCCGATAGAAGTTAAAAGTCGTTTGGATTCTATATCTCTTTGGTAAAATACATAACTAATACCTGCAATTAACATAATACCAGTGTATAGATACCAGTACTCTTGATGCTCTCCCCACATAACAAATAAAATCAAATGGAATACAATGAAACTTGCTATAAACCAAATTAAAGCTTTTGATATATTTTTCATTTTAATGTATACCTTCTTATTCAACGATAGTATATCGTTTATGATTAATAACTGTTTTTTCTGGTAAGTCTAATTCATTGAAGTTATCCATAATTGTTAAGTCTACAATAACTGAATTGTCATTAATTTTCTCAACACGGCCTCTTAAACCGTCATAAAATTCTACGATATTTCCTACTTCTGCAACAGTCATACGGAGTCCTCCTAAATTCATAACTAGGCTATATTGTACTAAAAATTTGCATAATAATAAACAAATATATGCTAAAAATGGCAAATAATATTTTAATTATGAAAATAATGTCAAATTTGAGTAAATAATTGGCAAAATAACTAAATATAAGGCATAACTAAACTAAGGGCATATACGAGAGAGTCAAAGGAGAGATATAGATGAAATTTGTAAGCAATAATAATATTACTGATCCTACAATTAACCTTGCCATGGAAGAGTACGTGTTAAAACATTTACCTTCGGATGACAGTTACTTTCTATTTTATGTAAATGGACCGTCTATCATTGTCGGAAAAAATCAAAATACTATAGAAGAGGTTAATAAACAATATGTAGGTGAAAATAACATACATGTTGTACGCCGTATTTCAGGTGGTGGCGCTGTATACCATGACCAAGGTAATCTAAATTTTAGTTTTATTACAGATGATGATGATAATAGCTTCCATAATTTCAAAAAGTTTACAGAGCCAATTGTACAAGCACTTCAATCAATGGGTGTAGATGCTGAAATGACTGGTCGTAATGATATTCAAGTAGGGCAAGCTAAAATTTCAGGGAATGCCATGGTTAAAGTTAAAGATAGAATGTTTAGTCACGGTACATTAATGTTAAATAGTGACTTAGGAGAAGTACAAAATGCATTGAAAGTTAATCCTAAAAAAATTCAATCTAAAGGTGTTAAGTCAGTGCGTAAGCGTGTAGCAAATATCGACGAATTTTTAGATGAATCGATTTCCATTGATGACTTTAAACAAATCATTTTGAAAACAATCTTTGGTGAACATGAAGTCGAAGAATATAAGTTAACAGATGAAGACTGGAAGAATATTGAAGCATTAAGCAATGAGAAATACCGTACATGGGATTGGAACTACGGGCGAAATCCTAAATATAATTTTGAACGCGATGAAAAATTTGAAAAAGGCTTTGTACAAATTAAATTCGATGTTAAAAAAGGCAAAATTGAACATGCTAGAATCTTTGGAGACTTCTTTGGTGAAGGAGATGTCACTGAATTAGAGAATGCTTTAATAGGGGCGTTACATGATTATACGCATATTAAAGAAGCTATGGAAGACTTTGACTTTTATCATTATTTCGGTGATATTGAGAAAGAGGCTATCTTAAAATTAATGTCTTATTAATATAACTAAGCGGCTATTGAGGAGTTAATTCTATAGCCGCTATATTTTTATTTATCTAAATGGTCAATAGCATATTGCGCTTCTTTTTGTGTGAATTTTTCACCGTAGCTAGAAGTGAGTTGATTATAAATTGTTTCTTTATCAATGATTCATTTTTGCAAAATTTCTAATACAAGATTAAAAAATCAACATTAATTGAGCAACCATTGTAGTGTATTTCAGTTGATAGGTCGAACTTCATCTAATATTTCATTTTGACGTTTTTCCATAGAATTATATTCGGCTTTGCTAACTCTATCTTCATACATTTTATCTGAAAGATTGAAATATTCATCTTGTAACTTTTGTTTTCTAGTTTCATTTTGCTTGTTCCATTCTACTTGATCCTTAATCCACTGTTCATGTGCTTTTTGTTCAGCAGGAGTTCTATATACGCCATTGTGGTCATAGTCGTATCTTTGTTGAGTTTGTTGATTATTAGCATTAGTTTGTTGTTTTTGTTGAGAACTTTGTTCTTGAGATGTAGATTGTAGGTTATTTTGTTGTGGCACTTGTGTGATATCTTGTTGTAATTGTGCTTGTTCTTGGCTAGCTTGATTTTCTTTACTAGAAGAATTTTTCTTATATTCTTTCTTTTTCTCTTTTGATTTATCTTTCTTCTTTTTATTATCGTGTAATTTTTTATCTGATTTATTTATAGAACTTTTATTTGAGTTTTCGCTTGATGAATCTTTATTACTACATGCACCTAGAATTAAGAAACTAGTAAATAATAAGACTAAAAACTTTTTCATTATATATCTCCTTTAATAATTAAGACATAACAATTTATGAATTTAACAATTGCTGTTTTTTCTTATCAAATTATTCCTGTGTAATAGCATCCATATCTAATAACTCTTTTAATTTTTTAATTTTTTCAAGAGGTTGTAAGTCATTATCTGAATGAGTTGCTTGATCAATAAGACCTAGAGAATTATTACTTCCTTCAACATTCTTGTTTACAAATTCTATAAATTTGTCTAAATCTTTATCATTAACCCACTTCATAGAAACCTTATTACCACTTGAATAAAAAGAAATAGTATTCCACATTAAGATTTTGCTTAATTCAAAAGTACTAATTTTACCATAATGAAAAATTTCAGAATCGTATCCACTCAATCGTTTTGCGCAAAAGATTATTCTTTCGTCAGTGGCTGCTAGAACACCATGTCTTATTGTATTTTTACCAAGAGATTTAGTTTTATAAGCACCAAATATTGCATAAATAATTGTTTCGTTATCATGTAAAAACACATCTTTTATCAAATCTACATTTTTAGTTTTGTTAGCCATGAGAAAAACTCCTTTAATTTAAATTTTCATATCCAAACACTCGTAATGATTCAAACATAATAGAATAATTATTGTAATAAGTGTTGTTACCGTATTTAATTTTATTGTTTTTATGTATATCCATTTCGTACGCTTCACTTAATTTATATAAAATATTCATTTATACAATTTAACGATTTACAATAAGATTATAACATTAAAAAATAGTGCGAAATATAAAAATGTTAGTGATAACGAAAAAAATCTTTAATTTTAGATCAATATTAGTAATAATTAAGGTGTTCTTAAAAAGGTGTACGTAGAGTAGGGTAATCAATGTCAAAAAAGACAAAACAATCATGCATATAGTTTTAAATACTAGGAACAACTACTTAAAGATGGTGGTATAACTTCGTGATTTTAGAATGAATAAAATCATGGGGGGTATCAAAAGTGGACAACGAACTTTCAAATTATGTCCACTTTGTCCACTCGTTGACAAAAATTTTTAAAATAGACTTTTTCAGATTTTTAAGAAAAATAAAAAGAACGTTTATATATCAACGTTCTTTAATGATTTGAGTTAACAAATTTTATAGATTTTTACTAATGAACGGAAACGGAGGGATTCGAACCCTCGCGCCGCTCTCGCGACCTACACCCTTAGCAGGGGCGCCTCTTCAGCCAACTTGAGTACGTTTCCATATGGCTCCGCAGGTAGGATTCGAACCTACGACCGATCGGTTAACAGCCGATAGCTCTACCACTGAGCTACTGCGGAATAATATGTATTTATATAATGTATCTCTATGAGCACAAATATTATTATATCAATAAACTTAAAATTTGCAAGGGATTATATTTAAAAAATATACGGAACATTTACACTATATTAATATAAAAGTCCCGTATGATTTAAAATTAAACGTAAAACTATTTATCTTGTAATAGTGAATAATGTGAAAGTGCTTCGAAAATATTTAAAGTCGTTTTCTCATAATCTATTGGCATTTCTGGATTGTTTGACTTCATACGAGATTGTTTATCGACCATGTAATAATAAAAAATGCAGTTAGAGTATTGGTGCCAAATACTGTGGTAGGAAACATTAAGTGTTAATGTTTGATGATTTGCAAAAATAATTTTACATTTTCGATTTTTAAGAGGTTTAATTTCATGTACATAATGCATATTAATCCACATGTTTTCTTCTAAACGGTCTGAATGCGTAGGGAAAAAATAAGTGGGGAAGAGAGGAGTCAATAAAATAGGTGGTTTACTAGTAATGCCGGCAATTCGTTGTGTTTCGGATTTCTTACTAATATAGCTATTACCATAAAATTTACATGAGCGTTCGACGATTTTTTGAGTTTTGAATGGGCTTGAAACTATTGTGGAATCATATTTCCATATTTCTGATCCTTTTGTTTGCTCATAATCATCAATGACGGGTTTGATTATCATATCTCCTTTTCGAATAATATATACAGTATTTTGGCTTTGAGAAATATTTGTCATCTCTTAACCTCCTTAAATTTATATCATTATTAAGCGCTAAAAACTCAACGATTAATAATATAAATTTATTATATAAAGTTTTTATATGTTGTCAAGATAATCATTACATATAAAATTACACTTATTTTTTGTGAAAAGTCAGAATATTCGATTGATTTAAAAAATAAAAGCTTGTATACTATCCTTATACAAAAAAGAAAGGCAGTGATTACAATGAATCACAACACGAATGTCAAGAATACGACACTAGAAGATTTTGTAACGACAGTTAATGATTTAGGCGTTGAGCTAGTCATTGAAGAGGCACTTCGTCAGGGACGAAAGAAACAGTTAATGAAATTGATTGATGAAGCGTTGATTAATAAGAACGAGGAAGAATTTATCAACTATACCACTGAATATAAAAATCTGGAGGCATTTCTCAATGAGTAAATTAGGATCCTGTAACTCATTATAAAAGGTCTATTCACTACTTAAATCAAAGTTAGCGAATAGACCTTTTTACATTTTATTTTTGACCACCGTTTGATTTTCCCTCAATTTTATTACGAATCCATTTTACTAAATATCCTGTTATAACAATTCTAAGTACGCGTTTGATAATATTCATACTAGCTTACTCCTTTTTTATGTTTATTTGAGTTTACCCGTTCTACACATTATTAAAGATAATTTCTAAAATTACTGATTAAATTTTTGGATGGCGGTTATTTGGTATAAATATATAGCCATTTTGATCAGCTTTAGTTGTAAAGATTATGATAATACCATGGATAATTGAAATAATGGTTGGAATAGTAGTCCAAAAGAACACTAAATGAAGCACGCCTTGCCACACTTTGTCTGCGTAAAATTTATGAATGCCGACACCACCCAGAAATAAAGAACATAATACATATAATGTTTTATTAACTCTCATAACTTTGTTGCCTCCTTAATCTCATATTTTAAGCATTTCAAAAATTAAATCAAATATTACTAAGGTGATTGAAAAAATGATTATAATCACAATTAATATGTTTCAATTTACTGCAATTAATTTATTATTATTTGTAAATTTTATATAATATAGTTAACAAAAACTTATGGAGAGGAGAACGGTAAATTGATCAGAAAAGCACGTCCGAGCGACAGTAAGCAAATAGCGGAATTATGTTATATCATTTGGCATGATATGGAACTAGATATTGTACAAGAAATCACTAAAGAACGTGTTATTCATGCAATTGAAGAAAGTATAGTCAATATTAATTATAGAACGAATTATAATAACATTTGGGTATATGAGCAAGACAATCATGTTGCGGGATGCATCATAGCATATAAGGGTGATAAAGAATTAGAGTTAGAAGCAGCATGGAATAAATTACCGTTGGAAGAAGACATAAAAGCACTAGGTACGCCATTACCTTTGAAAGAATCTAAAGATGATGAATGGTACATTGAGGCTGTTGCAACATTCTCGGAATATAGAGGACAGGGTATTGCAACTAAATTATTTAACTATTTAATATCTACATACCCAGATAGAAAGTGGAGCTTAAGTTGTGACTATGATAATCCTAGAGCTAAGAAATTATACGAACGCTTAGGTTTTAAATGGACTGAGGATATAGAATTGTATGGCCATCAATATTTACATATGGTTTATTCAAAATAGGTAAAAATAAAACGGAGGAGACAGAAACTCTAATTAGTTTCATTGCCTCACCCCGTATTATCTTACTAGTGAATATTTAAAATCTGTCTAATAATATATTAAATTCCACCTAATAAAGCACTAATATAAATACCTAAAGCGTATAATACACCAAAAATTGTGTTTGTTTTTCCAGTTGCAGCCATAGCTGGCATCATACTTGCAGGTGTATCATTCTTTTTGAAACGACGAATAGCTTTAACTGGCATAGGGAATGATAACAATACAAGTAGATAAAATAGTGAACCACCATCTACAAATAATGCAGTATAGACAACGAAAACGTATGCAATGATATACATAACTGCCATAAATGTAATTGAAGCGCGTTTACCTAATAAAATAGGTAGAGTTTTACGTCCACTCGCTTGGTCTTTGACTCTGTCGCGTATATTATTAGCCATGTTAATTAGACCAATTGTAATTACTATTGGAATACTAATCCAAACCACAAAGCTATTGATATTGCCAGTTTGTATGAAGAACGCTAATAAAATAATAATCATACCCATGAATAAACCAGAAAACAGTTCACCAAAAGGTGTCCAAGAAATTGGCATTGGGCCACCTGTATATAAATAGCCAATTGCCATACAAACGATTCCTACTGGAATGATCCAAAATGAACTATTCGCTGCTAAAAAGATACCAAGTAATGCAGCAACGATATAAAAAGCAATTGCTAGATTCATGACAAGTTTTGGACTCATACCATTTCTTACGATAGCACCACCGATACCAACGGATGTGTGATCATCTAAACCTTTTTTAAAGTCATAGTATTCATTAAACATGTTTGTTGCAGCTTGGATAAGTAAACAAGCGATTAACATTGCAATAAATAACATGAACTTGATGTTATCTTGACTACCTAATAAAAAAAGTTTTGCAGTTGCAGTACCAACTAAAACCGGTACAACAGCGGCAGTTAAAGTATGAGGTCGCATCAAATGCCAATATTTTCTAACAGTAGAATATTGTTGATATTGATTTGCCATAATTTGATCTACCTCTTATTGTATATTGTTTTAATATATGTATTTTAAAGGAATAGTAAATAAAGGTCAATCAACGTGAAATATTTCTCTAGAAGATTAAGCAATTATGCCACCATAAATAGTTAAAAATGATACAATATTGTAATGAGAAAAAATAGATAATGAAAGAAGTGAAATGAATGGCTGCGAATATAAAGGAAGATGACATTATTGAGTCAATATATGAAAGTAACAAAAGCTGGATATCTGTTGAAGTGAAAATTGATAGAGAACTTGCACCTGATGAATTGTTCAATTTAACAGAATCTCAGGCAGGAGATCGCTTCTATTTTCGCTTAAATGATAATGCGTCTTCATTTTTCGGCTATCATGCTGTTCAAAGATTCAAAAATAACTTTGATAATAAGCAATCGATCTTTCGTGAGTGGGAAAAATTTAAAAAAGATATTGAATTGGTACACCCGGATATAGAAAAGCATCATTTGAAAGTCATAGGAGGATTTCAATTTTCTAGCCATAAATCTGATGATGAATGGCGTGAATTTGGCATTAATCATTTTGTAATACCTCAAGTTTTAATATCAAATATCGGACAAACTACTTATCTGACATATACAGTTGAAAGAGCCCAATTTGATATTGAACAGTTTAAAGAAGTAGTGAATTACTTTGAAGAAACTCAAATTGCTAAAGCTGAACATGATGAAACATTGGGGAATATCTTACGAATGGAAGATATCTATGTTGATGAGTGGAAAGAACTCGTTAGGGATGCGATTGCTCAGCTTGATGAAACTAAAAAAATCGTTCTTGCAAGACGTCGTATGATTAAATTTGATAAACCAATTAGTATACCTTATGTGCTTAATCGAGCATTACAAAGCGAAAGAAACAGCTATTTATTCATTTTAGAATCCAATCAATCTGTATTCTTTTCACAAACGCCAGAACAACTTTTAAAAGTAGAAGACGGTGTTCTATCTACAAAAGCTGTAGCTGGTACGATTAAGCGATCTAACGACATAGACGAAGATGAAAAAAATATACAAGCATTTCTAAAAGATAAAAAGAATTTAGATGAACATGATTTTGTAGTTAAAAGTATTCTAGATGACATAAAGCCTTATGTTGATAATATTGAATATAATCATTCACCTAATATTTTAAAAAACGACCATCTATATCATTTATATACTCAAATTCAAGGTCAGTTGAAAAACAATTCCTTTATAGGATTAATTGATGAAATGCATCCTACACCAGCTTTAGGTGGCTATCCTAAAAATGAAGCACTCAAATTTATTGAAGAAAATGAATTTGGAACACGAGGCTTATATGGTGCACCAGTTGGTTATATCGACATGAATGATGATTGTGAATTTATTGTAGCAATACGCTCAATGTTAATAAAACAAAACCAAACCACGTTATTTGCAGGGTGTGGTATCGTAAAAGATTCTGACCCTGATAGTGAGTTGGCTGAAACTGCAGTTAAATTTTCACCGATGATGAATGCTTTAGGAGTAGTAGATAAGAATGAATCATAATGAAGCACTAACAAAACAAGTATATACATTTGCTTCGGAGTTATATGTCTATGGAGTACGTGAAGTTGTAATTAGTCCCGGCTCAAGATCAACGCCATTGGCCATTGCTTTTGAAGCACATCCTAATATTAAGACATGGATACATCCTGATGAACGTAGTGCAGCGTTTTTTGCTTTAGGCTTAATAAAAGGTAGCGAACGCCCTGTAGCTATTTTATGTACTTCTGGGACTGCGGCGGCAAATTATACACCAGCAATTGCAGAGAGCCAAATCAGTCGTATACCTTTAATTGTATTAACAAGTGATCGTCCACATGAATTAAGAAGTGTGGGGGCACCACAAGCAATTAATCAAGTTAATATGTTCGCAAATTATGTTAATTTTCAATTTGATATGCCTGTAGCAGATGGTACTGATTACATGCTAGACGCAATTTATTATCAAATGCAAATTGCAAGTCAGTATCTATATGGTCCACATAGAGGTCCTATCCATTTTAATTTACCATTTAGAGAGCCATTAACACCTAACTTAGAAAGACAAGAGTGGCTAACATCTTATTCTAAAAAGCTGCCGCATTATCAAAAAAATATTAATGTTCAAGACATCAGACATATATTAAAAGAGAAAAAAGGGTTAATAATAGTTGGTGATATGCAACATCAAGCTATCGATCAAATACTTACTTATGCGACCGTGCATGACATACCTATACTTGCAGATCCATTAAGTCAATTACGTAAGTATAATCATCCAAATGTGATTACGACATATGATTTATACTATCGTGCAGGACTCGACATAGATGTTGATTTCGTAATAAGAGTTGGTAAACCTGTTATCTCAAAAAAATTAAATCAATGGCTTAAGCGCACAAATGCATATCAAATTTTAGTGCAGAATAATGACAAGATAGATGTATTTCCAACGCCACCGAGTATTTCATACGAAATATCTGCAAATGATTTCTTTAGAAATCTTATCGAAGAAGCAGCTGTCGATCGAAAAGACTGGATAAACATGTGGCGAACACTTGAATCACAGGCTAGAAATACAATCGATAAACATATGACAAATGCAACAGATGAAGCGGCATTTGTAAAAATTTTAATTGATAAATTAACTAAAGACGATGCTATTTTTGTAAGTAACAGTATGCCAGTTCGTGATATCGATAATCTACTTTATAATAGTGAAGTTGAAGTATATGCGAATCGCGGTGCAAATGGTATCGATGGAGTTGTATCAACTGCAATTGGAATGGCTGTACACAAGAAAATCACGCTGATAATCGGCGATTTAGCATTCTACCATGACATGAATGGTCTTTTAATGGCTAAAATTAATAATATTAATTTAAATATAGTTTTACTTAATAATGATGGTGGCGGTATATTCTCATATCTTCCACAAAAAGCATCTGCTGAAGCATATTTTGAACGTTTGTTTGGAACGCCGACTGGATTGAATTTTGAATATACAGCATTACTTTATGATTTTACATTCAAACGATTTAATACTGTGGCAGATTTCACTCAAGAAAAGCTATCACATGTGAATTCACATATTTACGAAATGGTAACCAATCGTGATGACAATATGTCACAACATCAAATTCTATATAAGAAATTGAGTGGTATTCTAAATGTTACACTATAACTTCTATCAATCACAAAACAATTCAAATCAGTTATTAGTACTTTTACATGGCTTTATTAGTGATAGTCGTACGTTTAATGATGATGTTCAATATTTTTCACAGGAGGCTAATGTTCTTACAATCGATTTACCAGGGCATGGACAAGATCAATCACCAATTGATGTAACTTGGGACTTTCCATACATTACGACACAATTAGATGAGTTATTAGATATATACAAATCTTATGATATTACTTTACTCGGATATTCAATGGGTGGTAGAGTGGCCTTGTATTATGCGGTGTACGGTAAATGCTCTTTGTCAAAATTGATAATTGAAAGTAGTTCTCCAGGAATCAAAGATGAAAATAATCGACATGAGCGTCAACAAATAGATGCAGCAAGAGCGAAAGTATTAGATATTGCTGGGTTAGAGGTATTCGTTAATGATTGGGAAAAATTACCATTATTTTATACGCAATATGAACTAGATAAAGATAAAAAGTCGGCTATAAGAGAAATGCGATTATCCCAAGATCCACATAAATTAGCAAAAGCATTGCGTGATTATGGCACTGGTCAAATGCCTAATTTGTGGGAACAAATTGGTAATATTCAAATACCTTGTTTTATTTTAACTGGTGAATTAGACCAAAAATTTGTAAAAACTGGACAAGCTATGAATAAGGGTATGAAATACAGTCAAATCCATATTTTTTCAAATGTAGGTCATACAATTCATGTGGAAGATAAAGCGGAATTTGATACAATAGTATTAGTTTTTTTAAAGGAGGAGCAAAATGACTAGACAGTGGGAAACACTTAGAGAATATGATGAAATAAAATATGAATTCTACGAAGGAATTGCTAAAGTAACGATTAATCGACCTGAGGTAAGAAATGCATTTACACCTAAAACAGTAGCTGAGATGATTGATGCATTTAGTCGTGCACGTGATGATCAAAATATTTCTGTAATCATCTTAACAGGTGAAGGTGACAAAGCATTTTGTTCTGGCGGTGACCAAAAGAAACGTGGACACGGTGGCTATGTAGGCGAAGACCAAATCCCACGTTTAAATGTATTAGATTTACAACGTTTAATCCGTGTCATTCCTAAACCAGTTATCGCAATGGTTAGAGGTTATGCCATCGGTGGTGGTAACGTATTAAACGTAGTATGTGACCTAACAATCGCTGCTGATAATGCTATTTTCGGACAAACAGGTCCTAAAGTAGGTTCATTCGATGCTGGTTATGGTTCTGGTTACTTAGCAAGAATCGTTGGTCATAAAAAAGCACGTGAAATTTGGTACTTATGTCGTCAATATAATGCACAAGAAGCTTTAGACATGGGCTTAGTTAATACAGTGGTACCATTAGATCAAATCGAAGATGAAACAGTTCAATGGTGTAAAGAAATTATGAAACATTCTCCAACTGCTTTACGTTTCTTAAAAGCTGCTATGAATGCGGATACTGATGGCTTGGCTGGATTACAACAAATGGCAGGAGATGCTACATTACTTTACTACACTACTGATGAAGCTAAAGAGGGTCGTGACGCGTTTAAAGAAAAACGTGATCCAGACTTCGATCAATTCCCTAAATTCCCATAAATCAGTAACGGTAATATAAAAATGTATAATTTTAGGACACTTAAATAGTGATAAACTGATTGACAGTTAACCACTATTTTAAGTGTCCTTTTTTAATTAAGGTTATTTATTGTAGTTTGCTTTTAAGAATCTTTCTAATCGACGCATACCCTCTTTTAAGACATCCATATCATATGCATAAGAGATACGAATGTAACCTTTACCCATATCGGTGAATGATGATCCGGGAACCATTGCTACGTGTGCTTCTTCAAGCACTTTGACGCAGAAATCGAAATCATCAGAAGTATAGTTACGAATACTTGGGAATATATAAAAAGCACCTTCTGGTTGAGCATCCAATTCGAAGCCCAATTCTTTTAATTTACTTACTAAATAGTTACGACGCTCTATATAAGCTCGGTTCATGTATTGAGGCGCATCTAATCCTTCATTAAGTGCAGCAATACATGCGATTTGTGACGGTACATTTGCACATATACAATTATATGCATGCATAAATGTTAACTTTTCAATTAGGTACTCAGGACCTAGTAAGAAGCCTATACGAATACCGGTAGCGGAGTGAGACTTACTTAACCCACCAATAAGTAATAATTGATCACGAATTTCCTCAAATTCTGCAAATGAGACATGACTACCTTTGAAAGTATTTTCTGCATAAATTTCATCGCTAATAATAAAAATTTCTTTTTCTTTCAAATAATTTACAATGCCTTTTACTTCATCACGTTCTAATATCACACCAGTTGGATTCGTAGGATAATTCAGCAAAATTGCTTTTGTTTTATCAGTGTAATGTTGTGCAATTAATTCTGGAGTGATTTTAAATTCTGTATTTGTAGTATCTATATAAATAGGCTTACCACCTAATGTTTCAACTAAAGGAATGTAGCCTGCATAAATAGGTCCTGGAATTAATATCTCATCTCCAGGTTCGATAATACTTCGCAATGATGTATCAAGCGCTTCACTCGCGCCATTCGTAATAATGATTTCCTCTTCACTATAATAAAAACCGTACTTATTTTTGAAATAATTACTTATTGCCTGTCGAGTTTCCGGCAATCCCTTATTGTGTGAGTAACTCGTTTTATCTTCTTTAATCGCATTGATGTATACCTCTTTTACCACATCTGGCATAGGAAAGTCGGGTTGACCAATCGTTAAATTTACACAATCATCAATGTACTTCATACGATTGGAGAACTGGCGTATACTTGGTGCTCTTAAAAATTTGGAATTCGTATTTAAAGATAATTTCATTTTTTACACCTCAAAAAACCAAATTATAGTAACCTTGAATGTTACTACAAAATTTTTAGAATAATCTTATAATAACATATTTTTGAGTCACCATAATTTGGCAAGTCCGTTTGTATTAAATTTTTTTATTATCCTCTAAAAGAAGAAGGTTTCTTTAAATTAATTAAAGGATTCGTCCATTTACAAACAAAGTTCGTCGATAGTAAATATACAATTAATACTGAAATGAGAATTAAATAACCGTAAGTGAATACTGATATATGATCTTTAAAAGGATATATTTCCAATCCTCTAACTATACCTATAACTAAACCATGTAATAAATAGACGTACATTGTGCGATTTCCTATATAAGTATAAACACGTTTATGATTACTCATTAAATTGAGAAATGAGAACATAGCTACAAAGATAACGAAGTATAGCAATAGTCTTTTCAATGGGCTGTACACATCTTCATTATTATTTTCAAGTGAAGTATAGGGACTACTACCCAAAAGCCAATCTGAATTGATTGGGTGTATATAGTAAACGATGAAAAATATAATAAGTACAATGATTGAAATTAGCCTTAATTTTTTATTTCTCAATAATTGAGTATGCGCTCGCGTTGTTAAATAACCAACATAAAAAATCGGGAAAAATACGATTGTTCTTGAAATACTCATATAACCATCGATATCATCAGAAAAACCTGCAAGTATTGAAATAATCAAAGCGACAGGTAACACATAATACGCTTTATAGCGACGTACTATGACAAGGATGACATGGAAACAAAATAATGTAAGTAAGAACCACAAAGCAAATACAGGATTAAAAGGGTCCATTTGAATTGCATCACTTTTACCAGTTACAAAATAATAGATAGAAAAGAATGCATAAAATATAGCGTAAGGTGCGATTAACTTTTTAGCTACATTCTCTAGATAATGTGGTTTATCTAAATGTTTCGCAAAGTATCCAGAGATAAATAAAAACGATGGCATATGGAAACTATAAATTAACAAATATAATGCGGATAAATATTTACTTTCAGAAGTATAAGGTTGAATCATATGACCGAATACGACTAAAAAGATAAGGATGGCGCGCGCGTTATCGAAAAAGTAATCTCTTTTTGTATCCATCGACATACGATTGTCTCCTTTTTAATTAATAACTGTATTTAATTTAGTATATATTAACATTGAAATGCAACAATTTAGGATGAAATGTTGGGTAATAACTATTATTTGTATGTAAATTCTATTTGATTTTAGAAAATTAGATTTAAATATGAATAGTATTTGCATAATAGGGAAGAGCAAGTTATCACATTAAAGGAGTGGATCAACATTAACATATTAAAAGACATAATTAAGCTGATACATTCAATGGTAGGTGGGAGTATCATCGGTCGAATCATAGCAAAGGAATCACGACAGGACTACAAAAATTTTAGAAAACCACCATTTTCTCCACCTACAAAAGCATTTCCGATTGCCTGGCCAATATTATATTTATTAATGGGCGTTTCTTATTTAATCACTACTAAAAATAAAACAAAGACAACTCGAATTAAAGTGACACATTATACGCAGTTAACTTTAAACTATTTATGGTCGATACTTTATTTTAAAAAGAAAGTAAGAGGTATTGCATTCATTGAGAGTATCATGTTGTTTATCTCAGTAGTTACTAATGCAGTATCAATGTTTAAAATACATCGAGTGGCTGGATTATTACAGATTCCATACGTACTTTGGTCTGCATTTGCAAGTTATTTAAATGCCGGTAATTATTACCTTAACAAGGACAATCCTAATTATAAATAACAATAGCAATGGATTTAATCAATGATTCATAGTTTAAATATATATTTAGCGAGTTGCTTTAAAACTTAATGAAATTAAAATTGAATTATTTAGAATTGTATTGTGACAAAATATTGAAAGTACATGACATATAAAAAAATCATAGTATAATAGTATTATCAATTACAAAAGTGGAGTAGAACAACAATGTATAATCAACTAGAAATACTTATTACACTAACTAATAATGACCTTAATTTGGTTAATAGACGTTTTGGACAACGTACAGATATTACAAATGATCAATTAGAACTATTGAGAATTTTATATAGTTATGATCGATTGTCGCAATATGATTTAACGATGAAGATTAGTAGAGAACAATCCATTGTATCTAGATGGATTAAGAAATTAGTGCAAAAAGGATATATAACTAGTCTACAATCCCATGAAGATTTACGTTGCAAAGACTTATACCTAACAGAAGAAGCTCGTAATTTGATTCAACAAATCAATACGGCAAGATGTGAGTTAATAGAAGCACGTTGTCAGTGTCTAAGTAAGGAAGAAATTCAAAGTTTAAATCAACTATTAGATAAGCTAAATAGTCGTCATATATATATTTAAATAAATGAGTCCTATTGTCTTAATGAATTTATCCAAATGATCATTATAGCGATAGGGCTTTTTTAGTATAGTAAAATGGGCATAAAGAATATAACTTTTAATTCAATATTTAAAATTGTACGAACTAGCAACATATATAATTAAAATAATTATAAAAAGACAATTTCTATAGATTATCAATAGAAATTGTCTTTTTAATTTGTCCAAGAACTTAATGTCCTAGAATCTTGGTAATTCAAATGAGAATTTTATGTCTCATTCAATTTATTAGTGAATATAGTTATTTATTTACTATAGCTTGAGATATCAAAATATTTACCAACAGCTTTAATTTCATTATAAAGTTGTTTTAAATATTGAGCGTTAGCATTAGCCCAATTAATATCAGTTGCATATTGGTGTGTAGCAGGGTGGTCTGGATTCCAACGCATTTTATATAGCGTGTTTTGGCCTGCTTTAATATAGTCTTTACCTATAAATTTAGCACCACCAATAATCGCTTTAGATACTGAATTCCAACCAGCTTGCTTAGCATAATTAATACCATTGTATAGTGGATTAGCGTCAAAAGCAGCTATACCAAATACATTATGATATTTTGTAGCACTTTTAGTTGTAACATAATTATTTACGATGTTTGCACCTTTAGCTAATTGAGATTGACCATTACCAGTTTCAATTAATGCATGTGCAATTAAGTAAATTTCATTGATACCTGAAGTAGCAGCAGCTTGACTGAATGCTTGACCTTGATTTTCAAGAACACCTTTACCTTTAAGTAATTGATTTAAACTTGCTACAGAAAGATTTTGCGGGCGATCTAAGCGTAAGAATTGGTATTTAAGCGTATCATCTTTAGCTAATTTTTCTGTATTCATAGCATTTTTAATTTCACTATAAGTTGCGTTTGACCAACCATAACCATTTCTTTGAACTTGTGGTGGAGCCCCGTACGCATTTTGTTGAAGTGATACAACTTGATTTAATGTTCTATATGATTTTGAATATTTAACTAATTCTTTTTTCAAATCAGTATCTTTAATCCATACATATTTGCCATTACTTAATTTACCATAATACCAAGTTTTACCATTAACGACTTTACGATTTGTAACTTGGAAAATTTGTTCATTAAAAGCTTTTAATGAAGTTGCTTTAGCTGAACTAGGGTCATCATAGTAATAACCATTAGTTGTGTTGATAATAAATTCATATTGATATTTTTCACCATTATCTGATGAAATATTTGATGAAGTTAAATCATTCTTAGCGATCCAACCAGTTTTACCGTTAACTGTACCGTATAGATAAGTTGTGTTTCCAATAACAACTGATTTAGATACTTTAAATGATTTATTAGCTAAATCTTTATTATCTAAACGTTGTTGGTTTGTACCCCATGCAATTGAGTATAGACCATTATTTTTGTTGTTAATTTTATAAGTACCTGATGTTTTTTGTTCAGAACTAGAGTTTTGAACTTTCAAGTCTTTAACATTGAACCAACCTAAAGGTGTATTTGTCGTAGTATTTTGAAGTAACACATAAGTATTACCATCAATTGTTTTTTCTTTAGAAACGTTGAAAGTACGATTAGCATACTTAGTTGCATTTTTACCTGTTTTATCATAAACAGTTGCACGTGCACCACTGTTGTTCGCATTAACTTGAGCTACTTTAGACACAGTTTGAGTTGATGCAGTAGATGGCTTAGTAGCTTTAGTGTTTACAGCAAATTTAGCATTTACTTTAGGTGTTTGTTTAACATCAGTTGATTTAATCCAACCCCAAATATTGTTGATTACACCGTGTAAGTAAGTTTCGTTACCAACTTTAAGGTTATCAATTGATTTTAACTGTTTACCACTTGAAGGTACTGTAGCTTTAACTTGTTTAGCTGTTCCCCAAGGTGTGTCGTAAATATTTGCATTTCCATTAATATCGTAATAAGTGGCATTAGTTTTGTTAGGTGTTGTAGTTTTAACAGAAATTTCTGAAGCAGGTACCCAACCACGTGAAGTATTACCGTTATAATCAGAAATTAAGTAATAATCTTTATTGTTCAACGTAGCTTTCTTAGTAATGTTGTACGTTTTTCCACCAATAGTTGCGTTAGCTTTCACATTTTTATCATAAACGGTTGTATACGTTCCTTTATTCTTAGTAGAAACTTGACCTAATGTATTCTTAAGATTCGATACTTTTAAAGTATTATCTACAGTAGGTGTTTTACTTCCAGAAGATGGTTTAGTTATATTAGATAGAAATGCTTGGCTAACCCATCCATTTTTACCATTTAAAGACCCATATAAATAAGTGGCTTTGCCAACTTGTTGAGACTTTGTTGCTTTAAATGGTGCTGTATTAGATTTTGAAACAGTTCCAGCTACTTGATTATAGTTACCCCATGGCACTGTATATAGAGTAGCACCTGATTTTATATTATATGATTGGTTTACTTTTACAGGAGATTTTACTGTATTATAAACGGTTTCTCCTTGCTTAACCCAACCGTAAACTTTACCACTATTGTAGTCAGATACTAGATAATACTTATCTTTACCAAGTGTGGCAGATTTAGTTACAGATAAAGTGTTATGAACTTGGTTAGTAGCTTTACCTTTATCATCATAAACTGTTGTGTAAACACCACTATTATCAGTTTTAATTTGAGCTAAGCCACTATTAGACTTAACAGTTAATTTAGGTGATGTAGTAGTGGAACCACTATTACTAGAACCACCTTTATTGGTATTCGATGAACTACTACTGCTTGAAGTAGTACCCCAAGGTGCTACTTGGCCTGTTTTAATTAAATATTTTTCATTAATTAAATCGTATAATTCATTATAAGTATAATTATGGCTTTGTAGGTAAGCGTGTGGGTCAGAATGGTCAGTACCACCTAGGAATCGACTAATTGCATAGTGAGTCCAAACTGTACCTTGACCATCATTTTCAGCACTATTAGGTGTTAATCCGTAATATTGTAATTGTGTTGCAGCATAATCTGCATAGTTATTCATTGATTTAGCGAATGAAGCATAGTCATGTGTATGAACAATTTCAACATTTATAAAACGACCATTAGCATTTGGACCCGCACCCCATGATAAGTAGTCAGTAGGGGCAGTTTCTATAATACGGTTACCGTCTACAAATGCATGAACGAAAGCTGAATTGTAATTGTTTTTCATGTAATTAATTTCGCCATCGATTGTTGAGTTATCATTAGCTGTATCATGAACTACAATACCTTCAGGTTTGCCAACACCATTACGATATCCATATTTAGGGAAATAAGATGAATAGTTTTCTTCGATTTTAGGTGCTTGTAAGTTATTCGAACGAATATAATTGTTGATTGATGAACTTACTTGTGGTTTATATTTCGGTAAAGATGATGTAGTTGCTTTAGCTGCATAACGTTTAACTGTTTTTACTGAAGTAGCAGGACCACCTTTGCCACCAACAGATCTAAATCCAGAATAACCTGATTGTGTACTGTTACTTGTAGATGTTTGAGTTGTTTTTGATGCTGATGCATTCTTAGTATTAGCTTCTTGTGATGTTTTAGCTTGATCTACGTTTACTTGAGTTGCATTATTATCATTATTACTATAAGTACTTACTTTCTTATCACTGCTTTGCTTAGACTCTATTTGGTTGTTAGACTGAGCCACTTGATTAGATTGTGATGGAGTAACAGATGATGAATTCAATTGATTCTTATTTGATGAAGTTAGACTATTCTCTTGTTGTGAGTTAGAGCTACTTTCATCAATTTGATTATTAACATATTGTGTAGTGTTTTGATTACTATTAGCAGACGTATCATCATTTGACTGAACTTGAGATGATGATAAAGCGTTTTTAGAAGCTTGCAATGTTTGCTTATTAGCATCAGTATTACTATGTGTGTTATTAATATTAGTTGTTTGATCAGATTTATTTGAAGTTGAAACTTCTTGCTCGTTATCTTGAACCTTAGCTAGCTCACTATTTGAATTAGTAGCGCTTGTGTTAGCAGTACTTTGATTTTGCGTACTTTGTTGATCTTGTGAAGTCTGTTGTGTTGTCGCTAAATTATCTAATTTAGCATCATACGTTTTGCTTACTGTAGCAACAGATGCTTTAACATCAGAAGGGTTTTGATACGTTTGTACCCCTGATACATTTTGAGCTGAATTAGTTACTTCTTTTTTAGCTTGCTCAGCATTTTCTATATTTTGTTGATCATCAATAACATTATTTGTATTATTCGAATTTTGATTCGCTTCAGCTGCATGTGCATGTTGTGAAGTAAATGCAGCACCAAATAATGTGATCGCAATCATCGAAGGAAATTTTAAATTAAACTTTTTTTTCATATTGTTACTCCTCATTATTTTTATTATTACAATGCTATTATAGTATTAAAATTTTGACTATGATTTGATTTAACTTATTTGTAAACTAACTTTAATACTTTCTTACAAATAGTGAACAAATTATGGTTTTACTAAGGACGATATTGCTAAGCAATGATAATTTAAAATACATTAGTTTAAGCTACTATTAAAAAAATGAGATAGTTTATTTAATTAATTACATGCACTCTATGAATTTAGAATATAAATAGTTTAAATATTCTTATACATTTTTATATGATCGATATTTTCCTCAATAAAAACTGGGCCAGTTTGAATATAACCTAGTTTCTCATAAAAGCCTTGAGCTTGTACTTGAGCATTTAAAACTAATTGATTGTATCCTTTATCTTTTGCAAAACGTTCAATAGCGTGCATCATTGTTTTGCCATATCCATCTTTTCTGTAAGGTTTTAAAATAGCAACTCTTTCTACTTTTGCTGCGTTGTTATAAGGTCTAAATCTCGCACATGCAAAAGGTACATGTTTTTTGTCGTAGCCAATAATATGTATAGATTCTTCCTCAAATGAATCTAATTCATTTTCCAAGGGAACACCTTGTTCTTTCACAAATACTTCTCTTCTAATATAAAAGCATTCTGATAACATATCTTTGTTTTTTACTATTTCAAACATCTTACCCCCCCATATATGTAATTATTAAAAGTTGCAAAAATTAAATTTATAAAAGTATAAAGTTATTCTATATGATTTAAAGATATAAAAAAACTCCTTTTTACAACAAATTTGTAAAAAGGAGTGGAAATTATTTGATTATAAGGCTTCTTGGCGAACAATCGCACTGTACTGCCAAAATATTCTCATTTGAGCAATATTCCAATTATTCATTCCCATTGTAAAGCCTGAAGGTTTAAATAATGTTACATCAGTAACTTCTAATGCTGCCGCAATAAGATATTGAAGAGGAACGCTAATACTTTGCATTGTCTCAGTAATACCATTTTCATCATAAACCCATGAGAACGGTAAATCTGATTCAAAAACATCTACTTTATTGAAGATTTCTGGCAAAGCAAGAATGTAGCAAGCACCATTTACAATTGGATTAACAGAATTTTCACCATAGTAGACTAATAATGCTTCATAATTTTCACGATGTTCATGATTAACGTAAAAGAATTCACTTCTAAATAATGCCATGTCTTTGCTATGAATAATTTGTTGCTCTAAAACATTAAACATACCATTAATGTTAGCAGCTTTTTCATATGTTTTACGTGACATAGTTTGTGCTCCTCTCAATTAGTAAATTTGATTCATTTGATCTTGATTGTTATTGAATGAATTAGAATTATTTGTCTGATTGTAGTTATCACTTTGAGTACTACCTTGACTACTTTGGTCAATACCTTCATTTGAGTTTGAACTATTTTCTTCAGATGATTGTATATTATTATTGTTATCTGAATTTGTTGAATCATCGTTGTTATCATCAGAAGAAGATGAATCTTTTTGATTATTTTTCAATAAAGACTGATCAAGAGGTGTAAGTGGTATAAGTGTACCGTAATGTTTAATAACGCGTTGATCTAAGAATTCATCCTTATCTGTTATTTTAGATAGTCCTAAATCAGAACGCAATATATTTGAATATTTCATAATACTACTTACGCTCGGATTATAATAGTAAATATTTTGTAAGTAATCATCTTTACCTTTAAGTTGAGATTTTTTAAATTCAATGTCGTCAGATAAGTACATAGATGCTAGAGATTTGATTTCAGAAGAAGTTAAATTATGTTTCGCATTTTTCCCAACTATTTGTACTAAATCATCTAATTTGTCATATGAATCAAGGCTCTTAGCTTTTTGGAATAATAATTTAATTAAATCCATTTGTCTTTCGCCACGTTTTAAATCAGAATCATGATGTCGTGTTCTTGCAACGGCTAGCGCTTCATCACCATTAAGTTTTTGATAGCCTTTTTTAATTTTAATTCTACCGCTATCGTCTGTATTAGGCTCATTTAAGTCGTAAGGGACGTCATAATAAATACCGCCAAGTTCATCAACAGCCTCAACGAAGGCATCCATATTTACTCGAACATAGTAATCAACAGGAACGTTTAATGTCGCCTCGACAGAATCCATAGCTGCTACAGGTCCTCCGTAAGCATGTGCGTGAGTTATCTTATCGTAATAACCAACTTTTGGTATATAACTAATCGTATCACGTGGGATACTAAGTAATCGTATTTGACGCTTTTCAGGACTGAAGGTAGAAAGAATCATAGAATCCGTTCTTGAATGTTCTGTAGTTTGGCCATTTTTACGACGACCTTCATTATCATCAATTCCTAAAAATAAGATTGAAACAGCATCTTTAGAAGGATTTACTTTTCCTTCACGTATGTTTGATTGACGCTTCGAATCAGATTTATCGTATGAGGCTTGCATTGCACTTTCAGAAGTTTTATACAAATTGATGATAAAAATTACAGGAACAACGATTAGTACTAATGTAAGTAGCATCATAAAATATTTTAAAAATCGGTTCATAGCATTTGCTCCTATACATATTATCTTTTATAAGAGATTTTATGATTTGAAAAATAAAAATCGTTATATTTTTATTTAACATGAAGTATAAAATCAAAAATAAATTTATATTTTTTATTTTTTGCTTGTATTCAAAGTTGTAAGGATGGTGCAATTATATATAATGTATACTCTCATAGCCTTAAATTGTATTACTTTTTGGAGAGAATTACAACTTTAAGTTTAATACAAAATTTACATTATTAAAATAGAATTTACAAAAGATGATAAAGCAATATTAGATAACACTTTATCATACTAAAGTACGATGTAATAAAAAATTATAGGTGTATGATTAAAGAGATGAATTCAATGGTGTTGTGTTATATAATATAAAATATTAAACGAATAAAAAATGATTTAGATAGAATAGGTTTTAATTTAGATATACTTCTATAATTAGACGTAAGAGGGACCCCATGAAAAATAACAAATTAAAAATTATAGCTTTTATTTTAGTATTAATTGTTTTAATACTTCTCATTATATTATTCGTCATTAAAGTTACTAACTATAGTATCAAGGACAGTGAATATAACAATGTTAATGATAATAAGGCTTATATAGAACATCGTGATAAAAACCACAAAACAGTCGATAAGCTCAAAACGGTTCAAGCAAAAGATGATAATATTGAACAAATTAATACGTATTTAAAAAATGTCCATTTCAATGGATCAATTACAGTTTTAAAAGATGGAAAATTAATGCTTGATAAAGGTTATGGTTATCAAAATATTAGCAGTAAGAAAAAAAGCAATGCAAATACGATGTATTTAATTGGATCAGCTCAAAAATTCACTACTGGCTTAATACTCAAGCACTTAGAATTATCAAACAAAATTAATATTAATGACCCTGTTACTAAGTATTTGCCTTGGTTTAAGACAAATAAAACTATTACCTTGAAAGATTTAATGTTACATAGAAGTGGTTTATATAAATTTAGTGCTAATCCTAATACAAAGAGTTTAGATGGGGCAGTTCATGATATTCAAAGAAGAGGGATTAATAGTAAATATTATCATAAGCATTTATATAACGATGCTAACTATCTAGTTCTTGCGCAAGTTATAGAAGCAGTAACGCATCATTCTTATGTGGAAAATTATTATAAATTCTTAGCAGAACCCTATCATTTAGAGCATAGTGCTTTCTTTAATGAAAAGCCTTATAAAAAGAATATGGCTACTGGATATAAAGTGAAAAATGAGAAACTAAAAACGATGAAACCTAATACATTAGATCAATATTATGGTGCAGGAAATTTATTTATGTCTACACATGATATGGCTAGATTAGTTAATGATTTACAGCAAAATAATATTTTCAATCAAGCAGTTACAACATCTTTACTCCAAGAAATTGGAAGCACTAAATATCCAGAATCTTATAGATATGGATTCTATTCGACTCCTCAAGTCAATCGAATTAATGGTGTGTTTTTCGGTCAAATATTCACGGTATATTTTAATGAAGATTATATTATTGTACTGGCTACGAATAAAGTTGATTATTCTAAAGTGTCAAATGAGTCAATTATTTCTCATATTTATTATCAATTACTCGGTCAAAATATTTATGAAACCAAATAAAGAGAGCTATAACGAAATGTAATAAAAATGCATTTTGTTATAGCTTTTTTAATTTAAATGAATTATTTAATTGTGTCTTTAAATATTGAACAGTAGTTCTTATTTATACTTGAAGTAACAATTTTACAATTTGGATAGTGGGAGTCGTAATCAACAACTGTAGCTCCCTTGGTCAATGTCCCATGTAATTCAATTCGTACACTAGCTAGTATCGTTTCATAGCTTTCAGGATCAAGTAAATATAATACAGTGAAGACATCATATAATTTTAACCCTTTAGCGAAGTCATTCTCTCTATAATGTTGAAAGATTTGATAGAGCATTGCACTTGTTCTACTCAAATGCTCAAATGATGCTAAATAGTCATGAGTTAACAGCGATTGTCGTGCTAAATCAAGTCCAATCATAGTAATGGGAAGGTCACTCTCAAATACAATATGTGCTGATTCAGGATCACTATAGATATTAAACTCTGCAAGTGGCGTTACATTACCTCGTCCTGAACTTCCTCCCATTAAGACAATTTCTCTAATATGATCTTTAACTTCAGGAAACGTACTTATCAATAGAGCAATATTCGTAAGTGGACCTAACGCTATAAGCGTAATAGGGGTGTCTGAATGTAAAAGTATCTCCCTCATTGCAGATATTGAGTTAGTAGAAGCTAATTGGTCATTTGATATAGATGGGAAGTCGTATCCATCCATACCACTTTCTCCATGAACTTGGCTTGCATCTATTGCTTTATTAATTAACGGTTTTGCAGAACCTCTGTGAACAGGTACGTCACTATTGAAGAAAGCTTTTAATTTCAGAGCATTAGAAGTCGTTTTTTCTATACTGACATTTCCATTGACTGTGGAAATCATTTTTACATCGAAGAATGGATGTAATAGGGCAACACTCAATGCAGCAGCATCATCAATTCCTGGATCAGTATCTATGATTATAGGTAAAGTCATTATTCAAATGCATCTCCTTCACAATAAATGATTTAAATTAAAGATAACTTAAATCAGGTATGATATGAAAGCATAAAGAAAGAACCTGTTTGAAACTCTGACGAGTTTCATAACAGGTTCTTTGTGTGAGATAAATATTAAATTATAAGTGGTGAGAATGTCCACCTTGCATAACCCAATACGTACCAATAACAGTCACTAATGTGATGATAATCGCAAAGATAACTTTGAACGATTGTACTTGACCATCTTTTCCTTCAGTTAAGTGCATGAACATTAATAATTGAACTGCAGCTTGAATAAAAGCAAAGCCAAAGATGATTGTTGTTTTAGCATGGAATGTCATGTTTGTGTATAGAGTTACGAAAACTGCTAATAACGTCAAGACGATTGAGGCAATAAAGCCGACTGTATGTTTTACGATTGTATTCATCCGCTATACACCATCCCTATCATATATACGGCAGTGAAGATGAAGATCCAAACAACATCTAAGAAGTGCCAGTATAAACTTACAATGAATAATTTAGGAGCATTATATTTATTAAGACCACGTGTAGCCACTTGAATTAATAAACAAATGATCCAACCAATACCTAATGATACGTGAGCACCGTGTGTACCTAATAGGATGAAGAAACTAGACCAATAAGATCCAATTTGTGGTGTTACGCCTTCAGAAACATAGTGAGCAAATTCGTAAATTTCGAATCCAACGAACACTAGACCTAAAAGGACAGTAAGAATCATCCAGAACATCATTAAGTTTTGTTTTTCTTTACGCATGTAATAAATTGAAATACCACATGTGTAAGAACTAATTAATAAGGCAAACGTCATAATTAATACAAGCGGTAACTCGAATAATTCTGTTGTCATTTTGCCAGCATAATCGCCACCATGTTGCAACGTTAATAACGTTGCGAACAAGGTACCGAATAATGAGAATTCGGCTGTAAGGAAAATCCAGAAGCCAAGTTTATTTAATTGACCTTCGTGCGTACGTGAATCAACAGTATTTGTATCATGACTCATGACCTACAGCCTCCCTTTCTTTAATACGAGCTTCTCTTAAGCGAGCTTCATTTTCAGCAACTTCAGAAGCAGGGATATGATAACCATGATCTTGTACGAAACTTTGGTAAACTAATGAACCAAGAATACCTACTAAGCAGATTGCAGCAGGGATTACAGTTTCGAAGATTAAGAAGAAACCACCTAATAACATGAATATACCCATAATTACACCTGTGTGTGTATTGTTTGGCATATGAATGTCTTTATAATTATGGTTATCTAAATAATGACGACCATGTTCTTTCATATCAACAAATGTATCATAGTCATTCCAATCTGGAGTGATAGCAAAGTTGTATTTAGGTGGAATTGCAGAAGCAGTAGACCACTCTAAAGTACGTCCAAGACCATCCCAGTTATCTCCAGTAGCTTCACGTGGAGCTTTGATATGACTGTATACAATGCTTACTACTAAGAATAGGAAACCAACAGCCATTAATAATGCACCAATAGTAGAGATTACGTTTAATAACCACCAACCATCAGAAGGCATATAAGTGTATAAACGACGAGGCATTCCGTCTAATCCAAGAATGAATTGTGGTAAGAAACATACGTTAAATCCAATCATGAATAACCAGAAGCACCATGCGTTTAATTTTTCGTTTAATTTGTAACCCATCATCTTAGGATACCAGAAGATTAAACCAGCTAGGCAGGCAAATACAACACCAGTAACCAATGTATAGTGGAAGTGAGCTACTAAGAAATAAGTATTATGGTATTGATAGTCAGCTGATGCCATCGCTAACATTACACCTGTAACCCCACCTAATAAGAAGTTAGGGATGAAGGCTAATGAGAATAGCATAGGTGACTCGAACGTAATACGTCCTTTATATAATGTTAATAACCAGTTAAATAATTTAACTCCGGTTGGTACACCGATTAACATTGTTGAGATTGAGAAGAATGAGTTGATTAAAGCACCATTACCCATTGTGAAGAAATGGTGAACCCAAACTAAGAAACTTAAGAATGCGATACCAGCAGTTGCCCACACCATACTTTGGTGTCCGAATAAACGTTTACGAGCAAATGTTGGAATAATTTCTGAATAAATACCAAATGCAGGCAAGATAACGATATAAACCTCAGGGTGCCCCCATACCCAGAAGAAGTTTGCCCATAACATTGGCATACCGCCATCGGCAACTGTAAAGAATGCAGTTCCAAATACACGGTCAAAAGTCATTAATGCAAGTACAACTGTGAATACTGGGAACGCAAGAATTACGATTAAAGTCGTAATAAATGTTGTTACAGTAAACATTGGCATTTGCATGAATTTCATTGTTGGTGTTTTACATCTAAGTATTGTTACGAAGAAGTTAATACCAGTCATTAAAGTACCAATACCTGAAATCTGAATTGCGACTAGGTAATAGTTAACACCTGGGCCTGGACTAAATTCACCAGCTAATGGTGCATAGTTTGTCCAACCAGCTGCTGGTGAACCACCAATAATGAATGAAAGGTTGAATAAAATCATACCAACGAAGAATAACCAGAAACTAATGTTATTCATAACTGGGAACGCCACATCACGAGCCCCAATTTGTAGTGGAACGACTACGTTCCATAAACCAAATACGAATGGCATAGCCATAAAGATAATCATGATAACGCCGTGCGTACTGAATATTTCGTTATAGTGATTTGATTCCAAGAAAGTATTATCTGGAATTGTTAATTGAGTACGTAATAGTAATGCATCAATACCACCACGAACGAACATAAGTACGGCACAAATTAAGTACATTAAACCGATTTTTTTATGGTCTACGGATGTGAACCATTCTTTGTAAAGATATTTCCATAACTTGAAGTAAGTAATTACTGCGATTAAACCAATAACTAGGAATGGCGCACCAATTTGTGCCATTGTAATCATCCAGTTACCTTTAACGAGCAATTGATCCCATGGAAAATTCATTAATGTCCACCTCCATGATCATTGTCTGCTTTGCTACCAAATTTAGACGCATTTTCGTCTTTTGCACTTTTACTGATTTTTTCCATTTCCTTAGAGTTATGATCTTCTTCTTTCTTGAATTCATTATCATAAGGATCATTGTTACCAAGAATCATAGGTTTCATACCATGACGCTTATAGTTAGCGTTAGTGATTTGAACCTTACGAGCTGGTTTTTGTGGTTTATCAGTAACATCTTTGTACAAGTCTTTCTCAGCTACAAAGTTAGGATCTTTTTGAACATAGTTGTAACGTTTGTAAGCGTAGAAGATGTACTCTGGATCAGCTGCAGGGTCAACGAATGCCATATGCGTACCACTGAATGTCAATTCTTTATTAGGTGTACTTGGTAAGAGTTGTTTATCAAACTCATCTTGGCTAAGTGTTTTCTTGCTCTTAGCATCTTTAACCCAAGAATCGAATTCACTTTGGTCTACAGAGTGAACTTTAAACGTTTGGCGAGAGAAACCTTCACCATTAAAGTTTGAGTTACGTCCTCTGAAAGTACCTGTTTCATCGGCTTGTAAAGTCCAATTCATTGTCATGCCAGTCATGGCATATTTTTGACCACCTAATTGAGGAATCCAGAAACTTGTCATCGTATCCATAGCTTGTAATTTGAATACTACAGGACGATTTTTAGGAATAGTTAAAGTATTAACAGTTTCAACTTTTTGTTCTGGATAAGCGAAGAACCATTTGTATCCAGCACTTACTGCGTATACAACCATTGGATCTTCTTTACTTTCTGGTGGTTTCTCATAATCGTATAAAGTTTTAACTGTTGGAATAGATAAAGCAATTACGATAATGATAGGTACCACAAACCAAATTGTTTCAATTAAAGAATTGTGGTGCATCTTACCAGTTTCGCTGTTTTTATTGTAGCTATACTTGAAAATAAAAATAGCGAACATGGTAAGTACAACAGCAACAATAACAAGCATGAAGATGATTGAATAGATAATCAAGAACTTCTGACTACTTGCTACTGGCCCTTTTGCATTAAATACTTCAACATTCGAACAACCACTAAGTAAAATTAGCGTGCCGAACATTAGAAGCAAAGACTTAAATTTTGACACTTTTTTGACCTCCTAATACTACAAATGTAGGGCTTATCATTAATTTTAGTTTATTACGCAATATTTACAAGTACTTATCCGAAAAAAATTATAATTATATATAGGAAACAACTAGAAACAATAGGAATGACGGGGAATGTAAGATTTGTTAAAATTATGTGTCTATTCTGTGAAAAATGACAAATTTAAGTGAAATACGCATATAGTTGAGAAACGTTATCATTTTCAGTGTTTTCAAGGTTTTTTGACACAAAAAAAGATGAGATTATTCATCTCATCTCAAAAATTTGTCATATTATTTAACTTCTATGTATCGAGTTGAAGTTTCTTCTGCACCATCTGAATCAATGACATTATATTTCACTTTATATTTGCCTACTTTAGAAGTATCAACATGACCATCTACAGTGATCTTATGTGTTAAATCACCATCTTCTTTATCATAAGCACTAATTCCATTTAGTAGATTATAATTTTGGCCTTTTTCGATTACGATATCATTCACACCTCTAAGCTCAGGGGAGTGATTAGTTGTTGCTTCTGCACTTAAGTTGGGGGTAACTAGAGTTGCGGAGACGCCTAGCGCTGAAAGTGACTGGATTAGTTTATTCATTAAGTTAACCTCCGTTAAAAAAAATAAAGTCATTGAGTAATTTAATTAAACTATACAATATATGCTGAAAATAAACATCATACTATAGTCCTAATATATCGTATTATTTTAAGAATTTAAATAATAAGAAGAAAAATATATATTAAGATTATGTAAAATGAACAATTTGTGAATTTAATTACAATTGATTTAAAAATTTTGCAAATTGGAATAGAATGAACTTGGAAAAGGTTTGAAATATTTAACTAAATGGGAGTGACTTTCATGTTAAATGAAAAAGAAAAAGGCATTATCAAAGAAACGGTACCTGTATTACAAGAGAAAGGCACTGAAATAACATCATATTTTTACAATAGAATGTTTAATCAACATCCAGAATTAAAAAATATGTTTAACCAAACGAACCAACAAAAAGGATTTCAATCAACTGCATTAGCACAAAGTGTTTTAGCAGCAGCTGTTAATATTGATAATTTAGGCAACATCATGCCTGTAGTTAAAGAAATCGCTTATAAACATTGTGCATTAGAAGTTCCTCCAGCAGGTTATGACATTGTTGGAGAAAATTTAATAGAAGCAATTAAGGCAGTAGTAGGACTAGAAGATGATCATCCAATTATCCAAACTTGGAAGAAAGCTTATCAAGAAATCGCAGATGTGTTTATTCAAGTTGAAAAAGATATCTATGCTAGTATGCTTTGGGAAGGTTTCCAACCTTTTGAAATCGAAAAAATCGAACAATTATCTTCAGATATCAAAGCTTTCACAGTTAAATCTACTGACTATGATTTAAGTCAATTTACACCTGGTGAATACATCACTGTGGATGTAAGTAGTGAAAAAATACCTTATCGTGCAAAACGACATTATTCAATTGTATCTGGAGAAAAAGAGCGCTTAACATTTGCTGTTAAACGTGATGTGACAACTGACCATGAAGGTGAAGTTTCAACTATATTGCATGATGAATTAAACGAAGGAGACAAAATTAATTTATCAGCACCTGTAGGTCCATTTGCGGTTGCAAATCCTGAAAACCCTCAATTATTTATTGGTGCGGGTATCGGTGTTACGCCATTAGTTTCAATGTTTAATGAAGTGATTGTTAAAGATAGCAATGCTCAATTTATTCAAGTAACTGGAGATGTCAACGATACACCATTCACTTCATATTTAGAAAATATTAGTCAAAAATCAGACAAAGCAAAATATGAACTTTATGATCGCGAAAAAAATGGCTATTTAACTAAAGAATACTTAGAAAAATATATAAGTGAAAATACAGAGATTTATGTTTGTGGTGGTGCTAAATTCATACAATCAGTTATTGAAGTATTAAAAGCATTAGATGTTGATCAAAGTCATATTCATTATGAAACATTTGTACCAAAATTAAGTGTTGCAGTTTAATATTGAAATAGATATTTATTAATAAGATTTTGTATAAATTATAAATGAATAAAGAGTCTGGGACATAAACCCTAGAGAAATAGCCAGTAAATGAGTTTTAACAAATTCATTTACTGGCTTCTTTATTTACAATACTCCGTATTGTTGGCTCGCTTTCTTAGGGGACAGCTTCAGCCTGTAGTCTTCAGCTTGTCCTGTTCCCTCAAGAGTCTCGCCAAAATACTTTGTATTTATATGTAATTTTACATTGTAATACTTTAAAAAAATAAAGCACTTTCGTATAATTTAATAAACATCACTAAACTAAATTAACGAGGTGCCTTATGTATAAAAATTATAACATGACTCAACTTACTCTACCAATGGAAACTTCAGTTCTTATCCCCACAAATGATATTTCACGACATGTAAATGATATTGTTGAAACAATTCCTGACAATGAATTCGACGAATTCAGACATCACCGTGGTGCAACTTCGTACCATCCTAAAATGATGTTAAAAGTGATTCTATATGCCTACACACAATCTGTATTCTCAGGTCGTAAAATAGAAAAAATGCTTAATGATAGCATCCGAATGATGTGGCTATCACAAAATCAAAAACCTTCTTATAAAACAATTAATCGATTTAGAGTAAATCCAAAAGTAGATGCTTTATTAGAATCTTTATTTATTCAATTTTACAGTCAGTGTGTAAAACAAAATCTTATAGATGATAAAGCTATTTTTATTGATGGTACAAAAATTGAAGCAAATGCCAATCGATATACATTTGTATGGAAAAAGAGTATTCAAAACCATGAATCAAAGATGAATGAGGATTCTAAAGCCCTCTACCATGAATTGGTAACCAATAAAATCATACCGGAAATTAAAGAAGATCATGATAATGAATTAACAAAAGAAGAAATAGATTTGATTGGTAGTCACTTAGATAAAGAAATCGAAGATTTAAACCAACATATCAACAATGAAAAATGTACTAAAACAAGAAAACAAATACGTCTCAAAAGAACTAAAATCAAAAAATACAAAAAGCAAATCAATGATTATTTTGAGCGAAAGTATCGATACGAATTTCAAAAATCTATTTTAAAGGATAGAAATAGTTATTCTAAGACAGATCATGATGCGACATTTATGAGAATGAAAGAAGATCACATGAAAAATGGACAACTTAAGCCAGGGTATAATTTACAAATAGCGACAAATTCCCAATTTGTTTTATCTTATAATGTGTATCAAAATCCAACGGATACTAGAACGATGATTCCATTTTTAAATTCAATTCAAGAGACCTACGGTCATTTACCTGAATATATTGTAGCTGATGCAGGTTATGGTAGTGAATCAAATTATAAGGCAATTATAGATGACTTTAATCGAACGCCACTCATAACATATGGAATGTTTATAAAAGATAAAACTAAAAAATATAAAAGTGACATCTTTAATACTCAAAATTGGAACTATGACGAAATTAATGACGAATTCATTTGTCCGAATAATAAACGGCTAGGTTTTAAAAGATATGCCTATCGTCATGATAAGTATGGTTATAAGCGAGACTTCAAATTATATGAATGTGATGATTGTTCAGAATGTCCTCTGAAAAATCAATGTATGAACTTCAATTCAAAAACAAACAAAAAAATAATGAAGAATTATAACTGGGAATATTTTAAATCCCAAATTAACAAAAAGCTTTCAGAACCAGAAACAAAAAATATCTACAGTCAAAGAAAAATTGATGTGGAACCTGTTTTTGGATTTATGAAGGCTATTTTGGGTTTCACTCGGATGTCTGTCCGAGGACTCAATAAAGTCAAAAGAGAACTTGGTTTTGTATTAATGGCACTTAATATAAGAAAAGTAGTAGCTCAACGAGCTGAAAATAATCAAAAAATTTATAAAAAAGACAATTTCTATATTATTTCAATAGAAATTGTCTTTTTTTCACTTATCCAAGAACTTTATGTCCCGGACTCTTTTATTGTATAAAGAAAACCATACGCTATGCGTATGGTTCAGAAAAGGTTTCACCGTTATCTAAAAAAATGCATCTCTACGTGCTAAAATATATATTGGTCAGCCAACCAAATATTCAACACGAGGAGATGCTATTTAATGTCATCCGACACAAACAGTTTAGCACATACAAAATGGAATTGTAAGTATCACATAGTCTTTGCACCAAAATATAGAAGACAAGTGATATACGGAAAGATAAAAAGGGATATTGGAGTTATTTTGCGTCAACTATGTGAAAGAAAAGGCGTAGAAATAATAGAAGCAGAAGCATGTAAAGATCATATTCACATGTTAGTTAGTATTTCGCCTAAATTAGGAGTATCCTCATTTGTTGGATATTTAAAAGGTAAAAGTAGTTTAATGATTTTTGATAGACATGCTAATTTAAAATATAGATATGGTAATAGAAAGTTTTGATGTAAAGGATTTTATGTCGATACAGTAAGTAGAAATAAAAAGGTAATTGAAAATTATATTCGTAATCAATTACAAGAAGATATCGTTGCAGATCAAATTTCAATGGAAGAATATCTTGATCCTTTTACAGGAGAAGAAATTAAAAAAAGACGAAAAAAATAGTACCCCTTTAGGGGTGCTGGGAAAGTAGTGCAGTTGGCTGACCTGTCAGTGCCCTTTTAGGGCTGGCCAGTAAGGAAGGCTTATAGCCGTAGAACAAACCACCCGTTCACACGGGTGGTTTTGATTTCGCTTTGTTTAATTGAAGTTTAAACGAATTACTCAACATACATATAGTTTAAGTAAGAATAATTACATTATTCAATGCCACGACGCATTTTTTCAGCTAATAATGTATTATTAAGCACCATAGTAATTGTTAATGGGCCAACACCACCTGGAACTGGCGTAATTGCACCTGCAACTTCTTTAACTTCTTCAAATTCAACGTCACCTTTTAATTTACCATTCTCATCTGGAGTATTACCAACGTCAACAATAACAGCGCCTTCTTTTACATCATCTTTAGTTACTAAACCTGGTTGACCAACTGCGCTGACAATAACATCAGCATCTTTCAAATGGCTATGCATGTCTTTAGTACGTGAATGTAGAATAGTTACTGTAGCATTTGCTTGTAGTAATAATTTTGATACAGGTTGACCAACAATATGGCTACGGCCAATAACAACTGCATTTTTACCTTCTAAATCAATATCAGCATGTTTAAGAATTTCCATAATGCCTAGTGGTGTACATGGAACAAAAGTTTGCTCATCAATATATAACTTACCGATATTTGAAGGGTGGAAGCCATCAACGTCTTTTTCAGGATTAATCGCTTCTAAGATTTTTTGTTCACTTACTTGTTTAGGAAGAGGTACTTGAACTAATATTCCACTTACTGAATCATCATTGTTTAAACGGTCTAATTCTTTTAATACATCTTCTTCAGAAGTATCCTCATCTAAATGAACAATTTCAGAAATCATACCGATTTTTTCAGCAGCTTTCTTTTTAGAGTTTACATAGCTTTGACTAGCACCATCATTACCTACTAAGATTACGGATAATTTTGGTGTGTAACCTTTTTCTTTTAAAGCTTCAACTTGATCTTGTAAACCTTGTCTGTAGTCCTTAGAAATTTGTTTCCCATCTAAAATTTTTGCAACCACAAAAAATTCCTCCTTGTTTGTTTAAATCATACTTATACCTTAACTTTAAATCTTTGGTCACGTCAATTGATAGCCAAAAGACGTAAATTAAAAGTAAAAATTAAGTTAAAGTTCGATTTTTGATTGAAAAAGCATCTCATGATTGTTATGCTATATCTGTAATATACAACTAATCGTAACTAAATTTCAAACTTTTGAAAGGGTGTACAACGTGAAAGTAGCGGTTATTATGGGTAGTTCTTCAGATTGGAAGGTTATGCAAGAAAGTTGTGCGATGTTAGATGAATTCGAAATACCGTACGAAAAGAAAGTCGTTTCGGCACATCGTACGCCTAAATTAATGTATGAATTTGCAAGTCAAGCTAGAACAAATGGATACGATGTCATTATTGCTGGTGCAGGTGGTGCTGCGCATCTACCAGGAATGGTTGCATCAATGACAACAATACCTGTTATAGGTGTACCGATTGAGTCCAAGAGTTTAAAAGGATTGGATTCTTTATTATCGATTGTTCAAATGCCAGGAGGTATTCCAGTAGCTACAACTGCAATAGGTAATGCAGGTGCAAAAAATGCTGGGATACTAGCTGCGAGAATTTTAAGTATTAGTAATGAATCGGTTCGTAAACATTTAGATGAATATGAGCAAAGTCTAGTAGATAAAGTTGGTGAAATGCAAAATGAACTTCAATAAATTAAAGTTCGGTGACACAATCGGTATTATCGGTGGCGGTCAATTAGGTAAAATGATGGCACAATCTGCTCAAAAAATGGGCTTTAAAGTCATTTGTTTAGATCCTAACCCTGATAGTCCGTGTAAATCAGTAGCTCACGAATTTATAACTGCTGCTTATGACGATGAAGAAGCTTTGCATGAACTCGGTGAGAAATCTGATGTTATCACTTATGAGTTTGAAAATATTTCAGCTGAACAACTTATTCGTCTAACTCAAAAATTCAATATTCCTCAAGGTTATCAAGCTATTCAATTATTACAAGATCGTTTAACTGAAAAACAAACATTACAAAAAGCGGGATCTAAAATTGTTCCTTTTTTACCTATTAAAGAGGAAAAAGACCTAAATGTTGTGATTAATCAATTAGGATATCCATTTATAGTTAAAACGCGTTTTGGTGGATACGACGGTAAAGGACAAGTCTTAGTTAAAAATGAAGAATCAATTCAAGAAGCTAAAGATCTCATTTCACAACAAGAGTGTGTAGCAGAACAATTTCTTGATATTGCACTCGAAGTTTCTTTAACTGTTACGATTGGTAACCAAAAACAAATTACGTATTTCCCTCTTCAAGAAAATGAACATCGAAATCAAATATTATTTAAAACCATTGTGCCTGCGAGAAGTGATAAGGAACAAGAAGCTAGAGATGAAGTAAATAAAATTATTAATGAGGTACATTTTGTAGGTACATTTACAGTCGAATTCTTCATCGATAAATCAAATAATTTATATGTAAATGAAATTGCACCACGTCCACACAATTCCGGACATTATTCAATTGAAGCTTGTGATTATTCACAATTTGATACACATATATTAGCAGTTACTGGACAAAATCTTCCAAAAGAAATTGAGATTTTAAAACCTGCAGTAATGATGAATTTGTTGGGGCGCGATTTAGATTTATTAGAAGATAAGTTTGCTAATCATCCAGAATGGCATGTTCATATTTATGGGAAACCTGAACGTAAACCTAATCGTAAAATGGGGCATATGACAATTTTAACGAATAATGTAGATGAAACTGAGAAAGCTATGCTTAAACAGTTTGAAGGGAGAGAATAGTTAATGGCGCTATTATATGAAGGAAAAGCGAAAAGAATTTTCTCAACAGACAATGAAGGTCAATTGAGAGTTGAGTATAAAGATGAAGTTACGGCTGGTAATGGTGCAAAAAAAGACAAAATGGAAGGTAAAGGACGATTAAATAATCAAATTACCTCTATAATATTTGAATATTTAGCTCATCATGGAATTGCGAGTCATTTTATTAAGCAACTTTCGGAAACGGAACAATTAGTTGAAGAAGTTAAAATCATTCCACTAGAAGTTGTAGTACGTAACATAGCAACAGGTTCTATAACGAAACGCTTAGGCTTTAACAAAGGTTATGAATTCGAAGCACCGTTAGTTGAATTTTTCTATAAAAATGACGACTTAAATGACCCATTAATTACAGATGATCACGTTAAACTTTTAAAAATAGCGAGCGAGAGTGAAATTGAAACATTAAAAACTATGGCTAAAGATATTAATAAAGTATTAGTTCAATTGATGGATGAGATGGATTTAAGATTAGTTGATTTTAAAGTTGAATTTGGTAAAACTTCTGACGGTAAAATTTTATTAGCTGATGAAATTTCTCCAGATACATGTCGTATTTGGGATAAATATTCTGATACTAACTTTGATAAAGACGTCTATCGCAATGATACAGGTTCACTTATTGACACTTATACAACATTTTTAAATAAATTGGAGGAACTAAAATAATGAAAACGATTGAACTTCACATTACATTACAACCACAGGTGTTAGATACTCAAGGACAAGCACTAAATCGAGCTGTTCACGACTTAGGTTATAAACAAGTTAATGATATTCGTGTAGGTAAAGTATTATACATGACGGTTGACGAAGCAACTGATGAAGCGGTTGATAACATTGTGACGACATTAAGTGAAAAGTTATTCGCAAATACTGTAATTGAAGAATATAATTATAAAATTGTTGACGAAAAGGAGAATGCATAAGATGAAATTTGCAGTTCTCGTATTCCCAGGATCTAATTGTGATAGAGATATGTACAACGCAGCGATTAAGTCAGGTGCGCAAGCAGATTATGTTGATTATCGTGAGACGTCATTGGATGGTTACGATGGCGTATTAATTCCTGGTGGTTTTTCATTTGGAGACTATTTACGTTCAGGTGCAATGGCTAGTGTAGCACCAATAATTAACGAAGTAAAACGCTTGGCAAATGATGGCAAACCCGTTCTAGGTGTATGTAACGGATTCCAAATTCTCACTGAGATTGGTTTATTACCTGGTGCATTACTCCATAATGATTCTCATTTATTTATTAGCAGAAATGAAAATCTAAAAATTGCCAATAATCAAACTCCTTTTACAAATTTGTATGGTGAAAATGAAATTGTAGTTTATCCAGTAGCGCATGGCGAAGGTCATTATTATTGTACAGATGACATATATAACGAATTAGTTGAAAATAATCAAATTATCTTAACATATGAAGATAATCCAAACGGCTCTCATGAAAATATTGCAGGTATTGTAAATAAAGCAGGTAATGTTTGCGGAATGATGCCACACCCTGAACGTGCGCTTGAAAAAATTCTTGGAACTGACAGTGGCGTGAAATTATTTGAAGCAATGGTTAATAGTTGGAGGGAACAAAATGTCTAAGTTTATCGAACCTAGTATTGAAGAAATTAAGCTTGAAAAATTATATCAAGATATGGGCTTAAGTGACGCAGAATATAACAAAGTTTGTGAAATATTGGGAAGAGAACCTAATTTTACAGAGGTAGGCATCTTCTCGGTTATGTGGAGTGAGCACTGTTCTTATAAGCACTCTAAACCATTCTTAAAACAATTTCCAACTACTGGTGAGCATGTCTTAATGGGACCAGGTGAAGGCGCAGGTGTTGTGGATATTGGTGATAATCAAGCAGTAGTATTTAAAGTTGAATCACATAACCATCCGTCAGCTATCGAACCTTATCAAGGTGCTGCAACTGGTGTAGGTGGCATTATTAGAGATATCGTATCAATTGGAGCTAGACCAATCAATCTGTTAAACAGTCTACGTTTCGGTGAATTGTCAGTTAAACAGAACCAACGTTTACTTAAAGGTGTAGTACGTGGTATTGGCGGTTATGGAAATTGTATCGGTATCCCAACAACAGCTGGAGAAATTGAATTTGATGATCGTTACGATGGAAATCCGTTGGTTAATGCCATGTGTGTAGGTGTTATTGATCATGACATGATTCAAAAAGGGACTGCTAAAGGTGAAGGTAACTCAGTCATTTATGTAGGGTTAAAAACAGGTCGTGATGGTATTCATGGTGCAACTTTTGCATCTGAAGAGTTAACTGAAGAAAGTGAAAGTAAACGACCATCTGTTCAAATTGGTGACCCTTTTGTAGGTAAAAAATTAATGGAAGCCACATTAGAAGCGATTACTTTCGACGAATTAGTTGGTATTCAAGATATGGGTGCCGCTGGTTTAACGTCTTCATCATCAGAAATGGCAGCTAAAGGTGGCAGTGGTCTGGAATTACATTTAGATCAAGTGCCTACACGTGAACCAGGTATTTCACCTTATGAAATGATGCTTTCTGAAACACAAGAAAGAATGTTATTAGTTGTTGAAAAAGGTACTGAACAAAAATTCTTAGATTTATTTGAAAAACATGAACTTGATAGTGCGGTAATTGGTGAAGTAACAAATACTGACCGCTTCGTACTTAAATATGAAGATGAAGTATTCGCGGATATACCGGTTCAATCACTTGCAGATGAAGCGCCGGTCTATGTTTTAGAAGGTGAAGAGAAAGAGTACAACACATCTAAAAATGACTATAGCTCTATAAATGTCGAAGAAACATTTAAGAAACTTCTAATACATCCAACGATTGCCTCAAAACATTATTTATATGAGCAATATGATCAACAAGTTGGTGCTAATACTATCATTAAACCAGGTTTACAATCTTCAGTTGTTCGTGTTGAAGGTACGAATAAAGCTGTAGCCTCTACAATTGATGGCGAAGCACGTTATGTGTTTAATCAGCCTTATGAAGGTGGAAAAATGGTCGTAGCTGAAGCCTATCGCAATTTAATAGCAGTAGGTGCAACTCCACTTGCTATGACGGATTGCTTAAATTATGGCTCTCCTGAAAAGAAAGAAATCTATCAGCAGTTAATTGATTCAACGAAAGGTATGTCAGAAGCGTGTGAAGTATTAAAAACACCGGTAGTTTCAGGTAATGTATCACTTTATAACGAAACACGTGGCACATCTATTTTCCCAACGCCTGTCGTAGGAATGGTAGGTTTGATAGAGGATATTGATTATCTGAAGGATTTCCATCCTGAAGCTGGTCATAAATTATATTTAGTTGGTGAAACAAGAGATGATTTTGGTGGTAGCCAAGTTGAAAAATTATTATACGGTAAAGTCAATCATGAATTTGAAGCAATTGATTTAAGCGATGAAGTTAATAAAGGAGAAGCAGTCAAGAATACGATTAGAAGTGGCGTGGCTTCTCACGTACAAACAGTTGGTAAAGGTGGCTTATTAATTACTTTAGCGCGTATCAGTGCCCATTATGGTTTAGGATTAGAAGCTTCAATTGACCTTTCAGATGCACAATTGTTTAGTGAAACGCAAGGTCGATATATTATTGTTGTTAAAGAAGGACAGACGTTAAATATTGATGAAGCTATAGAAATTGGTCAATTGACAGATGTTGATGAATTTAAAGTTACTAATGCTCAAAGTTCGATTGTTGAAAAAGTCTCAGAGATTAAAGAAAGTTGGGAAGGAGCAATTGCAAAGTGTTTAACTACAGTGGATTAAACGAAGAATGTGGTGTGTTCGGCATTTGGAATCATTCAGAAGCCGCTCAATTAACCTATATGGGACTTCACAGTTTACAACATCGTGGTCAAGAAGGTGCAGGTATTGTTGTATCAGATGGAGAAATTTTAAAAGGTGAACGAGGTCTTGGATTGTTAACAGAAGCAATTAAAGGTGATCAAATGGATCAACTTAAAGATGGACACAACGCCATTGGCCATGTTCGCTATGCCACATCAGGTAATAAAGGGATTGAAAATATACAACCATTTTTATATCACTTTTACGATATGAGCGTTGCGATTTGCCACAATGGTAATTTAATTAATGCCCAGACGTTACGTCAATATTTGGAAAAACATGGTGCAATCTTCCATTCTTCATCTGACACTGAAGTGATTATGCATTTAATACGCAGAAGTAAAGCACCAACTTTTGAAGAAGCGTTAAAAGAGAGCTTGCGACAAATTAAAGGCGGATTCACATTTGCAATACTTACTAAAGATGCATTATATGGAGCAGTAGATCCTAACGCTATCCGTCCACTGGTAGTAGGTAAAATGCAAGATGACACGTACATCTTAGCTAGTGAAACATGTGCCATTGATGTATTAGGTGCTGAATATGTGCAAGATATCCATGCTGGAGAATATGTTGTTATTAATAATGAAGGTATTGAAGTGAAATCATATACGAGTCATACAAATACGTCTATTTCAGCTATGGAATATATTTATTTCGCTCGTCCTGATTCTACTATTGCTGGCAAAAATGTTCATGCTGTTCGTAAAGCATCTGGAAAAAAATTAGCACAAGAAAGCCCTGCAAATGCAGATATGGTTATTGGTGTACCCAACTCATCATTATCAGCTGCAAGTGGGTATGCTGAAGAAAGTCACCTACCTTATGAAATGGGGTTGGTGAAGAACCAATATGTAGCTCGCACATTTATCCAACCGACTCAAGAGTTAAGAGAACAAGGTGTCCGCGTTAAATTGTCGGCAGTCAAGGATATCGTAGAAGGTAAACGAATTGTATTAGTTGATGATTCAATTGTGCGTGGAACAACGAGTAAACGTATTGTCAGAATGTTAAAGGACTCCGGAGCTAAAGAGGTTCATGTAAGAATCGCTTCTCCAGAATTTATGTTCCCAAGCTTTTACGGTATAGATGTTTCAACGACTGCTGAACTCATTTCTGCAAGTAAGTCACCTAAAGAAATTTGTGATTATATTGGTGCAGACTCATTATCATATTTAAGCGTAGACGGTCTAATTGAATCGATTGGATTAGATTATGACGCACCGTATAGTGGTTTATGTGTAGAGAGCTTTACAGGTGATTATCCAGCAGGACTATTTGATTATGAAGATAAATATTATAAGAACTTAAGTCAACGTCAACAGGATTATATTAATAATCATAAACACTACTTTGATAGAGAGGGTAATATTCATGTCTAAAGCTTATGAACAATCAGGTGTTGATATTCATGCAGGTTATGAAGCGGTTGAGAGAATGTCTAGTCATGTTAAACGAACAATGCGTAAAGAGGTACTAGGTGGTTTAGGTGGATTTGGTGCTACCTTTGATTTGTCTCAATTAAATATGAAGGCACCCGTACTAGTTTCTGGTACAGATGGTGTTGGTACTAAATTGAAATTGGCTATTGATAATGATAAACACGACACAATCGGAATTGATGCAGTAGCGATGTGTGTAAACGATATTTTGACTACTGGTGCTGAGCCATTATATTTCTTAGATTATATTGCAACGAATAAAGTTGTTCCAGAAGTAATCGAACAGATTGTTAAAGGTGTGAGTGATGGATGCGAAGAGACTAACACTGCACTTATTGGTGGAGAAACAGCTGAAATGGGTGAAATGTATCATGAAGGTGAATATGACCTTGCCGGATTTGCTGTTGGAGCAGTCGAGAAAGACGACTATATTGATGGATCAGCAATTCAAGAAGGTCAAGCCATCATTGGTTTAGCCTCTAACGGAATACATTCAAATGGTTATAGCTTAGTACGTAAATTAATTAAAGAATCTGGTATAGATTTAAATGACGATTTTGATGGTCGTACGTACTTAGAAACGTTTCTAGCACCAACGCAGCTATATGTAAAACCTATTCTTGCTCTAAAAAAAGCTGTTCAAATTAAAGGAATGAATCATATCACTGGTGGTGGTTTTTATGAGAATATTCCACGTGGGTTACCAGAAGGTTTAGCAGCTAACATTGATACACAAGCATTTCCAACACCAAACGTATTTAATTGGCTACAACAACAAGCCAATATAGATACTAAAGAAATGTACAATGTCTTTAATATGGGGATTGGTTTCACTGTCATAATCGATAAAAAAGATGTTGCGCAAACACTCGATATTTTAAAACAAGAGGGTATATCTGCTTTCGAAATAGGTGAAATTATTGAAGACAAAGACACGCCTATTCATCTTGAGGGGGTAGAGTAGTGGCTAAAGTAGCAATATTTGCATCTGGTTCAGGTAGTAATTTCGAAAATATTGTATTATACGCAGATAAAGGGGAACTCAATAATATAGAAATTACATCTTTATATACTGATTATCACGATGCTTACTGCGTCAAACGTGCTGAACAATTAAAAGTAGCTGTCAATATTAATGAACCTAAAGATTTCGAATCAAAAGCAGATTACGAACAACATTTAATAGAACTGTTACAACGTGAAGAAGTTGAGTGGATAATACTTGCTGGCTATATGCGATTAATTGGACCTGATTTATTAGACGCTTACGAAGGTAAAATTTTAAACATCCATCCATCACTATTACCGAAATATAAGGGGAAAGATGCTATTGGACAAGCGTTTAATAGTGGCGATAAGGTAACTGGTTCAACTGTACATTATGTTGATAGTGGTATGGATACGGGAGAAATTATTGAACAACGACAATGTGATATAAAACAGGACGATACTAAAGAGAATTTGGAAGAACGTGTAAAGCGTTTGGAGTATGAACTTTATCCAAGTGTTATAGCTAAAGTTATTAAATAAGGAGTTAATCTAATCATGAAAAAAGCAATTTTAAGTGTCTCAAACAAAAGTGGAATAGTGGAGTTTGCTAAATCTTTAATCAAATTAGATTATGAATTATATTCAACTGGAGGAACTAAAGGTGCTTTAGAAGATGCTTCTGTACCGGTGAAATCTGTCTCAGAATTAACACAATTTCCTGAAATTATGGATGGCCGTGTTAAAACATTACACCCGGCAGTACATGGTGGCATTTTAGCAGATCGTGATAAACCTGAACATTTAGAACAGTTATCAGAACAACATATTGATTTAATCGATATGGTAGTAGTTAACTTATATCCTTTCCAAAAAACAGTCGCAAAACCAGATGTAACTGAAGCAGAAGCAATTGAAAACATCGATATTGGCGGACCTACTATGTTACGTGCTGCAGCTAAAAACTTTAAACATGTGACTACAATTGTACATCCAGCTGATTATAATGAAGTCATTGAACGCATAAAGGAAGACCGACTCGATGAGGATTTCCGTAAAGAATTAATGATCAAAGTTTTTGCACATACGAACGAATATGATCATGCTATTGTAAGCTTCTTTAAAGGAGATAGCGAACAATTAAGATATGGTGAAAATCCTCAACAATCAGCGCGTTTTGTTCGTACTTCGAATAGCAAACACACAATTGCAGGTGCTAAACAATTACATGGTAAAGCTTTAAGTTTTAACAATATTAAAGATGCTGATTCTGCACTTTCACTTGTTAAGAAATTTAAAGAGTCTGCTGCCGTTGCAGTTAAACATATGAACCCTTGTGGTGTTGGTATTGGAGATAATATTGAAACTGCATTTAAACATGCTTATGATGCAGATAACCAATCGATCTTTGGTGGCATTATTGCATTAAATAGAACCGTAACTTCTGATTTAGCTGAAACATTACATGCTATATTTTTAGAAGTAGTGATTGCTCCAAGATTTACTGATGAAGCTTTAGACATTTTAACTAAAAAGAAAAACATACGTCTATTAGAAATTGATATGACGATTGATAATCGTGAAGAAGAATTTGTTTCTGTATCTGGTGGCTATTTAGTCCAAGACAAAGATAACTTTGAAGTTGCTAAAGAAGATATGAAAGTTGTAACTGACAAGGCACCTACCGACGATCAGTGGGATGCGATGCTATTAGGTTGGAAAGTAATCCCTTCTGTAAAAAGTAATGCTGTCATCTTGAGTAATACGAAACAAACGGTAGGGATTGGTGCTGGTCAAATGAATCGTGTTGGCTCTGCAAAAATTGCGTTAGAGCGTGCAATAGAAATCAATGACAATGTTGCCCTAGTTTCAGATGGTTTCTTCCCAATGGATGATACCGTTGAATTGGCTGCACAGCATGGTATTAAAGCTATTATTCAACCTGGTGGTTCAATTAAAGACCAAGATTCAATTGATATGGCGAATAAATATGGCATTGCTATGGTGACAACTGGTATGCGTCACTTCAAGCATTAATTTATCATTTAAATAATGGAAGGGGTAATAATGATGAATGTTTTAGTTATCGGAGCGGGTGGCCGAGAACACGCTTTAGCTAATAAATTGCGTCAATCACCATTAATTGATCAATTACACGCAATTCCAGGTAATGACGCTATGGTTAATGTTGCAGAAGTGCATACTGACATTGCGGAAAGTGATCATGAAGCCATCTTAAACTTTGTTCAAGAAAATAAGATTGAATGGGTGGTTGTTGGTCCTGAACAACCATTAATTGATGGATTGCCAGATAAATTACGTCAAACTGGAGTTAAAGTGTTTGGTCCTAATAAGGATGCAGCTCAAATTGAAGGATCTAAGCTATTCGCTAAAAAAATTATGCAAAAATATAATATTCCAACAGCAGAATATAAAGAAACTAATAACAAAACAGATGCGCTGGCGTATGTAAATCATTGTGATTTACCAATTGTAGTTAAAAAAGATGGTTTAGCTGCTGGTAAAGGTGTAATCATTGCTGAAACACGTGAAGACGCAATTAAAGCAGTAGAAACACTTTATCCTGAAGAACATGGTGAAGTGGTCTTTGAGCAATTTTTAGAGGGTGAAGAATTTTCATTAATGACTTTTATTAACGGGGATTATGCAGTTCCATTTGATTGTATTGCGCAAGACCATAAACGTGCTTTTGATAATGATGAAGGACCAAACACTGGAGGAATGGGTGCATATTGTCCGGTGCCACATATAACTGAAGATGTTTTAACACGTACGAATAAAGATATTGCACAGCCTATTGCAAAAGCGATGAAAGCTGAAGGTTATGATTACTTTGGATTACTTTATATTGGTGCGATTTTAACGTCAGAAGGCCCTAAAGTAATTGAATTTAACGCGCGCTTTGGTGATCCTGAAGCTCAAGTCTTATTAAGTCGTTTGGAAAGTGATTTAATGGCTCAAATTGTTGCTTTAGATCGTAAAGAACCTATTCTATTTCAATGGCAAGATGATTTTGTTGTAGGAGTTATGTTAGCTTCTAAAGGATATCCAGGAAGTTACGCTAAAGGAACTAAAGTAGCAGGCTTTGAATTAAATGATACTTATTTTGTGAGTGGATTGCGTAAAGAAGATGATGCATTTGTTACTTCAGGAGGCAGAGTGATATTAGCTCTTGGAAAAGGTGCAACAATTGAAGATGCACAGAAAGTAGCTTATAACAATGTAGAAAAAATTAAGAGTGATAACCTATTTTATCGTCATGATATTGGAAATAAGGCATTGAATAAGTAAATGTAAAAAATAGGGCGTATCCTGATGGACAGTGATACGCCCTATTTTTTTATGAGGTATAACCTGATACACGAGCATCAGTAATCCCAGTGATAGGGAAGTATTGTGAAAGATAAAATGCGATGATTAATATGGCCACAACACAAATTACAAATAAAATATCTTTATAAGAAAACGGTGCTTTATAATAATATGTTCTTGGGCCATCTTTGAAGCCTTTAGATTCCATCGCAACAGACAATTGATGCGCACGACGGATATTTTGACTTAAGATAGGTATTAATAAATGTTTTAGACGTTTAAGCCCTCTATAATTTGAAGCATCAATCATTTGATAACGCATTTTAAGCGAACGTCTCAATTGAATGAGTGATGTGAAAATGAGAGGGACCATTCTGATCGCAGCCATAAACGCATATGCAATTTTAGGTTTTACTTTTAAATGTTGCATTAGGCTATAAAAAATCATGACAATTTCGGATGTGAGGGCCAATAAAATACCAAACATCGACACTGTAATTGTACGTAATGATAAATGCAAGCCACGTACAATACTTTCAGTACTAATTTGAATAATGCCCCATTTAAATAACATATGTGTACCATCGCCGTAAAGAATCATAAATAATGACGATAATAGCGCAAATAGCACAGTGGCTAAAATAAAGGCTCCGGTAATTTTAAACTGCGTACCATTAAATGCCATTAAAAATAAAAACATAATAATGGTAATGTAAATCATATAATCAAAATTATGGACAAATATAATGAAAATGAATAGCGCTACACCAAGTAAAAGTTTCGTAATGATATTAACGTCATCTACAAAGGAATAGTGTTTCTTCCAACGTTCAAACATGTGATTCACCTTCCTCTTCAATGAGTTGGTTATCTTCGACGATTAAACGACGTGTTGGATAGCGATGAATGATTTCCGGGTCGTGTGTAACCATAATGATGGTTTGACCACTAGAGACGCTTTCTTGGAAAAGTTCAATCAATTGGAATGTATTGTGACTATCCAGTCCGAATGTTGGTTCATCTAGCAAGATGATGTCGGCTTTTGAACTTAGTGCAGTAGCTACGCTAAGACGTCGTTTCTGACCCATAGATAATTCAAATGGATGTTGGTTTTTAATAGCTTCTAAATGCAATAATTTTAAAAGTTTCATCGTTTCATTTTCAGCGATTGAAGGTTCTTGATGATTATAATGTATATATATTTCTTCATAAACTGAATTTGTTATAAATTGTAATTCAGGGTTTTGATAAACGAGATACATATGCTTGGCTGCATCTTTAATTTTCTTCAATATTGTATTCTTATAAGCCATCGTGCCTTCATATTTTATAAGTTGCATCATTGATTCTAACAGCGTTGTTTTACCTGTACCATTTTTCCCAGTTATCGTAATCCATTCTCCAGAATGAACATTTAATTCGGATGTCTGGAATAATTGTTTTTTACCACGAATAACTTGACCATTCTTAAAAGTAAATAATGTTTCAGCTTCATTAGATGGAAATGTAATCGGCTTTGGCGCATAATCCCAAGCATGAGGATGCCAAACGCCAAATTCAGTGAGTAAATGCTCACAGTTGTTTAATATGTAATCCGGTGTGCCATCTGCTATGATTTGCCCTTCATAATTCAATAAGATGACTCTATCGACATGCTCCCAAATATGTTCAACTTTGTGTTCGACAATAAGCACAGTTTGATCGGACCATAACTGAATAAGTCGTTGCCACAAATCAGCTGTAGCATCTACATCTAACATGGCAGTAGGCTCATCTAAGAAAAGCGTATTAGCTTCTTGTAAAATAGTTTCAACAATAGCGAGCTTTTGTTTCATGCCACCACTTAAATGATTGACAAAAGTATTGTCCGTAACATTTAAATCAACCGATGCTAAAGCATTCTCTATAAGTGCGTCCATTTCATTGTGTGGTACTTGCTTATTTTCTAGAACGAAAGCAAGTTCTTCATACACTTTAGGCATACAAAACTGCGTATCTGGATCTTGAAAAATGACGCCGGAGTGTGGGTCAATTTCAAGCTCATCATATTTCATCGGTAATTCAATTAGATTTGGAACGATACCACTTAAAACATTAAGCAATGTGCTCTTACCAGATCCAGAAGGACCTAGTAAAAGCACTTTTTCTTTATCTTTAATTTCAATATTTAAATTATCGAAGATTTTACGTTCGCCGTTAGGATATTTTAGACGTAAATTTTTCGCTTTTAACACTTTAATTTCCCCTTATAGGTTGTCGTAGTCTTTTTGAGATGCAGGGCGGAATAATTTCGTTACACCTGTTTGATCTAATGCTTTAACAATCAGATAAGATAATAAGCCTGCAATGACAATACCGCTAATAGAACGGAAGATAATGAATAAAAGAAGATTCCATCCTGCGACTTCAGCTAAATAACCGTAATAATAATCAACTGGAAATGAAATTAATGCAGTTGCTAATCCTGCTAATATAGCAACCATTAATGATCTAGATTTATATTTGAAAATAGCAAAAATAATTTCACAAGCTAAACCTTGAAGGATAGCATATACAATTGTAGGGATATCAAATTTACCCATAACAATTGTTTCACCAGCACCTGCGGCAAATTCTGCAATTAGTGCAATACCAGGTTTAGGAATTATTAAATACGCAACGATAGCTGCCATAAACCAAACGCCATAAGTTAATTGCTCAATGTGAACACCGGCAACTTGGGCCACATTATATGCAAACCACCATAAGTTATAAATAATAGCAAATACTACTGCAATCAGAACAGTTACTAATATTTCTGAAAGCTTTAAACCTTTTGACATGTTATTTCCTCCTAAAAAACGCACAACCATCCGTAGAAAGTTGTGCGTGAATTTAAATAAAATGCTATATGTATTTACCACAATTATTTATATTAGCAACACTTTCCTACGCTAGTTTTAACTAGTTCAGGTTCAAAGGGTTCGAGGTTAAACCTCATCTCAGTATACACACCCCTAGTGCATTTTATATTTAATTTATTTTAAATGTATGACTTTTAAGATTTAATGTCAAGATGATTTTGCTAAGTTACAAATAAAAAAGGGGATTTGATTTGGTTTTACTCTGAATACGCTATTCCCTAATACACTTAACTAGTGAAATCTCTAAAATGTTTAAACCTTGTATTAAAAATAAAAACTGAGAAAAGCTCGGAAAGAGCGTTCTCTCAGTTTTTAGTTAACTACTACTTTTTAGCAGTGTAGCGGTTAAATAGTATATTGTTCTCAACTCCTGCGAATTGAGATTTCTTAATAATTAATCTAAAGTGTCTTGAACATCTTTTTTAGTTTGTTCGATGTCATCAGTTTTTTCTTCTTTTTGTTCTTTTAATTTTTCTTCTACTTCTTTTGCTTTTTTAGCATCTTCGTTTGTCATAATTAACACTCCTTGATAGATTAATGATTACAATTTAAGTTTACCCACATAAAAGTAGGATAAACTTATATAGGTCTCGAGATGTATTTTATTGTTTAATAAAGACAAGATGAACATCTTACTATATAATGAATTTTGAGGTGAACAGTATGTCTTTTCTTAAGAAACACACCGAGATAATTTTTAGTTATATTATCGGTATCGTTTCACTCTTCACGGGTCTCATAATATTAATAAACTTACCTTTAATCAATCAATTAAAAGATAAAGAAAAAGTTGAGTTGAAAATTCATAATTTATGGGATTTTCTTAATGCATTCTTCAGTGAAATAATTAGAGTGATGAGTAGGTTCATAGGCAGCTTTCCTATTATTAGTGCAGTCATAATTATTCTGTTTGGTATTCTTGTAATGCTTATTGGATATGCATTATTTAGAACTACGAAATATGATTACGACATCTCAATTTTCTTTTTAATTATTGGGATTTTATACTTCCTCATTTCAATTACTTTAATGACTCAAGTGTACAGTTTTTGGGCAATTATCTTTATTATTCCTTTTATAATTCACACAGGCTACATTGTATATAAAGATGAACTTAATGTTGCTAATAGAAAAAGCCATTATCTATGGATTATCTTTTCATACGGAATAAGTTATTTAATTACTCAAATTTCTCTATACGGTAAAATTGATGCCAATGAAATTGCACCAATAGATATCTTAAGTGTAAATACATTTTTCTTAGTTATGTGGTTATTAGCGCAAGCTTCAATATGGAATTTCCTATTCTTAAGAAGAGCTTTACCATTAACTAAAGAAGAATTGGGTGAAGAAGAACCTGAATTATCAAGAACAAGTAAGGGAAATGTTTCGAATCAGTCTAAAGTTCATTTTAAACAACTTCAAGATAAAACATCAGAATATGCACGTAAGACGAGAAGAAGTGTCGATTTAGAAAAAATCAGATCAAAACGTGATAAATTTAAAAATAAATTCAAAAATGTATTTAATATTGAAGAAGATGATATACCAAATTGGATGAGACGTCCTAAATGGATTAAACCAGCATATGTAGAAATATTCTGTGGCTTCATTCTATTCTTATTTACATTTATTGAATTTAATAACAGAAACGCATTGTTTGTTTCTGGTGAATGGGAACTATCTCAAACGCAATATGTTGTTGAATGGGTAACATTGTTATTGTTAATGTTTGTAATCATTACATACATTGCAACTACATTTACACATTTCTTAAGAGGTAAATATTATTATTTACAATTATTTATGATTAGTATTCTATTCTTTAAATTGTTAACTGAATTCGTAAACATTATGATTCATGGATTATTATTATCGATTTTTATTACTCCAACTCTAATCTTAATGTTGATGGCGGTTATTATCGCATTTACGTTACAATTGAGAGAAAAACCTTAATTATTTCAAATTTTACTTAGGTGGAAGCGTGAAATCTATGGTGACAAAATAGACTTCGCGATCCACCTTTTTTGTTTATGTTATTTTGTGTAATGACAAATTCATATTTGTTAAAATAATAACGAATAATATTTAGAAATTTTTTATAAACTTTAAACTACAAAAGCATTCTAATTAGGAGCGTTTAAAAAATGAAAATAGCAACTTTAAATAGAGGTAAGGAATCAAAGTATTTAAATCAATATCCACTTGTGGATGAAGATGATATTTATAAAAATGATCATTTAAAAGAAGGCGATTTATTTTATCTTATGAACGGTCAAGAACAGTACATTGCTACTGCATATGTAGGACGTCAACATAAGGGTTTAGGCTGGGTATTGAGTTATGATCAAAACGAAGCCATTAATACTTCTTTTTTCGAAAAACAATTTCAAATTGCATTACAAGAGCGTGATTATTACTATCACATTGAAGGAACCAATGCGTTTAGACTATTTAACGCTGAAGGCGATGGTGTTGGAGGTTTAACAATCGATAATTACGATGGCCACTTATTGATTCAATGGTATTCAAAGGGGATATATAAGTTTCGCTATAATGTCATTGAAGCCATTCAACAAGTATTTCCATTTAAGTCAATTTATGAAAAAATGCGTTTTAAAGACTCTGAATACACCGGTGGACATGTAATCGGTGAAGCACCTGATTTTCCAATAGTTATAGAGGAGAATTTTACATTTTACAATGTAGACCTAGATGATGGTTTGATGACAGGTATATTCTTAGATCAAAAAGAAGTACGTAAGAAATTACGTGATCATTTTGCAAAAGAGAAAGATATACTAAATTTATTTAGTTATACAGGTGCGTTTTCAGTAGTGGCTGCTCAAAATGCTAAATCAACGACAAGTGTGGATTTAGCCAACCGTTCACGTAGTTTAACTGAAGAAAACTTTGGTTTAAATGGTATTGACCCTAAAAGTCAATATATATATGTCATGGATACATTTGATTTTTACAATTATGCTGCACGACATGGTAAAGTATTCGACACAATAGTTATTGATCCACCAAGTTTTGCAAGAAATAAGAAGAAAACATTCTCAGTACAAAAGAATTATGATGATTTAATTAATGGTGCATTAAGTATACTTGCTCCAAATGGCTCGTTATTATTATGTACAAATTCAAGTACTTTCTCATTAAAAGCATTTAAAAATGTTATTAAAACAACACTTAACGAAGCGGGTGTAACATACGAAATTGAGGAAGTAATGGGCTTACCTAAGGACTTTAAAACACATCCGCACTATAAACCCTCAAAATATTTAAAAGCTGTATTCATTAATATCAAGTATTAAATAATAAAAAGTGGGTATAAATGTGTAATGAATGAATTATGAAAGGTGTGTCTATTAATGGGCATTATGAATAGATTTTCAAGTGGAGTTACAAACAAAGTTGGTAATAAAGTTCTAAACATTGAAGAAATTAAAGAAAAAAGTATTTTGCCAACAACTAAAGAAGAAATAGCTGAGCGCAGAGCTAAAGCAGAAACAATTGTGAAGAAGAAGTCACTTTTATCTTCAGGTATGAGTGTTGTACCAATTCCAGGATTAGATTTCGGTGTAGATATTAAATTAATGAGAGATATTATTGAAGATATTAATAAAATTTATGGTTTAGATCACAAACAAGTTAATACACTTGGCGATGATGTGAAAGAACGAATTCTTGCAGCAGCTGCTATACAAGGTAGTTCATTTATCGGTAAAAAAGTGTCTAGTGCAGTGCTTAAAGTGATCATTAGAGATATGGCAAAACGTGCGGCAGCAAAACAAACTAAATGGTTCCCAGTTGTGGGACAAGCTGTCTCAGCATCAATAAGCTATTATTTCATGAATAAACTTGGACGTGAACATATCGAAAAATGTGAAAAAGTGCTTCATGATATTATTTAAATTGAAAATGTTGTAGTATAATTGAAGTGAGCTTAGTGATAAAGCTAAAATAATTATCATACAAATTTGTCTTAAATTATCATTTAAACCGAAGTTGTTATAGAGATTTTAATTAGTGTTTTGTGCATATCATAAGTAAGTAATAAATATTGAAGATTAGAATCTAATTTATACAATTTGAAACACTTGTTTATTTCTATAAAAACCGATTATAATAGTTTTTCAATCCTATTAGAATTGAATTTAGTATTATATTTTGGTAGTGTTATGGTATAAAATTATGTTAGATTATGACAAATTTGAATATTCTAACTTTGCGAAGGAGAAATAGATTATGGAACAAAAATCTTATGTAATTATCGATGAAACTGGTATTCATGCACGTCCTGCAACTATGTTAGTTCAAACTGCATCAAAATTTGATTCAGATATTCAATTAGAATATAACGGTAAAAAAGTTAACTTAAAATCAATCATGGGTGTTATGAGTTTAGGTGTAGGTAAAGATGCTGAAATCACTATCTATGCTGATGGAAGCGATGAAGCAGACGCAATTCAAGCTATCAGTGATGTCTTATCTAAAGAAGGTTTAACTGAATAATTATGTCAAAATTAATTAATGGTATTGCGGCATCAGACGGTGTCGCAATTGCTAAAGCTTATTTATTAGTAGAACCTGATTTATCATTCACTAATGAAAAAGTCACTGATACTGATGCCGAAATCCAAAAATTCAAAAATGCGTTAGAAGCTTCTAAAATTGAATTAACAAAAATCAGAAATAATGCTGAAAAACAATTAGGTCCTGATAAAGCCGCAATCTTTGATGCGCATTTATTAGTACTTGATGATCCAGAGTTGATTCAACCAATCGAAGACAAAATTGCGAACGAAAAAGTAAGTGCCCCAGAAGCGCTTGATGAAGTAACTTCACAATTTATTACAATCTTCGAATCTATGGATAATGAATACATGAGAGAGCGTGCAGCAGATATTAGAGACGTATCTAAACGTGTGCTAGCACATCTTTTAGGTGTTGAATTACCAAATCCAAGTATGATTGATGAAAGTGTTATTATTGTTGGTAACGACTTAACGCCTTCAGATACTGCACAATTAAATAAAGAATTTGTTCAAGGTTTCGTAACAAATATTGGAGGTCGTACGAGCCATTCAGCAATTATGAGTCGATCATTAGAAATTGCTGCAGTTGTTGGTACAAAATCAGTTACTAAAGAAGTTAAACAAGGCGATATGGTTATCGTTGACGGAATCACAGGTGACGTTATTGTTGACCCTACAGAAGATGAGTTAATTGCTTATCAAAACAAACGTGAACGTTTCTTTGAAGATAAAAAAGAATTACAAAAATTACGTGATGCTGAAACGGTAACAATCGACGGTGAACATGCTGAATTAGCTGCTAATATCGGTACACCTGATGATTTATACGGTGTAATGGAAAATGGTGCTGAAGGAATCGGTTTATATAGAACTGAATTCTTATATATGGGTAGAGATCAAATGCCAACTGAAGATGAGCAATTTGAAGCCTATAAAAAAGTGCTAGAAACAATGAAAGACAAACGAGTTGTAGTTCGTACCTTAGATATTGGTGGCGATAAAGAGTTACCTTATTTAAATCTACCTAAAGAAATGAACCCATTCTTAGGTTACAGAGCAATTCGTCTATGCTTAGATCAACAAGATATTTTCAGAACACAATTACGTGCATTATTACGCGCGTCAGCTTACGGTAAATTAAACATTATGTTCCCAATGGTAGCTACAATCAATGAATTCCGTGATGCTAAAGCCATTCTGTTAGAAGAAAAAGAAAATCTTAAAAATGATGGTCATGACGTTTCTGATGAAATTGAGTTAGGTATCATGGTTGAGATTCCATCTACAGCTGCTTTAGCTGATATCTTTGCTAAAGAAATGGATTTCTTCAGTATTGGTACTAATGATTTAATTCAATATACTATGGCAGCTGACCGTATGTCAGAACGCGTTTCATACTTATACCAACCTTATAACCCAGCTATTTTACGCTTGGTTAAACAAGTCATTGAAGCTTCTCATAAAGAAGGTAAATGGACTGGTATGTGTGGTGAAATGGCTGGAGACGAAACAGCTATCCCATTATTATTAGGTTTAGGATTAGATGAATTCTCAATGAGTGCGACATCTATCTTAAAAGCTAGAAGACAAATTAATGGTTTAAGTAAAAATGAAATGTCTGAATTAGCAAATCGTGCAATTAATTGTGCTACTCAAGAAGAAGTAAAAGATTTAGTTAATAACATTTCTAAATAATGATGTATTCGAAGAGTCCGGGACATAAAGTTCTTGGATAAGTGAAAAAAAGACAATTTCTATTGAAATAATATAGAAATTGTCTTTTTTATAAATTTTTTGATTATTTTCAGCTCGTTGAGCTACTACTTTTCTTATATTAAGTGCCATTAATACAAAACCAAGTTCTCTTTTGACTTTATTGAGTCCTCGGACAGACATCCGAGTGAAACCCAAAATAGCCTTCATAAATCCAAAAACAGGTTCCACATCAATTTTTCTTTGACTGTAGATATTTTTTGTTTCTGGTTCTGAAAGCTTTTTGTTAATTTGGGATTTAAAATATTCCCAGTTATAATTCTTCATTATTTTTTTGTTTGTTTTTGAATTGAAGTTCATACATTGATTTTTCAGAGGACATTCTGAACAATCATCACATTCATATAATTTGAAGTCTCGCTTATAACCATACTTATCATGACGATAGGCATATCTTTTAAAACCTAGCCGTTTATTATTCGGACAAATGAATTCGTCATTAATTTCGTCATAGTTCCAATTTTGAGTATTAAAGATGTCACTTTTATATTTTTTAGTTTTATCTTTTATAAACATTCCATATGTTATGAGTGGCGTTCGATTAAAGTCATCTATAATTGCCTTATAATTTGATTCACTACCATAACCTGCATCAGCTACAATATATTCAGGTAAATGACCGTAGGTCTCTTGAATTGAATTTAAAAATGGAATCATCGTTCTAGTATCCGTTGGATTTTGATACACATTATAAGATAAAACAAATTGGGAATTTGTCGCTATTTGTAAATTATACCCTGGCTTAAGTTGTCCATTTTTCATGTGATCTTCTTTCATTCTCATAAATGTCGCATCATGATCTGTCTTAGAATAACTATTTCTATCCTTTAAAATAGATTTTTGAAATTCGTATCGATACTTTCGCTCAAAATAATCATTGATTTGCTTTTTGTATTTTTTGATTTTAGTTCTTTTGAGACGTATTTGTTTTCTTGTTTTAGTACATTTTTCATTGTTGATATGTTGGTTTAAATCTTCGATTTCTTTATCTAAGTGACTACCAATCAAATCTATTTCTTCTTTTGTTAATTCATTATCATGATCTTCTTTAATTTCCGGTATGATTTTATTGGTTACCAATTCATGGTAGAGGGCTTTAGAATCCTCATTCATCTTTGATTCATGGTTTTGAATACTCTTTTTCCATACAAATGTATATCGATTGGCATTTGCTTCAATTTTTGTACCATCAATAAAAATAGCTTTATCATCTATAAGATTTTGTTTTACACACTGACTGTAAAATTGAATAAATAAAGATTCTAATAAAGCATCTACTTTTGGATTTACTCTAAATCGATTAATTGTTTTATAAGAAGGTTTTTGATTTTGTGATAGCCACATCATTCGGATGCTATCATTAAGCATTTTTTCTATTTTACGACCTGAGAATACAGATTGTGTGTAGGCATATAGAATCACTTTTAACATCATTTTAGGATGGTACGAAGTTGCACCACGGTGATGTCTGAATTCGTCGAATTCATTGTCAGGAATTGTTTCAACAATATCATTTACATGTCGTGAAATATCATTTGTGGGGATAAGAACTGAAGTTTCCATTGGTAGAGTAAGTTGAGTCATGTTATAATTTTTATACATAAGGCACCTCGTTAATTTAGTTTAGTGATGTTTATTAAATTATACGAAAGTGCTTTATTTTTTTAAAGTATTACAATGTAAAATTACATATAAATACAAAGTATTTTGGCGAGACTCTTGAGGGAACAGGACAAGCTGAAGACTACAGGCTGAAGCTGTCCCCTAAGAAAGCGAGCCAACAATACGGAGTATTGTAAATAAAGAAGCCAGTAAATGAATTTGTTAAAACTCATTTACTGGCTATTTCTCTAGGGTTTATGTCCCAGACTCTTTTATATTAGTTGTATAAAGAAAACCATACGCTATGCGTATGGTTCAGAAAAGGTTTCACCGTTATCTAAAAAAATGCATCTCTACGTGCTAGAATATATATTGGTCAGCCAACCAAATATTCAACACGAGGAGATGCTATTTAATGTCATCCGACACAAACAGTTTAGCACATACAAAATGGAATTGTAAGTATCACATAGTCTTTGCACCAAAATATAGAAGACAAGTGATATACGGAAAGATAAAAAGGGATATTGGAGTTATTTTGCGTCAACTATGTGAAAGAAAAGGCGTAGAAATAATAGAAGCAGAAGCATGTAAAGATCATATTCACATGTTAGTTAGTATTTCGCCTAAATTAGGAGTATCCTCATTTGTTGGATATTTAAAAGGTAAAAGTAGTTTAATGATTTTTGATAGACATGCTAATTTAAAATATAGATATTGTAATAGAAAGTTTTGATGTAAAGGATTTTATGTCGATACAGTAGGTAGAAATAAAAAGGTAATTGAAAATTATATTCGTAATCAATTACAAGAAGATATCGTTGCAGATCAAATTTCAATGGAAGAATATCTTGATCCTTTTACAGGAGAAGAAATTAAAAAAAGACGAAAAAAATAGTACCCCTTTAGGGGTGCTGGGAAAGTAGTGCAGTTGGCTGACCTGTCAGCGCCCTTTTAGGGCTGGCCAGTAAGGAAGGCTTATAGCCGTAGAACAAACCACCCGTTCACACGGGTGGTTTTGATTACAAAATAAAAAAACCTAACAACTAAATAGTTCCTTTTTAGTGTTAGGTTATTAGTGTGATGACTTTATGATTTAATGTGACACTTAGTGTTGATTTTATACAAATCAACTTGATACATTGGTTCACCATCTAAGAGTATAAAAGGTGTAGCAAATGCATCGTAATCAATCATCTCTGAACGATACTCATTATTCGAGATATTTTTTTCAATGTAATCTACCTTGTGTTCTGTAAGATAATTTTTTACAAATGTACAAGGCGGACAATCATTTTGAGTATAAATAACTAATTCCGTCAATTTAGTTCACTCCCAATATGGTTATTATCATGAAAATTACTATATAAAATTTTTGATTCAATTGCAAACTGTGAAAATTATGTGAATTACATATTAAAAATCTTTCTTAAATTTAAGCAAAAGGATTTAGTTAGAAATTAGAACATAATATAATTTAAATTAATTGCTTTTTAAAAATTAGATATAGAAAAGGTGATAAAATTATGGATTCCGTTGAAATTAGTCGTTTCCTAACAGGTATGACTCTAGCAGTACATATCATCTTTGCGACTGTCGGTGTTGGTATGCCTTTAATGTTCGCAATCGCAGAATTTTTAGGAATTAAAAACAAGGATCCTAAATATATAGCACTAGCTAAGCGTTGGTCGAAAGGTTATACCATTACTGTGGCTGTTGGTGTTGTAACTGGTACGATTATCGGTTTACAATTATCATTAATTTGGCCAACATTTATGAAAATGGGTGGGCATGTGATTGCTTTACCTTTATTTATGGAGACTTTTGCATTCTTCTTTGAAGCCATTTTCCTAAGTATTTATTTATACACATGGGATCGCTTTAAAAATAAATGGACACACTTCATTATTAGTATACCAGTCATCATTGGTGGTTCATTCTCCGCGTTCTTTATTACCTCTGTAAACTCATTTATGAATACACCAGCAGGTTTTGAAATGAAAGATGGCAAAATGGTTAATGTACAACCACTTGAAGCAATGTTCAATTCATCATTCCTAGTTAGGGCGTTTCATGTAGTAGCTACAGCAGGTATGACAATGGCGTTTATTCTTGCATCTATTGCAGCTTTTAAATTATTGAAAAATAAATACAACAAAGATGCAGAATATCATAAAAAGGCCTTAAAGATGACTATGATTGTTGGTTTCATATCAACATTATTGTCAATGTTAGCTGGAGACTTATCTGCTAAATTCTTACATCAAGTTCAACCAGAAAAACTTGCAGCTTACGAATGGCATTTTGATACACAATCTAAGGCTGATTTAGTATTTTTCGGAGTTCTAAATGAAAAGACTCAAGAAGTTGAAGGTGCAATCAAGATTCCAGGTATGCTTAGTTTCTTGGCGGATAACAATGTAAATACTAAAGTAGAGGGTCTTAATGACTTCCCTAAAAATGAATTACCTCCATTAATCGTTCATTATTTCTTTGACTTAATGGTAACGATGGGTGTGTTATGTTTTGTTATTTCAGGAGCCTTTATTTTAACTTTAATGATTAAAAAACTGCGTAAATACGTTACGCATAAAGGTATGTTATATGCTGTTCTTCTCACAGGACCAGCTGCAATGTTAGCAATTGAATTTGGATGGTTTTTAACTGAAGTAGGCCGTCAACCTTGGATTGTTAGAGGATATATGCGAGTAAGTGAAGCTGCTACACAGGCAGGAGGAATAACACTTGTAACAATTCTATTCGGGCTACTTTATCTAGTATTACTTTTTACATCTGCATATGTTTTAATTCGCATGTTCAAAGACAAGCCTGCTCAAGATGATGTAGATAAAGTCATTGAAAAAGGAGGTCATGCTTAATGGATTACACAACTATAGGTATTACCGTACTTTGGACTTTCTTATTCTTATATATCATTGTTGCTTCAATTGACTTTGGTGCAGGTTTCTTTACCTTACACACAAAATTAACTGGGGAAGAGAAAAAGATAAATCACTTAGTAGAGCGTTACTTAAATCCTGTTTGGGAAGTTACTAATGTTTTCTTTGTTTTTTTCTTTGTCGGATTCGTAGGATTTTTCCCTGATTCAGCGTTATACTTTGGTACTGTGCTATTAGTTCCTGGTTCAATTGCGTTGATTTTAATTTCTATTAGAGGAAGCTTTTACGCGTTTGAACATTATGGTCAGGATACTAAATTACCATGGATTATCATGTATGGACTTACAGGTTTGTTAATACCAGCTTCATTGGCAACGGTATTAACTATATCTGAAGGTGGCTATATTACTGAACGTGGTTCTCATTTTGATTTAGATTGGTTTCAATTATTACTAAGTCCATTTGCATGGTCAGTCGTCTTTCTAGCAATCATAAGTGTATTATATATTTCTTCTGGATTTTTAACATATTATGCTTCGAAAGCTAAAGACGAAGTAGCTTATAAATATATGCGACAATGGTTTATTTTCTGGGGACCTCCAATGATTATTATTTCTCTATTTGTGTTCTTATCTCTAAGAATTCAAAATGCAGATCATTTTAATAATGCAGTTCAAAATTATTGGTGGATGTTTGCATTAAGCTTCATTTGTTTTGTAGTAGCCGGAATTTTAAACTTCATCAAGAAATATCATGGTCTAGCATTTATCATGGTTATATTACAAATGGCATTCGCTTTTTATGGATACGGAATTAGCAAATTACCTTACTTGTTATATCCATATATCAAAGTGAGTGATTCAGGTGTTAATGCTTCAATGGGCTTAGCACTAGTGATTGTATTTATTTTAGGTTTACTTTTATTAGTTCCATCGTTAATATTATTATTAAGATTATTTGTATTCGATAAAGAATATGTTGAAGGAAAAAAATAATTATAATAATAAAAGGGGGCTGAAATAATTAACATCTATGTACATTAACTTGGTTAATAGTAATCTACATGATGTCGATTGTTTCAGCTTTTTCCTTATTTTTTATAGATAGGGGTAGCCATTAAATGGAGAAAGAATATGTTGTTATTGGGTTAGGCCGATTTGGTGGAAGTATTGTAAGAGAATTAAATGCATTAGATATGGATGTTATGGCAATTGATAGGGATGAGGCACGCGTCAATGAATATAGTGATATTGCAACCCATGCTGTAGTAGCTGATACTACTGATGAAGCAGTGATGAAAAGTTTAGGTATACGTAACTTTGATCATGTTATAGTAGCGATTGGTGAAAATATTCAATCTAGTACATTAACTACGCTAATTCTCAAAGAGTTAGGTGTTAAGAAAGTTACAGCTAAAGCTCAAAACGATTATCATGCTAAAATTTTAAATAAAATTGGTGCCGATACAGTTGTCCATCCTGAAAGAGATATGGGACGACGAATCGCTCATAATGTCGCAAGTGCTAGTGTTTTAGATTACCTTGAATTAGCAGATGAGCATTCACTAGTTGAATTAAAAGCAAGCGAAAAAATGACAGGACAATCGATTATTGATTTGGATATTCGTGCGCAATTTGGAATCAATATTATAGCAATTAAACGAGGCAAGGAGATTGTTGTATCACCAGACCCGTCTATGAATATAGAATTTGGAGATATATTGATTATGATCGGACACGATAATGATTTAAATCGTTTTGAAAAGAAAATTGTAAGATAAATGTTGCATCACAACTATTAAATGACTACTAAATAAAAAAGCTATTGATTTAATATTTAGTAACATTGATATTTGTGATGTTTTTATGAACAGTTAGAAGAATTTAAAAATCAGCAACAATTTTTTGAGAATAAGATGATGGAGTGATGATTCTACTACATGAGATATGTATTAATAGCATTAGGAATAGTATTTACTGTAATCGCATTTACAGGGGCAGTATTACCATTACTACCTACGACACCTTTTCTAATTTTAGCAGCGATTTGTTTTACTAATAGTTCCCGGAAATTCAAAATATGGCTTGAAAGCACTCAAATTTATAAAAATTATGTTGAAAATTTAAAAAAATACAAAGGGTATACTATGAAAGAAAAAATAAGAATACTTATAAGTTTATATATTGTAGTTGGTTTTTCTATTTTTATGATTTCAAACTTATATATTCGAATTGGATTAATGATAATGGTCGTGATTCAAACAATTGTATTATTTACATTTGTTAAAACGTTGCCAGCAAATTTTATTTTAATCAAGAAAAAGATTCATAGGTGAAATTCTAAAAAAAATAAGACCTGAGAATACAGATTGTGTGTAGGCATATAGAATCACTTTTAACATCATTTTAGGATAGTACGAAGTTGCACCACGGTGATGTCTGGATACATCGAATTCATTGTCAGGAATTGTTTCAACAATATCATTTGTGGGGATAAGAACTGAAGTTTCCATTGGTAGAGTAATTTGAGCCATGCTATAATTTTTATAAAGGACCTCGTTAATTTAGTTTAGTGATGTTTATTAAATTATACGAAAGTCTTTATTTTTTAAAAGTATTACAATGTAAAATTACATATAAATACAAAGTTTTTTGGCGAGACTCTTGAGGGAACAGGACAAGCTGAAGACTACAGGCTGAAGCTGTCCCCTAAGAAAGCGAGCCAACAATACGAAGTATTGTAAATAAAGAAGCCAGTAAATGAATTTGTTAAAACTCATTTACTGGCTATTTCTCTAGGAATTATGTCCCAGACTCTTTCTCTATGTGATTACATCATTATATTTAATCTTCGTTTACTTTCATAATTACAGGTAAAATCATTGGGCGACGAGCAGTTTTATCGTATAGATAAGGTTGTAATGTCTCAATGATTGAAGATTTAATTTGATGCCATTGAATATTTGGATTAGCATTTAATTTAGAAATTACGTCGGTTTTAATTTTGCGTTGAGCGTCATAAATTAATTGACCTGATTCACGCATGTACACAAAACCACGAGAAATGATATCTGGACCTGAAAGTAATTTATTAGTGTTGAAATCAATACTAACCACTACAATGACTAATCCTTCTTCAGATAATAATTTACGATCACGAATAACAACGTTACCTATATCACCAATTCCACTACCATCTACTAACACATTACCAGAAGGTATGCGACCGGCTTTACGAGCAGAGTCATGTGTCAATGCGAGTACATCACCGATATCAAAGATAAAGACGTTCTCTTCTTTAACACCACAGTCCACACCCGTTTGTCCATGCGCTTTAAGCATACGATATTCACCGTGAATTGGTAAGAAATATTTCGGTTGAATCAAGCGAAGCATAAGTTGTTGATCGCCTTGAGAACCGTGACCTGATGTATGGATATTTGAAATTTTACTATGGATAACATCAGCACCAGCTTTGTATAATGCATTAATCGTGCGATTGATACTTTTAGTGTTCCCTGGGATAGGTGATGAACTAAATACAACAGTATCATCAGGTATAATTTTAATTTGCTTATGAGTTCCATTTGCAATTCGTGATAAAGCCGCCATCGGTTCACCTTGAGATCCTGTACATAAAATTAGTAATTCATGTTTTGGAATGTTGTTAATCTTATTTGGTTCAACAAAAGTTTCTGGCGGTGCTTTAATATAGCCTAATTCCATACCGATTTTAATATTATTTTCCATGGAACGACCAAATGTTACTATTTTACGATTATATTTAATAGCAGCCTCAACCGCTTGTTGTACACGGTAAATGTTAGAAGCAAATGTAGCAAATATGATACGTCCTTTACAGTTACGGAAAATTTTATCTACGTTTTGACCTACTTCACGTTCACTTAATGTGAAATCAGGTACTAATGCATTTGTTGAGTCAGATAATAGACATAATACGCCTTCTTTACCCAATTCTGCCATTTTAGCAATATTCGCAGGTTCGCCTACAGGAGTGAAATCAAATTTAAAGTCACCTGTATGAACAATTTTACCTTCAGGTGTATCAATTATTACACCATAAGCTTCAGGAATACTATGTGTAGTTAAGTAAAATGATATTTCAAAGTGTTTAGACTTAATAACACTATCTTCTGTAATCTCATTTAGTGAAGCGTTACGTAATAAATTGTGTTCGTCTAACTTGTTGCGAATTAATCCTAATGCTAATGGACCGCCATAGATAGGTACATTAATTTGTTTTAATAGGTAGGGCACACCACCTATATGGTCTTCATGTCCATGTGTAATGAATAGACCGACAATTTTGTCTTGATTTTGTTCGAGGTAAGTGTAATCAGGAATAACATAATCAATCCCTAATAAATTATCATCAGGGAATTTTATTCCGGCATCAATGATAACAATTTCATTTTTATATTCGATAGCATAAGTGTTTTTACCGACTTCACCTAAGCCACCTAAAGCATATACACCTACTTCGTTAGCATGTAATTGCTTCATTATTGAGCATTCTCCACGTTAAAATGATCAGAATGTTCTTTTTCATATTCTAAATGTGCGCCCTCTAATTTAGTAATGAATTCGATATTGTAATTGCGGTTTTTTAAATAACGTCTTACTTGTTCTTCTGTTTCACCTTCAACATAAATCGTATTTGTGTTTTCACGAACGATTACTTCATCTTTATTATGTTGGAAAAATACTTTAAATACTGCCATATTGGATAGTTCCTCCTAAATTTAAACATCTAAATTGATTATATTAATCTGAACCCTAATATATTAACTTGATACATCAAATCTTGTTGATTACGACAATAGAAATTGCTTCATAAATCATAAATAAGAAGATAAATTAATCTGTATAAATGATGATTTTAAAATCATTTGATGATTATCGACCTAATTGATATTCATTCATACAAATATCTAGTAAATTTGACTCTCAAGTTTTCACTAAGGTAATTGTTAATGTCGTTCATTATTTGAAAATTAGCGTTACACTAAGATTTCAGTTACTACTCATTTTACATTATGTATATAAATAAATAAAGCAGTTTATATCTCTTCATTACTTCATTAACGATATATATTTTTTAAAATAATTAAAAGGAATAAATTCAATTTAACAACCATAATACAAATAAAAAAAACTCAAACTAGTTTCATCGTTGAAAGTAGTTTGAGCAAAATAAAATTGTTAAAAAGTTATACTTCAACAGAATCAGGTAATGGAGTTAATGGATTATCTTGATCTATATAATCATAGAACATAACACCATTTAAATGATCAATCTCATGTTGGAATATAATTGCTGGGTAACCTTTTAATCTCAATTTAACTTCGTTACCATCAATGTCTAACGCTTTAATAGTTACTCTGAAATGTCTATGAACTAAACCAGGGATATTTTCATCCACACTTAAGCAACCTTCTCCAGTAGGTAAATAAGCACGTTGAACACTGTGACTCATAATTTTAGGATTAACTAGCATATAGTCATAAGCTTTTCCATTTCCATCATCAGGTAAATAGACAGCAATCATTCGTTTTGAAACATTAATTTGTGGGGCGGCTAGACCTACACCAGAACGTAAACCATATTTTTTTGCAATGTCATCATCTTGACTATTAATTAAAAATTGACGCATTTCTTTTAATGTATTTTTATCTTCATCAGAAAGAGGCAAACTTACGTCTTCAGCTTTAGCACGTAACGTTGGATGACCATCTCTTATAATATCTTTCATTGTTAACATGTCATACACCTTCCTTACAATAAAATATAACAGAAAAATGAATAATAAGTACATTATCTTATTTCATTTGATTTATAAAGTATAATTCTATATTATTACAGTCGAATGACTACTAGGAGGTTTACACTCAATGAAACTACGTAAAACAGTTGCGATAGTAGCAGCATCAACTATTTTATTAGCAGGCTGTACAACAGATAAAAAAGAAGTTAAAGCTTATAATGAAAATATTCAAAAAGCTTTTGATAAAGAGCAATCAATTAATAGCATTAGCAAAAAATTAAACTCACTTGAGGAAAAGAAGCAAGGTTTATATAAAAAAGCTAATAGTGATAATGAGGATACTCGTAAGAAAGCTGCTGATGATATTCTTGAGAATATCAAACAGAGACAAGAAACATTCGATAAAGAAGTATCAACTCTAAATGATTCTGAAAAACAGTTTAAAAAAGGCAAGTCACATATTGATGAAATTAAAAGTGATGATAAGAAAAAAGAAGTTAAACAATTAGACGATGCTGTAAAAAATAAATATAAAGTACATGATGAATATGCAAGTGCGTATAAAAATGTATTGGAAAAAGAAAAAGACTTGTTCGAACTTATTAAACAAGATGGTGTAACTCAATCACAAGTTGATGAAAAAAATGATTCATTGAATAAAGCTCAGAAGAATTTCCAAAATAAATTTAAAGATTATTCAAAAGCTATGAATACAGTGAATAAAGAAAAACAAGATGTTGATAATCTTTAGCAATATAAGCATTAGTACAGATTAGTTGATTGGAATGATACAGTTGTAAAAAACTGTATCTTTTTTAGTAATACAGAACTTTACTAAAATATTTAACAGTATAAATAAATTGTGGTACACTATGAGAGGATAAAATGAATTTCTATTATATGGGAAAGGTATGGTGAATTGAATGGCTCCTAAGTTACAAGCCCAATTCGATGCAGTAAAAGTATTAAATGATACTCAGTCGAAATTTGAAATGGTTCAAATTTTGGATGTAGATGGTAATGTCGTAAATGAAGACTTAGTACCTGATTTAACTGATGAACAACTAGTAGAATTAATGGAAAGAATGGTATGGACACGTATTCTTGACCAACGTTCTATTTCATTAAACAGACAAGGACGTTTAGGTTTCTATGCGCCTACAGCTGGACAAGAAGCTTCTCAATTAGCTTCACAATATGCTTTAGAAAAAGAGGACTTCATCTTACCTGGTTACCGTGATGTGCCACAAATCATTTGGCATGGTTTACCATTAACTGAAGCTTTCTTATTCTCAAGAGGACACTTCAAAGGAAATCAATTCCCTGAAGGTGTTAATGCATTCAGTCCACAAATCATTATCGGTGCTCAATACATTCAAACTGCTGGTGTAGCATTCGGTATTAAAAAACGTGGTAAAAAAGCAGTTGCTATCACATACACTGGTGACGGCGGTTCTTCACAAGGTGACTTCTATGAAGGTATCAACTTTGCTTCTGCTTATAAAGCGCCAGCAATTTTTGTTATCCAAAACAATAACTATGCTATTTCTACACCACGTAGTAAACAAACAGCAGCAACTTCATTAGCTCAAAAAGCTATTGCAGTAGGTATCCCAGGTATCCAAGTTGATGGTATGGATGCATTAGCTGTATATCAAGCTACTAAAGAAGCTCGCGATCGTGCTATTAATGGTGAAGGTCCAACATTAATTGAAACTATGACTTACCGTTATGGTCCACATACAATGGCTGGAGATGACCCAACTCGTTATAGAACTTCAGATGAAGATGCAGATTGGGAGAAAAAAGACCCATTAGTTCGTTTCAGAAAATTCCTTGAAAACAAAGGATTATGGAACGAAGAAAAAGAAAATGAAGTTATTGAACGTGCTAAAGACGACATCAAGAAAGCTATCAAAGAGGCTGATAATACTCCAAAACAAACAGTTATTGACTTAATGGATATCATGTACGAAGATATGCCTCAAAACTTAGCTGAACAATATGAAATTTACAAAGAGAAGGAGTCGAAATAAGCCATGGCACAAATGACAATGGTTCAAGCGATTAATAATGCGCTTAAAACTGAATTGCAAAATGACGAAAACGTATTAGTTTTCGGTGAAGACGTTGGTGTTAACGGCGGTGTATTCCGTGTAACTGAAGGTTTACAAAAAGAATTCGGTGAAGACCGTGTATTCGATACACCATTAGCTGAATCAGGTATCGGTGGTTTAGCTCTTGGTTTAACTGTTGAAGGTTTCCGTCCTGTAATGGAAATCCAATTCCTTGGTTTCGTATTTGAAGTATTTGACGAAGTTGCTGGTCAAATTGCTCGTACACGTTTCCGTTCAGGTGGTTCAAAAGTAGCACCTGTTACAATCCGTGCGCCATTCGGTGGTGGTGTTCATACTCCTGAACTTCACGCTGATAACTTAGAAGGTATTTTAGCTCAATCACCTGGTATTAAAGTAGTTATTCCTTCAGGTCCATATGATGCTAAAGGTTTATTACTTTCATCAATCAGATCTAATGACCCAGTTGTATATTTAGAACATATGAAATTATATCGTTCATTCCGTGAAGAAGTTCCTGAAGAAGAATATACAATTGACATCGGTAAAGCTAATGTGAAAAAAGAAGGTAACGACATCACATTAATCGCTTACGGTGCAATGGTTCAAGAATCTGAAAAAGCTGCTGAAGAATTAGAAAAGGAAGGTTACTCAGTTGAAGTTATTGACTTACGTACTGTACAACCTATCGATATCGATACTTTAGTTGCATCAGTTGAAAAAACTGGCCGTGCTGTAGTAGTTCAAGAAGCTCAACGTCAAGCTGGTGTTGGTGCTACTGTAGCTGCTGAATTAGCTGAACGTGCTATTCTTTCATTAGAAGCACCAATCGCTCGTGTGGCTGCTGCTGATACAGTATATCCATTTACACAAGCTGAAAATGTTTGGTTACCAAACAAAAACGACATCATTGAAAAAGCTAAAGCAACTTTAGAATTTTAATATTTTAGCTTATCAATTAGCTAGCAAGCAGACTTATAGGAAGTAAGTAAAATGTTTACTTTTTACTCTATGTGTGAATAAGTAAGTGTAAACTAGGGATTTAGGGCAAAATAGTTTGAGTTTAGGCTTTCAAATTATTCTGTCCTTGCTCTATGTTATAAATTTATTAAATGATGAATAAGAAATCTAGGAGGACAAGAACGTGGCATTTGAATTTAGATTACCCGACATTGGTGAAGGTATCCACGAAGGTGAAATTGTAAAATGGTTTGTTAAAGCCGGAGATACAATTGAAGAAGATGATGTATTAGCAGAGGTTCAAAATGACAAATCTGTAGTTGAAATCCCATCTCCTGTTAGCGGTACTGTTGAAGAAGTTGTAGTTGACGAAGGTACTGTAGCAGTTGTAGGTGATGTTATTGTCAAAATCGATGCACCTGATGCAGAAGATATGCAATTTAAAGGTGGTCACGATGACGATGCTTCATCTGAAGAAGCACCAGCTCAAGAAGAAGCTAAAACTGAAGAAGCACCAGCAGCATCAGCTTCACAAGATGAAGAAGTAGATGAAAATAGACAAATCAAAGCTATGCCATCTGTTCGTAAATATGCACGTGAAAAAGGCGTTAACATCAAAGCAGTAGCTGGTTCAGGTAAAAATGGTCGTATTACTAAAGAAGATATCGATAACCACTTAAATGGTGGCGGTGCTCAAGCAGCAACAGCTTCAAATGAAAGTGCAGCTGCTTCAACATCAGAGGATACTTCTGCAGTTCAAACTCAATCAGTACCTGAAGGAGACTTCCCTGAAACTACTGAAAAAATCCCAGCAATGCGTAGAGCAATTGCGAAAGCAATGGTTAACTCAAAACACACTGCTCCTCACGTAACATTAATGGATGAAATTGATGTTCAAGATTTATGGGATCACCGTAAAAAATTCAAAGAAGTTGCAGCTGAACAAGGTACTAAATTAACTTTCTTACCTTATGTTGTTAAAGCATTAGTTTCTGCACTTAAAAAATACCCAGCACTTAACACTTCATTCAATGAAGAAGCTGGCGAAATTGTACACAAACATTACTGGAATATTGGTATTGCTGCTGATACTGACAGAGGCTTATTAGTTCCTGTAGTTAAAAATGCAGACCGTAAATCAATCTTCCAAATTTCAGATGAAATCAACGAATTAGCAGTTAAAGCTCGTGATGGTAAATTAACATCTGATGAAATGAAAGGTGCAACATGCACAATCAGTAATATCGGTTCAGCTGGTGGACAATGGTTCACTCCAGTTATCAACCACCCAGAAGTAGCTATCTTAGGTATTGGCCGTATTGCTCAAAAACCTATCGTTAAAGATGGTGAAATCGTAGCAGCTCCAGTATTAGCTTTATCATTAAGCTTTGACCACAGACAAATTGATGGTGCAACTGGACAAAACGCTATGAATCACATCAAACGCTTATTAAATAATCCAGAATTATTATTAATGGAGGGGTAAAACATGGTAGTTGGAGATTTCCCAATTGAAACAGATACTATTGTAATCGGAGCAGGTCCTGGTGGATATGTTGCAGCAATTCGCGCAGCACAATTAGGACAAAAAGTTACTATCGTTGAGAAAGGTAACTTAGGTGGTGTATGCTTAAACGTTGGTTGTATTCCTTCAAAAGCATTATTACACGCTTCACACCGCTTTGTAGAAGCTCAACACTCTGAAAACCTAGGTGTTATCGCTGAAAGCGTATCACTTAAATTCGACAAAGTTCAAGAATTCAAAAAATCAGTTGTAAACAAATTAACTGGTGGTGTTGAAGGCTTATTAAAAGGTAATAAAGTTGAGATTGTAAAAGGTGAAGCTTATTTCGTTGATAATAACAGCTTACGCGTTATGGATGAAAAAAGTGCACAAACTTACAATTTCAAACACGCTATTATCGCAACAGGTTCTAGACCAATTGAAATTCCTAACTTTGAATTTGGTAAACGTGTTATCGATTCAACAGGTGCATTAAACTTACAAGAAGTTCCAGGCAAATTAGTCGTTGTAGGTGGCGGTTACATTGGTTCAGAACTTGGTACAGCATTTGCTAACTTTGGTTCAGACGTTACAATTTTAGAAGGCGCTAAAGAAATTCTTGGCGGATTCGAAAAACAAATGGTTCAACCAGTTAAAAAAGGCATGAAAGAAAAAGGCGTTGAAATCATTACTGAAGCAATGGCTAAAAATGCTGAAGAAACTGAAAATGGCGTTAAAGTTACTTATGAAGCTAAAGGTGAAGAAAAAACTATCGAAGCTGATTATGTATTAGTAACTGTTGGTCGTCGTCCAAACACAGACGAATTAGGTTTAGAAGAGTTAGGACTTAAATTCGCAGATCGTGGATTATTAGAAGTAGATAAACAAAGCCGTACTTCTATCGACAATATTTATGCAATTGGTGATATCGTTCCCGGTTTACCACTTGCTCATAAAGCAAGTTATGAAGCTAAAGTAGCTGCTGAAGCTATCTCTGGTCAAGCATCAGAAGTAGACTACATCGGTATGCCAGCTGTATGTTTCACTGAACCAGAATTAGCTCAAGTAGGTTACACAGAAGCACAAGCTAAAGAAGAAGGTTTAGACTACAAAGCTTCTAAATTCCCTTATGCTGGTAACGGCCGTGCTTTATCATTAGATGATACAACTGGTTTCGTTAAACTTATCACACTTAAAGAAGACGATACTGTTATCGGTGCACAAATTGCCGGTAATGGCGCTTCAGATATCATTTCTGAATTAGGTTTAGCTATCGAAGCTGGTATGAATGCTGAAGATATCGCATTAACAGTACATGCTCACCCAACATTAGGTGAAATGTCTATGGAAGCTGCTGAAAAAGCAATTGGAATGCCAATCCACACAATGTAATTTTTAGTCAAACTGACTAACTATATAGATCGAATAACTTTAATTAGATTTGATTGAGGTTATTTGACATCCAAGAGGGGTGCAACTCAAGTTCATGTTTGAACTTAGTTTCACCCCTTTTTTATAATTATTTAACCAAAAAAGGGTAATAGATTACTAATAGCTAATACAAGGAATGGAGGAATAAAATGGAATACCAATATCCACTAGACTTAGATTGGTCTAATGAAGAAATGGTTGATGTGATTGCTTTTTTTAATAAAATTGAAAATTATTATGAAAACTCGGTTAACGGTCAAGACTTAATGAATCATTATAAACGATTCAAAGAAATTGTTCCCAGCAAAGCAGAAGAAAAGCAATTATTTAAAGAATTTGAAGAAAAAAGTAATTATAATAGTTATAAAGTTGTACAAGAAGTAAAGAATAATCCCGAATTAACATCATTCAGTGCAAAATAACTTATAATGATTTAACGTTAATTATTAAAAATCATAATATCTACATCATTAATTTTAATTAATTTCAAAAAAGTATTGAAGTTAAAGCTATATTTTGTTACTTTTATTAAGCATTAAACAAAATGTTTAATATTACTAAACAAAGTATAGCTTTTTTAAGGTGATTAGCGATGCAAATTGGAAATAAATTACGTAATTTAAGACGTCAAAAGAATTTAACTCAAGAAGAGCTAGCAGAACGAACAGATTTATCAAAAGGGTACATATCTCAAATTGAGAGTCAACATGCTTCTCCTAGTATGGAAACATTTTTAAATATTCTAGAAGTATTAGGTACTTCTCCTAGTGATTTTTTTAAAGAGAAGTCAAAAGAAAAAGTGCTATACACTAAAAATGAACGAACTATTTATGATGAATATGATAGAGGTTATGTCCTTAATTGGTTGGTAATGAAATCTAATGAATTTGAAATGGAACCGCTCATATTATCATTAAAACCAGGTGCGTCTTATAAACATTTTGATCCATCTGAGTCAGATACATTTATTTATTGCTTAAAAGGGTGTGTAACACTTACATTAGGAAATTCACGATATCAGGCAAATGAACAAGATGTTTTATATTTTAGGGCTAATGAAATACATCAATTACATAATGAAACAACCGATGAAATTGAAATTTTAATTGTTGCGACAGCATCATATTTATAAAGGGGGAGTATAGTAATGGAGCCATTGTTATCTTTTAAAGGTGTGACAAAAGGTTTTGACGATGTAACGATATTAAACAAAATGGATTTAGAGATTGAGTCAGGACATTTTTATACATTACTAGGTCCTTCAGGTTGTGGTAAAACCACAATTTTAAAACTTATAGCTGGGTTCGAACAACCAGATGATGGAGATATTATATATTTAAATAAATCAATAGGTGAATTACCTGCAAATAAAAGAAAGGTAAATACTGTTTTCCAAGATTATGCTTTATTTCCGCATTTGAATGTTTATGACAATATTGCTTTTGGTTTAAAGTTGAAAAAGCATTCCAAAAAAGATATTGATAAAAAAGTAATAGATGCATTAAAACTAGTGAAATTATCAGGGTATGAACAACGAAATATTAATGAAATGAGTGGCGGTCAAAAGCAACGCGTTGCTATCGCAAGAGCAATAGTTAATGAGCCAGAAATTTTATTATTAGATGAATCTCTATCTGCTTTGGATTTAAAATTAAGAACTGAAATGCAGTATGAATTACGTGAATTACAAAAACGTTTAGGAATTACCTTCATATTTGTTACTCACGATCAAGAAGAAGCATTAGCGCTCAGTGATTACATATTTGTTATGAAAGATGGTAAAATTCAACAATTTGGTACACCTACAGATATTTATGATGAACCGGTCAATCGTTTTGTAGCTGATTTTATAGGTGAATCCAATATTGTTGAGGGTAAAATGGTTGAGGATTTCGTAGTAAATATATATGGTCAAGATTTTGAATGTGTAGATGCTGGTATACCTTCAGGCAAAAATGTCGAAGTCGTCATTAGACCTGAAGATATTTCATTAATAGAAGCAGACAAAGGGTTATTTAAAGCTACTGTTGATTCAATGCTATTTAGAGGCGTTCATTATGAAATTTGTTGCATTGATAGAAAAGGATATGAATGGGTCATACAGACAACTAAAAAAGCAGAAGTTGGAAGCGAAGTAGGACTCTATTTTGACCCTGAGGCAATACACATCATGGTTCCAGGTGAAACAGAAGAGGAATTTGATAAACGTATTGAAAGTTATGAGGAGTTTGACAATGCGTAATATAAATAAAGTACTAATCATTCCATATTTATTATGGATGGTGTTATTCATAATAGTGCCGGTTATTTTACTTGTGTATTTCTCATTCACTGATTTAAATGGTCATTTTAGTTTGACAAACTATGAACAAATATTATCAATGAAATATTTAAAAATGATGTGGGATTCGATTTTTTATGCAGCATTAATTACTATAATCACTCTATTAATTAGCTACCCTGCTGCTTATTTTATTCGTTCGTCAAAAAATCAAAATATGTGGTTGCTCATTTTAATTATTCCGACTTGGATAAATCTATTACTTAAAACATATGCTTTTATTGGTTTACTAAGCCATGAGGGGTTAATAAATAGATTTCTAAATTTTATTCATTTACCTTCGGCTAATCTATTATTTACACCGGGTGCATTTTTATTAGTAGCAAGCTATATTTATATACCATTTATGATTTTACCTATATTTAATAGTATGAAAGCTATCCCAAATAATTTGTTACAAGCTTCTAGTGACTTAGGGGCTAGTCCATTTACTACATTTAGAAAAGTTATCGTACCTCTAACTAAAGAAGGTGTCATGACAGGCATTCAAGTAACTTTTATTCCAGCATTATCGCTATTCATGATTACAAGATTAATTGCAGGTAATAAAGTTATCAATATTGGTACATCGATTGAAGAACAATTCCTAGTTATTCAGAATTACGGTATGGGTTCTACAATCGCCATATTCTTGATTGTATTTATGGCATTTATTTTAATCATTACTAAATCGAAATCTACGGACGAAAGAAGGTGAATTAAATGAAGTGGTATGGAAAATTATATATTGGCATTTTATTAGCTATATTATATATTCCGATATTTTTCCTTATGTTTTATTCATTTAATTCAGCGGGAAATATGATTCATTTTGAGCATTTTACTTTGGAACATTACCAAAGTCTATTTCAGAATGATCGTCTGATGTCTGTAATTTTTAATACTGTAGCAGTTGCGCTATTAGCAGCTGCAATTTCAACCATAATAGGAACATTTGGTGCCATTTCATTATATTATTTAAGAAATAAAAAATTTAAAGTAACATTATTAACGCTTAATAATGTGCTAATGGTTTCGTCTGATGTAGTTATTGGGGCCTCTTTTTTAATTATGTTTACAGCAATAGGGCATTTAACTGGTTTAGGTCTAGGTTTTGGAACAGTGTTAGCGTCGCATATTGCATTTTGTATTCCTATCGTAGTTATCGTAGTGTTACCACAGTTAAATGAAATGAATAATAATATTTTAAATGCTGCACGTGATTTAGGTGCTACGGAATCACAAATATTTGGACGTGTATTAATACCTAATTTAATGCCTTCAATTATAGGTGGATTCTTTATGGCGCTAACATACTCATTAGATGATTTTACAGTAAGTTTCTTTGTAACCGGTAATGGTTTTAGTGTATTATCTGTAGAAGTTTACGCTATGGCACGTAAAGGTATTAGTATGGAAATAAATGCAATTTCAACTATTTTATTTGCAGCTATTGTATTAGGAATTGTTGGTTATTATGCAATACAACGTACAGTTAAGAGACGACAATTAACTAAGCGAGGTGTAAATCAGTGAAGCAATTTTTACAGTTAATATTAGGTGCAATTGTCGTTGGATTAATATGCTTAGGTATAAGTCACTGGTTTAAATCGCAGGATAATACTGGTACTGGTGAAAAGATATACGTGTATAATTGGGGAGAATATATAGACCCCGCTTTAATTAAACAATTTGAGAAAGAAACTGGTATTCAAGTTATATATGAAACGTTTGATTCTAATGAGGCCATGGAAGCTAAAATTCGAAATGGTGGAACCCATTATGATGTGGCATTTCCTAGTGAATATACCGTTCAGAAATTGAAGCGTGAAAATTTATTGGAACCACTAGATCATAGTAAAATTCCAAATATAAAAAATTTAGATTCTGATTACATGAACATGTCATATGATAGACATAATAAGTATTCACTACCTTATTTCTTTGGTACTGTAGGCATCTTATATAATAAAAAGGTTTACCCAAATGAAGACTTTAGTAGTTGGCAAGCATTATATCAGCCTAAATATAAAAATGACATTTTATTAGTTGATGGTGCACGAGAAATTATGGGATTAGCTTTGAACAAATTAGGATATAGTTTAAATGATACAAATCCAAGTCATTTAAAAGAAGCAGAGAAAGATTTGAATCACCTTACACCACAAGTTCGTGGCGTTGTTGGAGACGAAGTCACAATGATGCTTGAACAAAATGAGGGAAATATTGCAGTAGTATGGAGTGGTGTTGCAGCTCCTTTAGTGCAAGATAGTAATAAATATAATTATGTTATTCCAAAAGAAGGATCTAACCTATGGTTTGATAATATGGTTATTCCTAAAACCGCCCAGAATAAAGAAGGGGCTTATAAATTTATGAATTTCCTTCTTGATGCTAAAAATAATAAACAAAATACAGAATGGGTCGGATATGCTACACCAAATAAAGCGGCTCGTCAGTTATTACCTAAAGAAGTTAGAGATGATCATCGTTTTTATCCTACCCAAAAAGAGCAATCACGATTAGAAGTCTACAAAGATTTAGGTCCTAAAACTTTGGGAGAATATAACGAAAGTTTCTTAAACTTTAAAATGTCTTTAAAATAGACTATAAATAGTAGTTATTTTATAATGAATTAGATATAATTATTTGATAAGTAAAATAAGGAGTTGTAATACATGTCAGGAGAACGTTACACGCAAATCAAACGGCCTGTGAGTCGTCTGACTGAAAAACTTTTAGGTTGGTTTAGTTGGATTTTCTTACTTATATTGACGGTTATTACAATGTTTATTGCACTCGTGTCATTTAGTAATGATACATCAATTCAAAATCTTGAAAACTCAATGAATAGTAATGAACTAATTCAGCAAATTTTAACAAATAATAGTTTAAATACAACACAATTTGTAATTTGGTTACAAAATGGTGTATGGGCAATTATAGTTTATTTCATAGTGTGTTTGCTTATTTCATTTTTAGCACTTATATCTATGAATATGAGAATACTTTCTGGATTCTTGTTTTTAATTGCCTCAATTATTACATTGCCATTAGTTTTATTTTTCGTAACATTAATTATTCCTATTTTCTTCTTTATTATTGCAATCATGATGTTTGCAAGGAAGAGCAAGGTCGAGACAGTACCTATGTATGGTCCATCACATGGTTATGAAAATCAATATTATCCTAGAGATGAATATGATGATCGATATTATGGATCTAATAGAAATATTAATGATGACTATGATTACGACGATCATAATCAATATAATGATTATGATGAAGACTATGTTGAATCACCACCTAAAACCAAAAAATCTGAACGTCGTACACGTCGTAAAAAACCTTATTACAATGATGATATCGATAGTAATTATCGAGATAACAACTACGATGAAACAACGATTCGTAAAGATGAAGAGCAAGATTTAGCAACTGATACTGAGGAAGATAAATATAATCAATATCCAAAACGTGCAATTACTGGAGAGTATCAATCGGATGCTGATGATGTTGAAGCAACGGGAGTACTCTCTAGACAGGCTAAATACAACAAAAAAGCGAATAAAAAATCACAATTTGATAACACTAGTGATGAAGAGTCTTACGATTTTGCTGAAAATGTAGTAGATACTGAGCCAAAAGTTGATAAAAGAGAAGAAAAAGCACAACGTAAGAGAGAAAAAGCTGAACTTAAAGCTAAGAAAAAAGAAAAGCGCAAAGCTTATAATCAACGTATGAAAGAGCGTCGTAAAAATCAACCAAGTGCTGTTAGTCAACGTCGTATGAACTATGAAGAACGTAAACAAATCTTGAATAAAGATGATATCGAATCAGAGAAAGACGTCAATAACCAAGAAGAAGATAATAAAAACTAATATACACTTAAAACGGTTAACCATATATGGCTTAACCGTTTTTGTGTCAATATCCACAATTTAATTCGGCTCTATGTCAAATCGGACTGATGAGTCCTAATATTGAGATTAAGCAACCTTAGGTTGTTTAATCTCTTTTTTTGTTGTTGAGGCAAATAGTCGCGAAGTTATAATAATTCTATTACGTAAATTATCATAATTTCTATAACCAAAAGATACCCTTTTAATGAGTTTGATTTTATTATTAATTCCTTCTAACGGACCGTTGGTCAGGTTAGAATATGTCATAGTATTTTCAATGAAAGTTGCTAATCGTCTTAAAGTTCTAATGACTGGGCGTAATTTAGGACACACATCTGAAAGATGAATAGAAAAGAGTTTATGATTAAATTTCTCTATTTGGTTTTCTTTTAAAAATCGTCTTAGCTCATGAACGTAGTGATATGTATTATATAATTCTTCATCTACATCTAATAAGTAATTTACAATGCCTTTTTCAGTTTTCCACTCTTTAAATAAATGGACTTTACGATAATTAAATGCCTCTAGCGTTTCAAAAGGTTTAAGAAATAATTTCCAATAACTTTTATATTTATTATAAAGCGGTCTATTTGAGGCCCTATAACAATTCATTACATGAACTCTAGACATATTTAACGCTCGATTTAAGGATTGAACAATATGAAAACGATCAATAATAATCTTCGCGTTAGGAAATAATTGCTTGATTAGCGACATATATGGTTCATACATATCAATCGTTACTGTTTTGACTTTTTGTCTTAGTTTCAAAGAATAGCGATAAAAATGATCTTTTAACGATTTTAACTTACGATCCGCTACCACATCTACGATGCGGTGCGATACAGCATCTGCATAAATAAAGCTCATTTTCCCAGTTACATTTTTAACACTTTTAAATTCGTCCATCATTAAGTGTTCAGGTAAAGCATCAAAAGAAGACTGACCTACGTCGCTTGCCGCTTGATTAATCACTCTAGACACAGTCATTGATGATATTAAGCATGACTTAGCGATAGATTTTTGAGAGCGGCATTCTTGTGCTTTATTTAAAACTGCAAGTTTTGTTTTATTTGAAATAAAGCAATGAGCGTCGACAATATTAGATTTAGCAGTAAAATGACTATCGCATGTTTTACAATAAAATCTTTGTTTTTGAAGATTTAAATAAGCGGGCATTTCCATAATTTTAAGCAAAGTAATCGTTGAGGTTTTCTTACCATTTTTTACTATAGAGAAATTATCATTTTTAGCTAAACAATTTTCACAATATGTAGGTTGATAAGTGAGCTCGGCATAATAAAACAGGCTCATTCGTCCTTTATATTTTTTCTCAATCACTTCGTCTGAAAAATTGATATTTTTATCTTTAATTCTTAATGTTTTTAATATAGACTTACACATAGGCGCATTACCTTTCTTTTTTATTTTGTTTGGTAGCTAATAATTATAGAGGTAATTGCGCCTTTTTTCTATTCAAAAACATAAAAATTGGACTGATGAATTTTGTCATCAGTCCAATTTATTATAGAACCTTTAATTCATGAAGTTAGTCGCAAATAGATTACAATTTTAGTATGATTTAATTAAATACTTTAATAATGGAGGCTAAGAAAGTGAGTAGAAAAGTAGAGTTAATTCTTGGATGGATTGCTTGTGGTTTAAGTATTATTTATTTAATTATGTCATCACTATCTTACTTTATGGTTAGAAATAACAATAATACTGAACAATATCAACAAATGCTAAAACAATTTGGAAATCAAGATGTTAAAGTTACACCTGAAATGGTCAACTTTGCTATGGCTTTTTCTATGGGAACATTAATCTTTTCAACGTTGTTAGGCATTATTGGTATGTTAATCATTAAAGGTCGTCCTATTTTAGCAGGTTGTCTTTTAATTGTCGCAGCATTAGTAGGTATATTTAATATGAGTTTAATTGCAGGAATATTGTGGATTGTTGTAGCAATCATGCTATTTGTTAAAAAGGATCCTAATCAACCAAAACAAAAACCTAAATCAACAAAAGTAAAAATGGATGAATGGCAAACTGAAAAATCATATAATGAACGTAAGAAAGATGATCCATATATTTATTAAAATATAAAACTAAAATCTAACGACTTAGTATTTATAATGCTAAATCGTTAGATTTTTTTATAATTCTTTAAAGGTTTCTATTATTAGATAAATGTTGAGGAAACTCAGTATGATGATTAAACCCCAAGCGCATATGTTAACCCACTTTTTATTTTTAAACGGACCCATTAATTTTTCATTACTTGTGGCTAATTGCAGAGGTATTAATGAGAAAGGTAGTGCAATACTTAAGAACACTTGTGAAAATACTAGCAATTGTTCCATTTTAGACTCATTGCCCCGGAAAATAACAAGACATAGTAAAACAGGAATGACAGCCAAACTCCTTGTGACTAAGCGTCTCATCCAATTTGGTATAGAAAGTTTTAAGAACCCTTCCATAACTATTTGACCTGCGAGTGTACCAGTGATTGTTGAATTTTGACCAGATGCTAATAATGCTATTGCGAATAGTGTACTCATTATACTTCCCATTACAACACCCAACACAGGTTGTGTTCTTAAAGCTTGATATAAATCATAGAAACCACCTATGTTATTTGAATTGACGCCATAAAATAAAGCTGCCCCTAGAACAAGTAGTAAGCAATTTACAATAAATGCGATACTTAATTGAATATTAGAATCAATTGTTGCGAATTTAATCGCTTGAGCTTTTTCAGTAAAGCTATGGCGATTATACTTACGTGATTGCACGATTGATGAGTGCAAATATAAATTATGAGGCATAATTGTAGCGCCAATAATGCCTAATGCAATATACAAGATACTATGATTAGCAATAATTTGATAATGTGGAACAAATCCGTTAAGTATTTCAATTAAATTTGGAGATGAAATGTAAACTTCAAATACAAAAATCATTAGTACAGTAAAGATTAAAGTACCGACGATTGCTTCAATCTTTCTAAAACCAAATTTCATTATAAAAAGTAATAAAAATACGTCAAAAACTGTTATTAAAGCACCTATGATTAAAGGAATATTAAAAAGTAAATCCAAAGCAATCGCGCTTCCGATTACTTCAGCAATATCAGTGGCAATGATTGCAAGTTCAGCAATCACCCAAAATATAATTGCAGTTGGTTTGTTTAAATAGTGACGAGTCATTTGTGCTAAATCTTTATCAGTAGCGATACCTAAACGAACAGTCATACTTTGTAACAACATTGCTGATAAGCTAGATATTAAAATTACAAATAATAAAGTATAACCAAATTGTGCGCCACCTTGCATTGATGTAATCCAATTTCCTGGATCCATATAACCAACCGCTACAAGTAAACCTGGTCCTAGAAAAGCTAAAAATTTCTGACTAGTACGTTGCGAGTCATTAAATTCGATTGTGCTATTAATTTCATCTAAACTACGTTGTTCTTTGTTGTCTATTACACCCATGAAAAAACTCCTTAAACTAATTTATTTTATAATAATCCAACTTTATTTTTAGGTCAACCTAATAAAATTGGACGTAAAAAAAGAGAGTAGGACAGAAATAATATTTTCAAAATTTATTTCGTTGTACCCCCAACTCGCTTAGCTTGTAGAATTTCTTTAGGAAATTCTTTTTGCTGTGGCCCCGCCCACCAGGCAAGGATGACTAGAATTAAAAAAGCTTGTTACAAGTGCATTTTTAAATCAGTCAACTACTGCCAATATATATTTATAGCCTGAGTCATTGAATTATTGGCCCAGGCTTTTACTAAGGTAAACATAGTTTACAACTCATATTGAATTAAATGTTTTATTTATTCATAGAATTTTAAAAATTCATCAAAAGTTTCTTTTACAAAAGATAGAAAGGCTTTATCAGATTTTAATTCAGCATCTTTAGGAGAGAGGGAGCGTGCAACGAAAAACTCTCCTTTCTTAACATTCTTAACACGATCAATTGCTTTATGTAATTCATCGTCACTTAAATCTTTAATGTAGGATTTTTCAGGTTTCATGTGGTCTAAACTCACTTGATAATCCTCAGGCAATTGTTTGAGCACATCAAAGTGTTTATCAAACACTTTTACACGTTCAGCTTTATCTTTACCTTCATGCATAACACCGAACATTAAAAACAAATGGTCTTTAAATAAACCAATTTGGAAATGAGGTAGCATCTTATATCCACGTTTATTTGGAGCAAAAGCTACCCATGTATCTACAGGGGGATTTACACTTCTACGAGCATGTTTTGCAACATGTGCATAAAAAGTTTCTCCAGTTTGAGAAGTGAAATATTCACTAAAATAATCTCCTAATTGATTAAGTTGAGGTCTTACATATTCATTTAATGCTTCCATTCGAGCATCTAAGCCTTCAACTTCAAACGCTTTGAAATCTTTAGGTTTAAATGTATATTGTGTCATTAGCGTTGCTCCTTTTCAGAATAATTAATTTAAAGTTATTGTAGCACAGAATGACTCAATCATTCCAAAAGCAAAATTAAGGTTTCAAGCGTTTAAACTCACAATTATAAGGTATACAATGATGTATAGATTATATTGCCAGAAATTCTGTATAATAGAAGACAACAGGAGATGATGATATGTCACTATATGAATTTGCACAAGGTTTAATACTAGAAGCGGGCAACAAAGTTAGAATAATGATGAAAGAAGATTTAAGTATTGAAACGAAATCGAACCCAAACGACTTAGTAACAAATGTTGATAAAGCAACTGAAAACTATATATACGATGCAATTTTAAGAAGTTATCCTGATCATCGCGTCATTGGTGAGGAAGGACATGGACATCATATGGAAGACATCAATGGTGTGGTATGGGTTGTTGATCCAATTGATGGAACTTTAAATTTTGTTCATCAACAAGAGGGCTTTGCGATTTCCATAGGTATTTATCGAGATGGCAAGCCATATGCAGGTTTAGTTTATGATGTAATGAAGGATGTACTATACCATGCTAAAGTTGGCGAAGGTGCTTTTGAAAACAATCATGAATTAAAAACCATTGATAACACGCAACTTAACCAAAGTTTAATAGGAATTAATCCAAACTGGGTTACTAAGCCAAAAATGGGCCCCATTTTTTCAGAAATTGTAAACCAAGCAAGAAGTTGTAGAGCTTTTGGAAGTGCGGCGTTAGAAATCATAAGTGTAGCTAGAGGGCAATTGGCTGCATATATTACACCGCGATTGCAACCATGGGATTTTGCAGGTGGTTTGATTATTTTAAATGAAGTTGGTGGAATTGGAAGTAATTTAATGGGGGAACCACTCACTATTGAAAGTGCTAATTCTATTTTAGTTGGAAATAAAGCAACGCATAATGAGATTCTAGAAAATTATTTAAATCCTCATAATGAAGTATTAACAGAGTTACATCAACGTTTTAGAAAATAAAAAATGTCTCGGTCAGTCAACTTTGAAAGGTGAATTTCTTCCAAATTTTACTACCGAGACATTTTTCTATATTAAAGCCAGTTATTTTCACGATATTTCTTTTTAAGCGTGAAACCAGCGCCAAAAGTTGCAATGAAAAGTATAAATGTTAAAATCATCATTGGAATACTACCAGCTCCAACGCTGAAACTAAAAAGCACTAAAAATATTACTGCTATAATAGATAGCACCCAAAATATACCTTTAGACTTAGGTTTTTCCATCCCATACCCCACCTTTTTGTTATCTTTTACTAATAATATGATATAATAAAAAAGTTGTAATTAAAAGTGGGAGTTTACTCGAGAAAGGAATAATAAAATGACTAATAGAAGAGAAGATGTACGTAATATTGCAATCATTGCGCACGTTGACCATGGTAAAACTACTTTAGTAGATGAATTACTAAAACAATCTGGAATTTTCAGAGAGAACGAACATGTTGACGAAAGAGCAATGGACTCTAATGACTTAGAAAGAGAACGTGGTATTACAATTCTTGCTAAAAATACTGCTATTGACTATAAAGGTACAAGAATTAACATCTTAGACACACCTGGACATGCTGACTTTGGTGGCGAAGTTGAACGTATTATGAAAATGGTTGACGGTGTTGTACTTGTTGTAGATGCTTACGAGGGAACAATGCCTCAAACACGTTTCGTACTAAAAAAAGCATTAGAACAAGATTTAAAACCCGTTGTAGTAGTAAATAAAATTGACAAACCATCAGCTAGACCTGAAGGGGTAGTAGATGAAGTTTTAGATTTATTTATCGAATTAGAAGCGAATGATGAACAATTAGACTTCCCAGTAGTATATGCATCAGCTGTCAATGGTACTGCTAGTCTTGATTCAGAGAAACAAGATGAAAACATGCAATCATTATATGAAACAATCATAGATTATGTTCCAGCGCCATTAGATAATCATGATGAACCATTACAATTCCAAGTAGCATTATTAGACTATAATGATTATGTAGGACGTATTGGTGTAGGACGCGTATTTAGAGGTAAAATGCGTGTCGGTGATAACGTGTCACTTATTAAATTAGACGGTACAGTTAAGAATTTCCGTGTGACTAAGATCTTCGGTTATTTTGGATTGAAACGTGAAGAGATCGAAGAAGCACAAGCTGGTGATTTAATTGCGGTTTCAGGAATGGAAGATATTAACGTAGGTGAAACAGTTACACCTACAGACCACCAAGAAGCTCTCCCTGTATTACGTATTGATGAACCAACTCTTGAAATGACATTCAAAGTAAATAATTCACCATTTGCAGGACGTGAGGGTGATTATGTCACTGCACGTCAAATCCAAGAACGTCTAGATCAACAACTTGAAACAGACGTTTCATTAAAAGTTACGCCAACTGATTCTCCTGATACATGGGTAGTTGCAGGTCGTGGTGAGTTACATTTATCTATCTTAATTGAGAATATGAGACGTGAAGGTTTTGAACTTCAAGTATCTAAGCCACAAGTTATTTTACGTGAAATTGACGGTGTTCTAAGTGAACCTTTCGAACGTGTTCAATGTGAAGTGCCTTCTGAAAATGCAGGTTCAGTAATTGAATCATTAGGTGCACGTAAAGGTGAAATGTTAGACATGTCGACTACTGATAACGGATTAACGCGTTTAATCTTTATGGTACCTGCACGTGGTATGATTGGATACACAACTGAATTTATGTCTATGACTCGTGGATATGGTATTATCAACCATACATTCGAAGAGTTCAGACCTCGTGTTAAAGCACAAATTGGAGGTAGACGTAATGGTGCGCTTATCTCAATGGACCAAGGTCAAGCAACTGCATACGCTATCATCAATTTAGAAGATCGTGGTGTTAACTTCATGGAGCCAGGTACTGAAGTGTACGAAGGTATGATTGTTGGTGAACATAATCGTGAAAATGATTTAACTGTTAATATTACTAAAGCGAAACATCAAACAAACGTACGTTCAGCAACTAAAGATCAAACACAAACTATGAACCGACCAAGAATTCTTACGCTTGAAGAAGCTTTAGAATATATTAATGATGATGAACTAGTAGAGGTTACTCCTCAAAGTATTCGTTTAAGAAAGAAAATCTTAAATAAATCATTACGTGAAAAAGAAGCTAAACGTGTTAAACAAATGATGCAAGATGAGTAATTAAAGTTTATAACGTAAAATATAGTTTGAAACATTAAATTTGAAAGCCAGTAAATGAGATTTTGTCATTTCATTTACTGGCTTTTTTGAGTAAAACCTAATTAAATTTACTAAAATAATTACAATTCTTCACTCTTAATAAAGTTAAACGGTTGGTGTTTGTTAAGACGTTGTTTTGGTCTATCTAAACGACTTTTACAATCATCGCACATAAAAGTTCTTATAGGATTATTTCGAAGTCGTTTGGCTTCAACCGTATTTTCATCAATTAAAACCTTTGTATCACAAATGATACACTGAACTTCACGCAAATTAGATCACCTCTATATGCGTAACATACTTAAATTCATGTGAGTATCCTTTTTTATCTGGGTTAAAAACAAAGCTGTCTACTGCATTATCATCATACATACGCTTTCCATCTTTCGCAAATTGGAAAAATAGATAAGGTAATAATTCTATTGGAACTTCAATTGAGGACTCATCATTAAATAATTTTATCGCAGTAGCATTGTCTTTTGGTTCTGTAATTTTAAAGAAAGGTGTCATATTGATTGCAAATGAATCTTCTAATACAGAACGCTTACGATATTTTATCTCTGAGTTTAAAGTAGGTGGATTCGTTTGACCTTCAAGAATCGCTCTATTCCATTCGCGATTATCTTCGAATCTAATTGGTTTCGTTCCTTCAAACACACCACTTTCAATGTCTTCAATTTTTACTTTTCTATCATCGAATATCCAAGTTGTACTATCTAAAGTGATAGGGAACTTGACTAAGCCTTTGATTTGAATCATTTTTTGCCCACTCCCTAATTTCGTTCTAGTCATTATTTTATCACAATTAAATTCTTGTATTCACTGAATAAACTTGCTTTTTAAAAAGTAGTAAGATAAACTTTTGATATGAAGATATTTAATGATAGGGGGAGTATGTGATGCCGAAGCAATCGAAGATGAGTAACGTGGCTTATGAGCAATTAAATCAAGATGCTGATAGAATCTTACATTTAATTAAAGTTCAAATGGATAATTTAACTTTACCTTCATGCCCGTTATATGAAGAAGTTCTCGACACACAAATGTTTGGTTTACAAAAAGAAGTTGATTTTGCAGTTAAGCTTGGCTTAGTTGATAAAGAAGACGGCAAAAATTTAATGCTTCGTTTAGAAAAAGAATTATCTAAACTTCATGAAGCATTTACTAATGTAAAATAACTATCGATTAAATATATAAGTAAAGTTTATTTATTTACTTTTCGTTTATAAATTTGAGTTATTTGTAATATTAATTACATACAAATTATCTCACCATTGTGACTGAAATATTATGTTTATAATATTTTCAGTCATTTTATATTTTAAGCATTATTATCATATTAAGTTTAGAAATATTGAAAGTAATGAGTAGATTTAAATTTAGTTTATATTTGTTAAACGATGAGCACAAAGTATATAATAGTTTAGACAGAAAATTTGGTTTAAAACGTAATTTTTATTAACCATTATAATTTTAAAATTCTAGAATTGGATGATCATTTTTATGAGTAATTTAAAAAATATATTTAGATACATAGGTAGAACTGCTAAGTTCATCGATTATCCATTATTAATTACATACGTTGTTTTATGTCTTTTCGGTTTAATCATGGTTTATAGTGCGAGTATGGTTGCTGCAACTAAAGGGACGTTAACAGGTGGACTTGAAGTATCTGGCACGTATTTTTATAATAGACAACTCATTTACGTTATTATGAGTTTTATTGTCGTATTTTTTATCGCTTTTATGTTGAATATTAAAATATTACAACAACCCAATATTCAAAAATGGATTATGATTATAATCTTCATATTACTATTTTTAACACTTATTATAGGTAAAAATATTAACGGATCTAAAAGTTGGATAAATCTTGGATTTATGAACTTACAAGCATCGGAATTATTGAAAATTGCATTCATATTGTATATTTCATATGTAATAAGTAGAAAATTACCGCAAGTAAGAGAGAAAATTAAAGTAATTGCTGCGCCACTATTTTTAATAGGCGTATGCTTATTTTTAGTATTATTGCAAGGTGATATTGGTCAAACGTTGTTAATCATGATTATTATTGTTTCAATGTTTATTTTTGCAGGTATCGGTGTCCAAAAATTAGTAAGAGGACCGGTTTTGCTTATTGCAGGAAGTTTCATCGCGATTGCATCGCTCTTTATTGTAAGTGGAATGATGCCACATTATTTAAAAGCGCGTTTTAGTACATTAATGAACCCATTTAGTTCAGAAGCCGGTACAGGTTATCATTTAACTAACTCATTGATGGCAATTGGTAATGGTGGATTATTTGGTCGTGGTTTAGGCAATGGAATTATGAAACTTGGTTATTTACCAGAAGCACATACTGACTTTATATTTGCAGTCATTTGTGAGGAACTTGGTTTAGTAGGTGGATTATTCGTCATTTGCTTATTATTCTTCATAGTTTATCGTGCTTTCGTATTAGCTACTAAAACACCATCATATTTCTATAAATTAATTTGTGTAGGCGTTGCTAGTTATATTGGCAGTCAGACTTTTGTCAATTTAGGTGGTATTTCAGCAACGATTCCATTAACTGGTGTACCTCTACCATTTATAAGTTTTGGTGGTTCATCTATGTTGAGTTTAAGTATCGCAATGGGTCTTCTATTATTAGTCGCAAAACAAATAAAAATTGATGAAAAACGATCACAAAAAGCTAGAAAACAAAAACTAGGTATAACTAGATAATCTCTTAAATAAGGATGATAACCTTTACGTGAAATAAAGCTTGATTTCATGTAAAGGTTTTTTACATTTTTATGAAAATATAATATACAACGTCATTGTAAGTGGAGTATTATCATTTAAAATGATAATATAAAGTTATAACTAATGATAATTTTTAGTGATTACCACAGAAATATTTATTTTTAATAGTTTATTAATACGGAAATCATTTTCATTCATTTTAGTTACTTTACAAAGTTTATAACAACTATTTAATAAATAAATATAGCTTTATTATTTGAGTTAGTATAAAATTTTATTATCTAATTAGTTAGAATATTCAAACTTTAAAAGGGGAGTGCCTTTTTTGAAAAATATAAAAAAATTATTAGTAGCTAATCGTGGCGAAATTGCAATTAGAATTTTTAGGGCAGCAACAGAATTAAATATTAAAACAGTGGCAATATACTCAAATGAAGATAAAAACGCTTTGCATAGATATAAAGCAGACGAATCTTATTTAGTAGGAAAGGATTTGGGGCCAGCCGAAAGTTATCTAAACATTGAACGTATTATAGATGTGGCTAAACGAGCTGGTGTAGATGCCATTCATCCTGGTTATGGTTTTTTAAGTGAAAATAAACAATTTGCACAACGTTGTGATGAAGAAGGAATTAAATTCATTGGTCCGCATATAGAACATTTAGATATGTTTGGAGATAAAGTCAAAGCTAGAACAACTGCAATAAATGCTAAATTGCCTGTTATTCCCGGTACAGATGGACCGATTGAAAACTTTGAAGCAGCAAAAGCCTTTGCTCAAGAAGCTGGCTTTCCTTTAATGATTAAAGCTACGAGTGGTGGTGGCGGTAAAGGGATGCGTATCGTACGTGAAGAAGGAGAATTAGAAGACGCATTCCATCGAGCTAAATCTGAAGCCGAAAAGTCATTTGGTAATAGTGAAGTATATATTGAAAGATACATAGATAATCCCAAACATATTGAAGTACAAATTATTGGGGATGAATATGGTAATATTGTTCACTTATATGAACGTGATTGTTCGGTGCAACGTCGTCATCAAAAGGTAGTGGAAGTAGCTCCTTCAGTTGGCTTATCAAAAGAATTACGAGAACGAATTTGTGATGCAGCATTACAATTAATGAATAATATCAGATATGTTAACGCAGGTACGGTAGAATTCTTAGTATCAGGGGATGAGTTCTTCTTTATTGAAGTTAATCCTCGGGTTCAAGTAGAACATACAATAACTGAAATGATTACTGGTATAGATATTGTTAAAACTCAAATTTTAGTTGCTGATGGTGCTAACTTATTTGATGAACGCGTTTCTATGCCACAACAAGAAGAAATTCAAACATTAGGTTATGCAATTCAATGTCGTATAACAACTGAAGATCCATCTAATGACTTTATGCCAGATTCAGGTACTATTATCGCTTATCGATCTAGTGGTGGTTTTGGTGTACGTTTAGATGCTGGTGACGGTTTCCAAGGTGCAGAAATATCTCCTTATTATGATTCACTATTGGTTAAGTTATCAACACATGCGGTTACATTTAAACAAGCTGAAGAAAAGATGGAACGCTCTCTTCGTGAAATGCGTATACGTGGTGTGAAAACTAATATTCCGTTTCTGATTAATGTGATGCGTAATGATCAATTCCGCAGTGGGGATTATACGACTAAATTTATAGAAGAAACACCCGAATTATTTAATATTGCACCGACTCTAGATCGTGGTACTAAAACGTTAGAATATATCGGTAATGTAACGATTAACGGTTTTCCTAATGTTGAAAAAAGACTCAAACCTGATTATGAATCGACAGCTATACCACAAGTGCCACATAGTAAAATTAATACCTTGAACGGAACGAAACAGCTGCTAGATAGTAAAGGACCTAAAGCAGTAGCCGATTGGGTACGAGAGCAAAACGACGTATTGGTTACTGATACTACTTTTCGTGATGCACACCAATCACTCTTAGCAACTCGCGTTCGTACTAAGGATATGATGAATATTGCTTCTAAAACTGCTGAAGTGTTTAAAGATAGTTTTTCTTTAGAAATGTGGGGAGGCGCAACATTTGATGTCGCTTACAACTTTTTAAAAGAAAATCCATGGGAACGACTTGAAAGATTACGTAAAGCAATTCCCAATATTTTATTCCAAATGTTATTACGTGCTTCAAATGCAGTTGGCTATAAAAATTATGCTGATAATGTGATTGAAAAGTTCGTGAAAGAAAGTGCGAATGCAGGCGTAGATGTCTTTAGAATTTTCGACTCACTTAACTGGGTAGATCAAATGAAAGTTGCAAATGAAGCGGTTCAAAATGCAGGTAAGATTTCTGAAGGTGCAATCTGTTATACCGGTGATATATTAAATCCTGAACGTTCAAATGTATTTACACTTGAATACTATGTAAAATTAGCAAAAGAACTTGAACGTGAAGGGTTCCATATCTTAGCTATTAAAGACATGGCAGGATTGTTAAAACCTAAAGCAGCATATGAACTTATCGGAGAATTAAAATCTGCGATAAATTTACCGATACATTTACACACACACGATACAAGTGGAAATGGTCTACTTATCTATAAAGAAGCGATAGATGCAGGTGTAGATATCATTGATACAGCTGTTGCTTCAATGAGTGGTTTAACAAGTCAACCTAGCGCCAATTCGTTGTATTATGGATTAAATGGTTTTAATCGAAATCTAAGAGCAGATATTGAAGGATTAGAAGAACTCAGTCACTATTGGAGTACTGTGCGTCCATACTACAGTGACTTTGAAAGTGACATTAAGTCTCCTAATACCGAAATTTATCATCATGAAATGCCTGGAGGACAATATTCAAATTTAGGACAACAAGCAAAAAGTTTAGGTTTAGGTGAACGTTTCCACGAGGTCAAAGATATGTATCGTCGTGTTAATTTCTTATTTGGCGATATCGTAAAAGTAACGCCATCATCTAAAGTTGTAGGAGATATGGCCCTTTATATGGTTCAAAATGACTTGGATGAGCAATCAGTCATCAAAGAGGGCCATAAGTTAGATTTCCCTGAATCGGTTGTATCTTATTTCAAAGGTGATATAGGTCAGCCAGTCAATGGCTTTAATAAGGAATTGCAAGATGTCATCCTCAAAGGTCAACAACCACTAACAGAACGTCCAGGTGAGTATTTAGATCCTGTGAATTTTGATGAAATCAGACAAGAACTTGAAGCAAAAGATTATGGTGAAGTGACTGAACAAGATGTAATCAGTTATGTATTATATCCAAAAGTATTTGATCAGTTTATGCAAACAAAACAACAATATGGTGACTTATCATTATTAGATACACCAACGTTCTTCTTCGGTATGCGTAATGGTGAAACAGTTGAAATAGAGATTGATACTGGTAAACGATTAATTATTAAACTTGAAACAATTAGTGAGCCGGATGAAAATGGTTATCGAACAATTTATTATGTTATGAATGGTCAAGCACGTCGTATTTCTATAAAAGATGAAAATATTAAAACAAATACGAACTTGAAACCTAAAGCTGACAAATCAAATCCTAGTCATATTGGTGCTCAAATGCCTGGTTCGGTAACTGAAGTTAAAGTTACAGTTGGTGAAGAAGTAAAAGTAAACCAACCTTTATTAATTACAGAAGCGATGAAGATGGAGACAACGATTCAAGCACCATTCAATGGAACTATAAAACAAGTAACGGTTGTAAATGGCGATGCGATTGCAACAGGGGACTTACTTATTGAAATTGAAAAAGCAGATTAAAATCAAAATTCATTTTAAAAAATAAGCTAATTAATAGATTTCATATTGAATTTTGAATAGATTGATTCAATGGAGTAATTAATATTTATAAACGTCATCGTTAATAAAATTTTTAATTAAAAAGGAGATGTGAATGAACCATTCACATCTCCTTTTATACTAATAGGTTATTTGATTTTTTCACTTCTAATCGTACGTAGCATTAACATAATAAAGTAAGCTATCATACCGAATAATATTGTGATAAATAAAGCGTGTAAAAGTGCGATGAATAAATTTACATTAGTCATTACAGATAGAGCCCCAGTAATTACTTGTAAGATGATAAGGATAAATGCAGTTGTATACCCATATCGAATTGTTCTATTCTCAGAGTAATTTTTAACTGCATGAATAAACGTTATCATTATCCAGAAGAACGTTATAAATGCCATACCACGATGCGCAAATTGTACCCAATCTTGCTCTGTATGTGGAATGATGTCATGGAAAGGTAAAGGCCAGCCTCCATATGCTAAACTTGCTTTTGCATGTCTAACTAAAGCGCCAGTATAAATCGTTAAATATACTATACCTGTCATTATCCATGTTAATCTTCTTAATGGCTTTCTGATATATAGTTCATCAGCTTCATATTTTTTATCGACTTCAAAAATGATAAGCATTAAAACAAACACTGAAGAGAAACTGATTAAAGATATACCGAAGTGCAGTGCTAATACGTATGAATTTTGTTGCCAAATGACAGCTGCTGCACCAATCAATGCTTGAACTAGTAAAAATGCAATACTGATAATTGCTAATGGCTTTACCTCTCTAATATAGCCAATATGTTTCCATGCTGTAATAGCTAACCACAGTACAACGATTAATGATAAACCAGAGACGGCACGATGACTTAATTCGATAATTGTATCGATAGGTAAATTTTGAGGGAGTAATGCACCGTGACATAAAGGCCAAGATGATCCACATCCATCTTCAGAGCCAGTTTTAGTAACTAATGCACCACCAAGTTGTACGAATGCCATTATGATAGTTGCTAATACAGATAACCATTTAAGGTTTCGTTTGTTAAACAATGTTATACACCCCATCATTAATCAAGAGTATTTTGACAGTGTAGATTAATTAGTACTGAATGCTCTTAATTAATGTCTATTTTTATTACAATTTTATTATTAAAATAATTATACAACAATAGGAACTAACAAAAAATTAGTGAAGTAGAATGTCGTTAAAGTGTCACAATTAAATTTGATATAAACTAGTCAATTTTTAGTAATTGCTATATCATAGTATTATATGAAAATTTTAAGGAGGGGGATCATGAGCAAAGAGCAAACTTTGTCACAACCATCGAGCCGTGTATCGTTTAAAGAGTTACAACAAATTATCAAGATGGGTTTAGTTCAAGGTAACTTAATTCCTGCATTTGCAGGTGCTTGGTTAGCTGTTGTGATGAGCAATCATTCCTTCCTATCGTCAATACCTCAAATTCTATTAATGTTGATTGGATCAACATTAATTATGGGTGGCGCTTGTGCATTAAATAATTATTATGATCAAGATATTGATCGAATAATGCCAAGTAAGCAAAATAGACCGACAGTTAATGATAGAATTTCAGATAAAAATTTATTAATTTTAAGTTTTGGTATGATGTTATTAGGAGAAGCTTGTTTATTCTTATTAAATGTACCATCAGGTGTACTAGGACTCATCGGCATTGTGGGTTATGTGTCTTATTATTCAATTTGGTCTAAAAGACATACAACTTGGAACACAGTAGTTGGGAGTTTTCCGGGTGCAGTACCACCATTAATTGGTTGGGTTGCTATTGATGGAAATATAAGTCTTATTGCAATTGCATTATTTTTAGTTGTTTTTTGTTGGCAACCAATTCATTTCTATGCTCTAGCAATTAAGCGAAGTGATGAATATTCATTAGCTAATATACCCATGTTACCATCTGTTAAAGGATTTAAACGTACTAGAATAAGTATGTTTATATGGTTAGTCTTTTTACTTCCACTACCATTTCTAATATCAAGTCTCGGGACAACATTTGTAGTATTAGCTACATTGCTTAATTTAGGTTGGCTATATGTTGGTTTAACTTCTTTTAAGAAAGCGACAGATCAAACTAAATGGGCAACAAAAATGTTTATTTACTCCCTAAATTATTTAGTAGTATTTTTCGTTTTAGTTGTTGTTATCTCACTGATAAAAATGATTTAAAATATACAAATTAAATAAGGATGAAACATATGAATTTACCAATTCTACCGACGATTAGTACAAGTTGTATTGTGATTAGTGCTATCTTTGTTGCCATTGGATGGTGGCAAATCTGGCATAGAGATATAGATAAGCACAAGAAAACAATGTTATGGGCAGCAATCTTTGCATTAACTTTCTTTATTATCTATGCATCAAGAACTATTTTTATAGGTAATACAGATTTCGGGGGACCAGACTCAGTTAGAACATATTATAAAATTTTCTTAATTTTCCACATTAATTTAGCTACAATTGGTGGCGTTCTAGGGTTAATTCAAATTATTACAGCATATAAAGATAAATTTAAATGGCATAGAAAAGCAGGTCCAATTGCATCAGTTATATGGTTCTTTACAGCTATCACTGGTGTAGCAGTTTACTTACTTTTATATGTATTTTACCCGGGTGGAGAAACGACTTCACTAATTAAAGCAACATTAGGATTATAATCGAATTTAGCGTAACAAATTAAATACAAATTGATTGAGACTAAGACATCATTGTCTTAGTCTTTTTTGTAACATTAATATCAATTTATTTGTAAAAGGATGACTTGGTAAAAGTAGTAATACTAAGTAGGATGTCTTGATTAATAAAATAGTTATTTTGTACAATAGATATAATTCAAAATAGGTGGGTGAAAGATGGCAAAATTAATAATTAAGGTTTTAGGTGTAATATTTTTAGTATTATTTCTTATATATTTATTTTACTCACCAAGACTTAAATTTGATGTATTAGAAAATCCAAATAAAACTGTTTCAACTAATCATTCAGAACAAGCGCCTAAGACTCATAACACCAGTGAAAATCCATCACCAAAAGAGGGCGTAGGTACTTGGATTGGTAAAGATATAGATGATTTAACTGATAAATACGGTCAAGCAAGTCGTACATATCCATTTAAAGGGCACTATATGAATTACGTATTTAAAAAAGATGAACAATATTATATTGTTTCAACTAAAGAGAATAAAATAAAATCAGTTTATGCAACGGGAAACAATGCTAATGTTGCACCTTTAAAAATTAATGAGAGTGCATCACATATTTTTGAAAATACAAGTATTAACCCGGATCCTTCTATTAAAGTGAATGGTCAAAGTTATAATTTCGAATTATCTGATGAAGATATAAAAACGCAAACATTGATTAAATATGGAAATGTTTATGCACAGGTTTATGTGGATCAGCAATCGAATCAAATTATGGGTATTCGCTTTCTTGATAAAGAGGCACTAGCATTTCTTAAGCCATATCCTTTAGCTAATGAATCTGATGATAACTATAATGAAGAAGATTTTGATAAAGCTAAGAAAGATAATCTTCCTTATGAACAAAATCCTAATCAATTAATGACGCTATATGAAATTACGAATGAGATGAGAAAGTTAAAAAATATTAAACCACTAAAAGTCAATTCAGATATAGCTCACATTGCATCAGTAAACTTATATGAAGCAACAGGTTCTAATGATGTTGAATTTACTGAGGATGCTTTGAAAAGCCAATTAAGTAATGAAAACATTTCATTTATTTCTACAAGCCAAAATGTCGGATATGATTTTGATGATGTGCCGACACTAATTCATAGTTGGATGAATTCTGATATGCACCGTTCTAGAATGTTGAATACTAAGTATGAGGAAATGGGTGGAGAAGTTATGAAAGACTATTATTCACTTATTTTCTTGGAAAAATAATCTACTTATGGAAGGGGGAACCATACATTGTATACAGAAGAAACAATGTCAATTCTTGATGATATAGAAGGACTATCGGATATGATTGTTCAATCTGAACTTTATCATGATTTTCGTGCAGCACAAGAGATGCTAAACAATGATGATGAAGCACATCTTATGTATCAGGCTTTTTTGAAATCTAAAGTTGCTTATGATGAAGTTATGCGTTTTGGGAAATATCATCCTGATTATCAAAAGGTTATGTTAGAAACAAGAAGACGTAAAAGAGCTTATGAAATGTTACCAGTCGTCATGGATTACAAATCTAAAGAGGTAGCGCTACAAAATTTAATTGATGAAGTAGTAAGTAAAATAGCATTTTCAGTTTCGAAAAATGTGAAAATTGAAGCGGGAAATCCATTCTTCAAAACAGGTCATGATGGATGTGCGACAGGTGGCACTTGTAATTGTAGTTTGTCATAAAATAAGGAGAAAGAAATCGTAATGCATTTGATTTCTTTCTCCTTTTACTTTATAGCGCGTTTATTTCTCAATATTGAGACTTGATTTGAATTGTTTACCCAAATCTGGGCGATCTGTTACTAATGTATGAACACCTTTATGATATAAATCAGTCATCAAGTCAGTGCTATTAATTCCGTAAAATCCAGGCACTATATTTAATAAGTTTAACCATTGAATAAAACGTTTAGAGGTTAATGGAATACCTTTGAATTGGGTCGGCATTTGAAATGTATCAGCAATAGGTTGATACTTATTCCCTAATCCTAAATTAAATTTGATAAACCCTTCAGCAACTTCTTTTTGGCTTGCTCCAATAGCAACTTGTCCTTTACTTATTTCTCTAAAGCGAACATTTTGTTCTTTGTAAAAGCTAGTTACAAGTACGCGATCTTGTGCCTGATTATTAATAATATCTTCATACATTTTTGTTGGCGCAACTGTTCCTTCATAACTATCTGGTGCATCTTTTAAATCAACATTAATATACATATTAGGATACATTTTTAAAAGCTCATCAAAAGTTAAAATTTTTGCTTTTTGATGACCACGATATGGAAATTGGCCATTAATATCTTTAAAGTGATAACCAGCATCTAAACGCTTTAATTCTGAAACTCTATGATCACTTACTTTGCCTGAACCATTTGTAGTACGATCTACAGTGGCGTCGTGAAATACAATTAGTTTTTCATCTTTAGTAAGTCGAACATCCGTTTCAAAACCATCTAAGTTGTTAGCGACGGCGTTATCGAATGCCAATTGTGTTTGCTCAGGTCTCACTGCCATGCCGCCTCTATGTGCAAAAATGTATGGTGCCTTACCATTAAAGAGTTTAGGGATTTCTTTAGTTTGATCTGCTTTACTACTTTTATTTATAAAAAATAAGCTACCCAAAAAACTAACGCTCGCTAAACTTAAATTAAGAACCCATCGTTTTTTGATCGTCATTAATAATGCCTCCTTGTTATTATTGAATTAAGCGTACCAAAATTCACACTAACGCAAAAGTAAATAGATATTTAATACTCAAGTATGCAGTTCATGGGTTTAAAGGATTTTATAAAATTAATAGTCGTGGTATAGTTATTATGCATAATAAATGGAGTGTGTATATAGTATGGAATTAATTCCTAGAGTGAGTTTGATTGTCTATTTAAAACATATTAAGCATGAGCGTCAAATTAGAAAGTATGGGCATATTATTTATACGAATAAGCAACGTAAATATGTTGTATTATACGTTAATGAGAATGACGCAGATGCTATTGTTCATAAATTAATGAAACTAAAATACGTTGTGGATATAGACGGATCACCTTATAAATATTTGAAAAAAACTTATGAAAAAGAAAAACATGAAATTCTATAATTTTATTGCATAGGTGGAATCCAATTTTGAAGTCGTAATACACTTATCAAATACTTGAAGTATTGGTCTAACGTGTGGAATGCTTCTGGTGGTTGTACATCTATTCCGAATATAGGTACATTATATTGATTTGCTTGATTATTAATGAGTTCAAATTTTTTATTACTGTTAGGAAATGGATATTTAAGCGCATCAAGCATGATGTACATAGCTTGGAAATGATTACCTGAAGTTGGATTCATAATCATTGCAACAGATGAAAGTTGTTTTGAAGATTGTGGTGTATGAAAGTATACAATTTTATTTATTCGGAGATGGTTGTATTCTATTAAGGTATTAAATTCAAATAAATCTGTTAATCCTTCTCCCAATACGATAAATGACTGTTTCATAATATAATCCTTCTCCTTTTTACAACAAATTATAATAAATTACCTAGAGAAATGGAAGTGTAAGTCAAGATGAGAGTTATTGCTGGAAAACATAAAAGTAAAGCCTTAGAAAGCTTAGAAGGTCGTAATACACGTCCAACTATGGATAAAGTGAAAGAAGGTATATTTAATAGCTTACAAGAAGTACATGGATTAGGTTTAGATTTATTCGCTGGAAGTGGCGCATTAGGTATAGAAGCATTATCACGTGGTATGGAAAAAGTGATTTTTGTAGACCAAAATTTTAAAGCTGTTAAAGTTATTCAGGCTAATTTAAAACAATTAGATTTACGTGATCAATCTGAAGTTTATAAAAATAACGCTGATCGTGCATTGAAAGCTCTAAATAAGAGAGAGATTCAATTTGACTATATTTTTCTTGACCCTCCATATAATAAAGGTTTGATTGATAAAGCTTTAGAGCAAATTGCAGAGTTTAATTTATTGAAAGAAAATGGTATCATCATTTGTGAGTTTAGCAATCATGAGCAAATCAACACAAATGGATTTAAAGTGATTAAACAATATCACTATGGTCTTACTGATACTTTGTTACTAGAAAAAGGAGAGCAAAATGGCTAAAACGAAGGCGGTCATTCCTGGTAGTTTTGATCCTATTACATATGGACACATCGATATCATCGAAAGAAGTGCAGGGCGCTTTGATGAATTACATATTTGTGTGCTAAAGAATAGTAATAAAACTGGGACGTTTAATATTGACGAGCGAATGGCATTAATTGAAGAATCTGTAAAACATTTATCAAATGTTGAAGTACATAATTATAATGGTTTGTTAGTAGATTTTTGTGATAAAATTGGTGCTCAAACAATCATTAGAGGCTTGAGAGCAGTCAGTGATTTTGAGTATGAATTGAGACTAACATCAATGAATAAAAAACTAAATAGTAATGTAGAAACGATGTATATGATGACTAGTACAAACTATTCTTTTATTAGTTCGAGCGTCGTAAAAGAAGTGGCGCAATATAAAGCTGATATATCAGATTTTGTACCTCCAAATGTTGAGAAAGCATTAAAAGAAAAATTTAAAAAGTAATAGATGAGGTTAAAATAATTCTACTCAAAACTGTACGAGGCAAATTTAATTTGTATAGGTCTACATTTAATCCGCATTAGCCGACTAGGACTGAGAAAGTGCTTTAAATTAAGCTTTTCTCAGTCCTAGTTCTTTTTATTAATTATCACAGGTGTATTAAAATCATTAGCCCTTTGACCAGATATTAAATTATAAATATGAGTTGCTTTAATTTCATTTTTTAATAAAGAGGCACTTTCCTTGTTAATATTTGTTACATACAAGCGATTAGGGAATTGTTTTTTTAGGTACTTTAAATACTGTTGCCCTCTTTGATTCATGCCTAGAATTCGCACTCCTCGAATTTCATCATCAAAATCACTTTTATTAATGTTTAGTAATATTTGCATCAGAACGCGCTGTATATGCGTGTATGTGAAACGTTTAGTTTTAATTAAAGACATATACGTGTCAAAATCTTGCGCATTTTGAATGTTTGATTTGAGACGATGTTCAAAGCCCTCAGACATGGTATAAATGTGTGATAATTCTTCAGAGGAACGACTTAAAATATTATATTTAATAAAATTGAACGTTTGCTTCTTCAAGAGGTGAGGCGTTTCATATAAATGTTTTATATCTGCTGGTACGACATCTTTCCAGGTGTTTTCTTTATTTAATAAAGCGTGTCTAATAGCTGAGCCACTTGCGAAATTGTCATGTTTAATCTCTTGATCGTGATGTGCGGTAGATTGACGTTGAATAGCGATTCTTTTTATAGTTGGAGCTATATTACTAATGGCTTTTATGTATGCTACACCTAATATATTGTTAGGAGAGCGTAACACTTGTTGATCATCAATTAGGTCATGTACAATTTTGGCGTAACTGTTCCCTTGTTTAATTAAGTCTTGAAAATATGACGATTGTTCAAGCGAATTAATATTAGATGCTACGTTCTCAAGGCGTGAAATGTCATTGATTTCACTACCAAATGCAATAGTATCAATATCTAAATAGTGAGCTACTTTAATTGCAAAAGTTGCAAAATAATCACTCGATGACAGACTAGCAATCGCTGGAAGTTCAACAACTAAATCAACACCTGACAAAGCCATCTTCGTTCTCAGGAATTTATTATAAATTGCTGGCTCGCCACGCATGACGAAATTGCCACTCATAATTGCAATACTTATCTCCGCGTCGGACTGTAACTTAGATTGTTGAGCGTGATATAAATGGCCATTATGAAATGGATTATATTCTGTGATTAGTCCAACACTTTTCATTTGCAATTCATCCTTTCGATATTCATTATTAGTATTGTAACAGATGAAAGTATGTTAAGAAAAAATCTTGACAACTTATACTTGTAAAGTTAAAATAAATTTTGTGTTTGTTAGAGGTGAAGCCATATGAAATGGTCAATAACGCAATTAAGAAAATATCAAGGTAAGCCATTTGAATTCAATCAAACGGCAAATTTTGAACATTTAATAGAACCTTTAGGCTTGATTGATTTATCAGAAATCAATGTTGAAGGTGAATTAACCGTTAAAGCCAATGAAGTTATTGCAGATATTCATTTAACTGGAACATATACAATGCCTTGTGCTCGTACGCTTGTACCTGTAGAAGTTCCTTTAGATGTAAGAACATCTGAAATATTTGATTTGGAAGGTTATGATAGTTATACCGATGAAGAAGTAGAAGAGGATGAACACTATCATCTAGCTACTGATGGTATGATTAATATTCGAGACATTGCTGAAGAATTGGTAATCATTGAGAAACCGATGAGAGCTTTCTCTGAGAATAGCGATCAGATGCTTACAGAAGGTAATGGTTGGGAAGTTATTGACGAAGATCAAATGATCGAACTTGAAAAAGAAAAAGACAATGATAATTCCCAAACGCAACAAGTTGATCCTAGGCTTCAAAAATTACAACAATTATACGATAAAGAGTAATAGCAGGTTGTTTTAAATTATTGTATAATGATTTAATGACCTAACACTTAAGAAATGTGTTTAATATTAAGGAGGATATATCATGGCAGTACCAAAAAGAAGAACGTCTAAAACTAGAAAAAACAAACGTCGTACTCACTTCAAAATTTCAGTACCTGGTATGACTGAATGCCCAAGTTGTGGAGAATACAAATTATCTCACCGCGTATGTAAAAACTGTGGTTCTTACAACGGTGAAGAAGTCGTTTCTAAATAATCGACTTAATGATTTTAGTGAAGCATGGACAATTTAATGTTGTTCGATGCTTCTTTTTTTATCAATAATCAAAATTTAATAATAATCGGCGATAAAAATGGTTATACATATAATGTTTAAGTTTCCATTATGATCGATTTAGTTATGTTAATATAAATTAGTAAACAATATCAATAATAGCTACTATAAAATGGAGAACTATATGGAACAAATTACGTCAGCGCAAAACAGTAAGATAAAAAATGCGAATAAATTAAAGAAAAAGCGAGATCGTGATAAAACTGGACAAGCATTGATTGAAGGTATTCATTTAATCGAAGAAGCTTACCAAAGCGGCATTGCCATTAAGCAACTATTTGTAATTGAACCAAATAGAACAGATGAAGCGCTTAAGGATTATGCTGAAGAGACATTTGAAATTAATATGAAAGTTGCAGAATCATTATCAGGTACGATAACACCTCAAGGCTTTTTTGCTGTAATTGAAAAGCCTAAATATGATGTTAAGCAAGCAAAACAAGTATTATTAATCGATCGGATTCAAGATCCGGGTAATCTAGGGACATTAATTCGTACTTCTGATGCAGCGGGAATAGATTTGATTGTAATGGAAAAAGGTACAGCCGATCCATATCAAGACAAGGTTTTACGAGCAAGTCAAGGTAGTGTATTTCATATTCCGGTTATTACCGCAGATTTGAAAACATTTATCGCAGGTTTTAATGGACCAGTTTATGGTACTGCGCTTGAGAATGCACAACCATATAAGGAGGTAGCATCTCAAGATATATTTGCCTTATTACTAGGTAATGAAGGTGAAGGTGTGAACAAAGCATTATTAAATGAAACATCACAAAATTTAACAATACCAATTTACGGCAAGGCGGAAAGCTTAAACGTAGCTATTGCTGGAAGTATTTTACTTTATCATTTGAAAGGTTGACCCTGAGAAATAAAATCGGCTATACTTAGATGTACACAATAATCAATGTAAAATAATAACTTAAGTTATAAAAATTGAAAATATAACCGATAAAAAGACCTTAACTGATATAAAGTGTTGTACAGGGAGAGTAAACGTGACTGCAATTTACTCCAACATGTATTAGTTTCTTTCATCTTTTTGGTTACTTAAAGAAATTTAAGTCGGAGTACGTCTTCGTTAGCAACGTTTACAAGTGTATGCATATGCATAAATTTGGGTGGTACCACGGAAAGACTTTCGTCCCAGTTTTGGGATGGAAGTCTTTTTTTATGAAAAAAAGTTAACAATAAATAGTGAATATAATGTGAGAGGTGTAAGTAAATGACTCAAAACGATTCAATGGCAGAATTAAAACAACAAGCACTTGTTGATATTAATGAAGCTCAAAATGAACGCGAATTACAAGATGTTAAAGTTAAATACTTAGGTAAAAAAGGCTCAGTAAGTGGATTAATGAAAAATATGAAAGATTTACCTAATGAAGAAAAGCCAGCATATGGTCAAAAAGTAAATGAACTACGTCAAACAATTCAAAAAGAATTAGATGAGAAGCAAGAATTGTTAAAAAACGAAAAATTAAATCAACAATTAGCAGAAGAAACAATCGATGTAACATTGCCAAGTCGACAAATTAGTATAGGTTCTAAACATCCTTTAACACGAACAGTTGAAGAAATTGAAGATTTATTCTTAGGTCTAGGTTACGAAATTGTTGATGGCTATGAAGTAGAACAAGATTATTATAACTTTGAAGCTTTAAATTTACCTAAATCCCATCCTGCACGTGATATGCAAGATAGTTTTTATATTACTGATGAAATCTTAATGCGTACACACACATCTCCAGTACAAGCACGCACAATGGAAAAACGCAATGGACAAGGACCAGTTAAAATTATTTGTCCTGGTAAAGTTTATCGCCGTGATTCAGATGATGCGACACATAGTCACCAGTTCACACAAATTGAAGGACTAGTTGTTGATAAAAATATTAAAATGAGTGATTTAAAAGGAACATTAGAATTAGTGGCGAAAAAATTATTCGGTGCAGACCGTGAAATTCGATTACGTCCTAGTTACTTCCCGTTCACTGAACCTTCTGTAGAAGTGGACGTATCATGTTTCAAATGTAAAGGTAAAGGCTGTAACGTATGTAAACATACAGGATGGATTGAAATTTTAGGTGCGGGTATGGTACACCCGAATGTACTTGAAATGGCCGGATTCGATTCTAATGAGTATTCTGGTTTCGCATTTGGTATGGGTCCTGACCGTATCGCGATGTTGAAATATGGTATTGAAGATATTCGTTATTTCTATACAAATGATGTTCGATTCCTTGAACAATTTAAAGCTGTTGAAGATAGAGGTGAAGCATAATGTTGATTTCTAATGAATGGTTAAAAGATTACGTAGATGCAGGGGTTAAGGTTGAAGATTTAGCAGAACGTATTACCCGTACAGGTATTGAAGTAGATAACATGATTGATTATTCAAAAGATATTAAAAATCTAGTGGTCGGCTATATTCAATCAAAAGAAAAGCATCCTGATGCAGATAAATTAAATATATGCCAAGTAGACATTGGTGAGGAAGAACCTGTTCAAATCGTTTGCGGTGCACCAAATGTAGATGCTGGTCAACACGTCATTGTTGCGAAAGTTGGTGGTCGCTTACCAGGAGGCATTAAAATTAAACGTGCTAAATTACGCGGTGAGCGTTCGGAAGGTATGATTTGTTCATTACAAGAAATTGGTATTTCAAGTAATGTGGTACCTAAAGCATATGAGAATGGCATTTTTGTCTTCCCAACTGAAGTTGAGCCGGGAACGGATGCTTTAACAGCACTATATTTAAATGATCAAGTTATGGAATTTGATTTAACACCTAACCGTGCCGATGCATTAAGTATGGTAGGTACTGCATATGAAGTGGCAGCATTATATCAAACTGAAATGACAAAACCAGAAACTCAAAGTAACGAAACTTCAGAATCTGCAACTAATGAATTATCAGTAACAATCGATAATCCTGAAAAGGTCCCATATTATAGTGCGCGTGTTGTTAAAAACGTAAGCATAGAACCATCTCCAATATGGGTGCAAGCACGTTTAATAAAAGCAGGCATACGACCTATTAATAATGTTGTAGATATTTCAAACTATGTTTTATTAGAATATGGTCAACCGTTACACATGTTTGATCAAGATCATATCGGCTCTAAAGAAATTGTTGTACGACAAGCGAAAGATGAAGAGACAATGACTACATTAGACAATAATGAGCGCAAGCTAGTAGACACTGATATCGTTATTTCTAATGGTCAAGAACCTATTGCATTAGCTGGCGTAATGGGTGGCGACTTTTCAGAAGTAACTGAACAAACTACTAATGTGGTAATAGAAGGTGCAATATTTGACCCAGTATCAATTCGTCACACTTCACGTCGTTTAAACTTACGTAGTGAAGCCTCTAGTCGTTTTGAAAAAGGTATCGCAACAGAATTTGTTGACGAAGCGGTTGACAGAGCATGTTACTTATTACAAGAGTTAGCTTCTGGTGAAGTACTACAAGATAGAGTATCTTCAGGAGATTTAGGATCATTTGTGACACCAATCGATATTACAGCTGAAAAAGTAAACAAAACAATCGGTTTTAATTTGTCTAATGACGAAATTCAATCTATCTTTAGACAATTAGGCTTCGAAACAACATTAAAAGGCGAAACATTAACGGTCAATGTGCCTTCACGTCGTAAAGATATTACTATTAAAGAAGACTTAATTGAAGAAGTCGCACGTATTTATGGTTACGATGAAATCCCTTCATCACTACCCGTATTTGGCGAAGTAACAAGTGGAGAATTAACGGATCGTCAACATAAAACACGTACCCTTAAGGAAACGCTTGAGGGTGCTGGGTTAAACCAAGCAATCACATATTCATTAGTTTCTAAAGATCATGCTAAGGACTTCGCACTTCAAGAACGTCCAACAATCAGTTTATTAATGCCTATGAGTGAAGCACATGCTACTTTACGTCAGAGCTTATTACCACATTTAATTGAAGCAACTGCATATAATGTAGCTCGTAAAAATAAAGATGTTAGATTATATGAAATTGGTCGTGTATTCTTTGGCAATGGTGAAGGCGAACTTCCAGATGAAGTTGAATATTTAAGTGGTATTTTAACTGGAGAATATGTTGTTAATGCTTGGCAAGGTAAAAAGGAAGAAATTGACTTCTTTATCGCTAAAGGTGTTGTAGACCGAGTTGCGGAAAAATTAAATTTAGAATTTAGTTATAAAGCTGGAAAAATTGAAGGTTTACATCCAGGACGTACAGCGATTGTATCTTTAGAAGGACAAGACATTGGTTTCATTGGTGAATTACATCCACAAGTTGCAGCAGATAATGATTTAAAACGTACGTATGTGTTTGAATTAAATTATGATGCAATGATGCAAGTAGCGGTTGGATATATTAATTATGAACAAATTCCTAAATTCCCTGGTGTGACTAGAGATATTGCATTAGAAGTTAATCATGATGTACCATCTTCTGAATTAAAACAAATTATTCATAATAATGGTGAAGACATCTTACAAAGTACATTAGTATTCGATGTTTATGAAGGTGAACATTTAGAAAAAGGCAAAAAATCAGTAGCAATCCGATTAAATTATTTAGATACAGAAGACACTTTAACTGATGAACGCGTATCTAAAATTCATGATAAGATTTTGGAAGCATTACAAGCTCAAGGTGCTACAATTAGATAATGAAGTAAAAGAGACGAATTCTGTATTAATGGAATTCGTCTCTTTATAAATTTATTTATATTTTTTAGTTACTAAATTTTGGGCTTTTTCTCGATTTTTAAAATGTTTTTTTGAGATTAAATCTAACGTTTCTATTCCATGTTTATCAATAATTTGAGCAGCTATCAAATCTACTTTATTGCTAGCACCTTTAGGAATATCTTGTTTCATTTTATGTGAAATGTGATCCATATGTTTAACAAAGGCATATCTTGAAATAATACTAGCTGCTGCAATTGCTAATGATTTAGATTCACCTTTTGTTTCAAATTTAGTTTTTTCTGGGTAGGGTAGTGAACTTAAAGCGTAACGTTGATAAACACCACGTACTGCAAATTGATCAATAACGATATAATTTAACTCATTGCAATTAATTTTTTGGGTAACATTTTTGATAGCTTCATTATGTAATTCAGCTTTCATTTTAACTTGGGACCAACCAATAGCCTGTCTATCGTTATATTTTGGATTATCAAGCGTTAAAAGTGAATGAGGAATAAATGTAATCAATTGTTCAGCAAGTTCGATTATTTTTTGATCATTTAATTTTTTTGAATCATCCACACCAAGTGTTTTTAAAATTTTAACATTCTCCTTAGAAACATAAGCAGCACAAACAGTTAGAGGACCGAAGTAGTCTCCACTTCCTGCTTCATCACTTCCTATACAATTATAATGATTATAAGCTAATGTTTCACCTGAAGATTGGTTAGAAGATGATGAATTCTTGGAAGTAGTGGTATGATCTGGAAGTAATTGTTGGGCAACAGCTTCCGCATTTTTTCCTTGAAACATGACTTTGCCTGAATTATAAATATTTATCACAGATTGTTTGTATTTAGTTCTCGCTTTCATACCTGGAGATAATTGAGATGTTTCAAATGTAATTTGTTGTAAGAGATGTTGGATTTCAGATTCTGATAATTTATAAACGATGTTTGCCATACGCTAGTTGATCCTCACTTTTCAAAATATAATAAAACATAGATAAGCATAACATATTAAGGACGCTCATCAGAACAGTTATATAGTTCAAATTTACATTAATTAAAATGATTACGCGTTAGCTACTTACCAAACAACATATCCTAATGTATAATAAGTTGTGATATTCTACTACATAAATTGCGTAAAGTGCATACTAAATTGAAGTACAAGATGAGGTGGTTATTTACATGTAACCATTGATAGGCTTTAAGAATAAATAATGTCAGGAGTTATTGCTATGGGAGAATTTAGAAATCGAATCAATGTCACGATTAACGATCAGAATTATACTATCATTGGTGAAGACAGCCCCGAGCATATTCGTTACGTAGCACATTTAGTTGATGAAAAATTAAAAGAAATGGGACGTAAATCAACAGGATTAGATACTACAAGAAAATCAATCCTAACAGCGGTTAATATTATGCATGAAAAGGTTAAATTAGAAGAAGAAAACCGCAAGCTATTACAAGAAATTCAACAATTAAAACAACGAGAAGAATAGATGATTATTGATTTTACGATAGCTATTATTATTGTATATGGTCTTATTATAGGGTATAGAAGAGGGGTATGGTTGAATAGTTTACATTTATTTTCAACGATAGTCTCATTAAATATAGCACATCAATTTTATCAGCGAATTAGTTCGCAGTTAATTGTATTTATACCTTTTCCAAAGACAATTGCATATGATATGAAGTACGCATTTCATTTTAATGATTTGCAGCAACGCTTTGATACAATTATTGCATTTTTACTAATTGCCTCACTTTGTAAGTTGATTTTATATCTTATAATAATTACTTTTGATAATATAGTGACGTATCGAATGATTAACCAAATCAGTAGACTATTTGGTAGTTTAATTAGTGTAGTGATGGCAGTCGTTGCAATACAGTTATCAATCTATGTGCTAGCATTGTATCCAATTGAGTGGTTACAACACAATTTACAACATGCGTACATAGGCAAACTTATCTTGTTTCATACACCATTTTTCTCGTCTTATATTTTAAATTTATAAAACTAAACTGATATAAGGTCAGGACAAGGCTTCTTTGTTAAATGTCCTGGTCTTCTTTTTATGGAGTGATTGGAATGACAAAAAAAGATGTAATTCAATTATTAGAAAAAATTGCTATATATATGGAATTAAATGGGGAAAATACTTTTAAAGTATCTGCGTATAGAAAAGCAGCTCAAAGCTTAGAAATTGATGAACGGCCTCTTGATGAAATTGAAGATGTTACTGAATTAAAAGGTATTGGTAAAGGTGTAGGGGAAGTCATTGATGAATATCGTAAAACAGGTGAATCAAGTTATTTAAAAGAATTACAACAACTTGTTCCAGAAGGCTTGATTCCTTTAATGAAGATTCAAGGATTAGGTAGTAAAAAAATAGCTAAATTATATAAAGAACTTAATATTACAGATAAAGAAAGTTTACAATTGGCTTGTGAAAGTGGAAAAGTGAGCGAACTAAGTGGTTTTGCTAAAAAAACTGAACAAAATATACTTGAAGCAGTTAAAGCTTTAGGAGCAAAAAAAGATAGCTATCCAATAGACACTATACGAGGTTTAAATGGTATCATTATCGATTATTTAGAAACAATTGATAGTATTGAGAGATACTCAGAAGCAGGAAGCTTCCGTCGTTATAAAGAAATGAGTAAAGATTTGGATTATATTATTAGTACGGAGCATCCAGACGAAGTACAACAACAACTTTTAAATATACCTAATAAAGTGAAAGATGTTGTTGTTGGCCAAACGAAAGTTTCATTAGAGTTGACATACGATGATGAGACTATTGGCGTAGATTTTCGCCTTATTGAGCCAGTTGCGTTCTATCACACATTACAACATTTTACTGGTTCTAAAGATCATAACATTCGTATTAGACAAATGGCTAAAGCGCAAAATGAAAAAATAAGTGAATATGGAATTGAACAACAAGATGGTTCGTTACTACAGTTACAGAGTGAGGAAGAGATTTATCAACATTTCGGTAAGGAATGGATTGCACCCGCTTTACGTGAAGACGGTAGCGAATTTGATAAAGATTTAAGTGATATTATTACTTTGGATGATATTAACGGAGATATTCATATGCATACCACATATAGTGATGGTGCTTTTTCTATTAGAGATATGATTGAAGCAAATATTAACAAAGGCTATCAATTCATGGTGATTACTGATCATTCACAAAGCCTTAAAGTAGCAAATGGGTTACAAGTTGAACGTTTATTACGTCAAAATGAAGAAATCAAGAAGCTAAATGAAGAATATTCAGAAATAGATATCTATTCAGGCACAGAGATGGATATTCTTCCTGATGGCTCGTTAGATTATGATGATGATGTGTTATCACAACTTGACTATGTTATAGCTGCGATTCACCAAAGCTTTAATCAATCAGAAGAAGAGATTATGAAACGTTTGGAAAATGCATGTCGAAATCCATATGTACGACACATCGCTCATCCAACAGGACGTATTATCGGTCGAAGAGAAGGGTACAAACCGAATATCGATCGATTAATGAAGTTAGCAGAAGAAACAAATACAATAATGGAAATTAACGCAAATCCTAAGCGATTAGACTTAAATGCTGAAACAGTTAAAAAATATCCTAATGTAACATTAACAATTAATACAGATGCTCATCATATTGAACATTTAGACTTTATGAAATATGGTGTAGCCACTGCTCAAAAAGGGTTTGTTAATAAAGATCGAGTAATTAACACAATGTCTCGTCAAGCATTTAAGGATTTTGTTGGAAATAATAAAAAGTTGAAGAAATAGAGGGATTGTATGAGACAAAAAACATTAGACGTCTTAGAATTTGATAAAATCAAGTCATTTGTAGCTTCGGAAACAATAAGTGACTTAGGGCGTGAAAAAGTGTCTAAGATGTCTCCAGCCACTGACTTTGAAACAGTAGAATTTCAAATGAATGAGACAGATGAAATTTCACAAATTTATAACAAACATCGTTTACCAAGTTTAAGTGGTTTAGCCAAAATTTCACCATTGATTCATCGTGCAAATATAGGTGGCGTATTAAATGTTACAGAGCTAAATTTAGTTAAACGTTTAATTCAAGTTCAAAATCAATTTAAGACATTTTATAATCAATTATTAGAAGAAGATGAACAAGTTGTTAAGTATCCAATTTTGAATGATAAAATGAACCAATTACCAATTTTATCGGATCTTTTCCAAGAGATAAATGAAAAATGTGATACACACGATTTATATGATAGCGCAAGTTATGAATTGCAAGGTATACGAAGTAAAATTTCAAGTACAAACCAACGCATACGACAAAATTTAGACCGTATCGTTAAAAGCCAAGCCAATCAGAAGAAATTATCTGATGCTATTATAACGGTACGCAATGACCGTAATGTTATACCGGTTAAAGCTGAATATCGCCAAGATTTCAAAGGGATTGTTCACGATCAATCTGCCTCTGGACAAACGCTTTATATCGAACCATCATCAATTGTAGAAATGAATAATCAAATCAGTCGTTTACGAAATGATGAAGCAGTAGAACGTGAGCGTATTTTAACAGAATTAACAGGTATGGTTGCTGCCGAAGCAGATGGTTGCTTAATTGCTGAATCAGTCATGGGACAAATTGACTTTTTAACAGCTAAAGCACGATATGCACGCTCAATTAAAGGAACGAAACCTACATTTTACAAAGATAGAACTGTTTATTTACCTAATGCATATCACCCACTATTAAATAAAGATACGGTTGTAGCTAATACAATTGAATTTGTTGATGATATTGAAACTGTCATAATTACAGGTCCAAATACGGGTGGTAAAACAGTTACATTAAAGACACTTGGATTAATTATTATTATGGCTCAATCAGGATTGCTAATTCCGACATTAGATGGTAGTCAGTTAAGTGTCTTTGAAAATGTTTATTGTGATATAGGTGATGAGCAATCAATTGAACAATCACTATCCACTTTTTCTTCACATATGAAGAATATTGTGGAAATTTTGCAAGAGACAGATAAAAATAGTTTAGTTTTATTTGATGAATTAGGTGCAGGTACTGATCCAAGTGAAGGTGCAGCGTTGGCGATGAGTATCTTAGATCACGTTCGTGAAATAGGTTCATTAGTAATGGCTACAACACATTATCCAGAATTGAAAGCATATAGTTATAATCGTGAAGGTGTCATGAACGCTAGTGTTGAATTTGATGTTAATACGTTAAGCCCAACTTATAAATTATTAATGGGTGTACCTGGTCGTTCAAATGCATTTGATATTTCTCGTAAATTAGGACTTAGCTTAGGTATTATTAATAAAGCTAAGACGATGATTGGAACAGACGAACAAGAAATTAATTCAATGATTGAATCTCTTGAAAAGAATTCAAAACGTGTCGACGAACAACGAATTGAATTAGATAGACTGTTAAAAGAAGCGAGAAAAACGCATGATGATTTAGAACACCAGTATGAACAATATAAAAGTTACGAGAAGAAATTGATGGATGAAGCGAAAGAAAAAGCAAATCAACGTGTCAAATCTGCGACTAAAGAAGCGGATTCAATCTTAAAAGAATTAAGAACATTACGTGATCAAAAAGGTGCCGACGTTAAAGAACATGAGCTTATTGATAAGAAGAAACAATTAGATGATCAATATGAAGCAAAATCGTTAAAACAAAATGTTCAAAAACAAAAATATGATGAAATCCATGCAGGTGACGAGGTTAAAGTGTTATCGTATGGTCAAAAAGGTGAAGTCTTAGAACTCGTAAGTGAAGAAGAAGCAGTGGTTCAAATGGGTATCATTAAAATGAAATTACCTATTGAAGATCTTGAAAAGACTAAAAAGAAAAAAGAAAAACCATCTAAAATGGTCACTAGACAAAATCGTCAAACGATTAAAACGGAATTAGATTTACGTGGTTATCGTTATGAAGAAGCAGTAAGCGAATTAGATCAATATATTGATCAAGCCGTTCTCAGCAATTATGAACAAGTTTATATTATTCATGGTAAAGGCACTGGGGCACTTCAAAAAGCCGTTCAAAACCACTTAAAGAAACATAAAAGTGTGAAATCGTATCGTGGCGGTATGCCAAGTGAGGGCGGCTTTGGTGTGACAGTAGCTGAACTTAAATAAGGAATATTAAAGTGTAAGCAGTGTTGTTGATTTTTTTAGAAAATAACGTACAATTAAGCCAGTGAAAATAAAATGATATGAGCGAGATTCGACGATTATTGACAGATAGTTAGTAAGTAGTGAGCAACTGCAATGCACGTACTACTAAAGTCTGTTATAATTTGCTCATCATTCAAAATTTAAGGAGGATTGGCATTTATGGCAATCGTAAAAGTAACGGATTCAAACTTTGATGAAAATATTCAATCAGGCGTTAAATTAGTTGATTTCTGGGCAACTTGGTGTGGACCTTGTAAAATGATCGCACCAGTTTTAGAAGAATTAGCTGGAGATTATGATGGAAAAGCTGATATTTTAAAATTAGATGTTGATGAAAACCCATCAACAGCAGCTAAATTTGAAGTGATGAGTATCCCAACTTTAATCGTATTTAAAGACGGTGAACCAGTTGATAAAGTAGTAGGTTTCCAACCTAAAGAAAACTTAGCTGAAGTATTAGATAAACATCTTTAAGAATAATTTGAACTTATATGAGACTGGGGCATTACATAGAATGTAATAGCTCCGTCTTTTTTATGTGTAGTTAATTTTATGGGAAGGAGGATAAATGTTGTCAGACTACAAAGAGAAAATTAAAAATAAATTAAGTGTAGTTCCATTTGAACCGGGCTGTTACTTAATGAAAGATCGTAATGATCAAGTGATTTATGTCGGCAAAGCCAAGCGTTTAAGAAATAGATTACGTTCATACTTCACAGGTGCACATGATGCAAAAACTACTCGGTTGGTAGGAGAAATCCGAAATTTTGAATTTATAGTAACTTCAAGCGAAACCGAATCCTTGCTTTTAGAATTAAATTTAATTAAACAGTATCAGCCTCGCTACAATATTCTATTAAAAGATGATAAAAGTTATCCATTTATAAAAATTACTAAAGAAAAGTATCCAAAGTTAATTGTTACGCGTACAGTTAAAAAAGGTACTGGAAAATATTTTGGACCATACCCTAATGCTTATTCAGCTCAAGAGACAAAAAAGTTATTAGACCGTATTTATCCTTTTAGAAAATGTGATAAAATGCCTGATAAATTATGTCTTTATTATCACATTGGACAATGTATGGGACCATGTGTATATGATGTGGATCAACAAGTTTATGCGCAAATGACTCGTGAAATAAGTGATTTTTTAAATGGTGAAGATAAAACTATACTTAAAAATTTAGAAGATCGTATGATGGATGCTAGTGAAAAATTAGATTTTGAACGTGCAAAAGAATATCGTGATTTAATACAACATATTCATAATTTAACTAAAAAACAAAAAATTATGTCATCTGATAATACGATTCGAGATGTGTTTGGTTACAATGTCTCTAAAGGATGGATGTGCATTCAAGTCTTCTTTATCCGTCAAGGAAATTTGATACAAAGAGATGCTACAATGATTCCTTTACAACAGCAATCTGAAGAAGAAGAATTTTATACATTTATAGGTCAATTCTATAGTTTAAATCAGCATATATTACCCAAAGAAGTACATGTTCCTAAAAATTTAGATAAAGATATGATTCAATCCGTAGTAGATACTAAAATTGTACAGCCAGCTCGTGGCGCAAAAAAAGAAATGGTAGATTTAGCAAACCATAATGCTGAAGTCGCTCTTGAAAATAAATTCGAGCTAATTGCTAGAGATGAATCACGTACAATAAAGGCAATAGAGGAGCTCGGTGAACGAATGGGTATACAAACACCTATTCGTATTGAAGCATTTGATAACTCTAACATACAAGGTGTAGACCCTGTGTCTGCTATGGTAACCTTTGTTGATGGAAAAGCAGATAAAAAAGGATATAGAAAATATAAAATTAAAACAGTTGACGGACCTGATGACTACAAATCAATGAGAGAAGTTGTTCGTCGTAGATACACACGTGTTCTAAATGAAGGCTTACCATTACCTGATTTGATTATAGTTGATGGTGGGAAAGGACATATGTCAGGTGTATTAGATGTTCTTGAGAATGAACTAGGACTGGATATTCCTGTCGCTGGATTAAGAAAAAATGATAAACACCAAACGTCAGAGTTACTTTATGGACCAAATGCAGAAGTTGTACCATTGAAGAAGAATAGTCAAGCATTCTATTTATTACATCGAATTCAAGATGAAGTACACCGTTTCGCAATTACATTCCATCGCCAAACACGTCAAAAAACAGGATTACAATCAGTACTGGACACAGTTGATGGTATTGGAAGTAAACGCAAGACAAGTTTATTAAGAACATTTGGCTCGATTAAGAAAATGAAGGAAGCAAGTGTAGTGGATTTGAAGAAAGCGGGTCTTCCTGAGAAGGTTGCACTAAACTTGCAACAAGCATTATCAAATGATTAATTAAAAAAAGGGGCTATGAGAATTATTCTCATAGCCCAAAAACATATAAAAAATGTTACAATACAGTTAACAAAAAGTTTATTTTTTTAAGAAAGTATGGAAGCGTTTTCTAATTGAGAAACATTATCATTAAAGTGTTTTTATTAATGATTAATGTAATACTAGCATTTCTCATTAAAACAAATATGATTTATTTACTTTTTTAAGTCCTACTTGTTTACATAGTTCTTAATAGAACCGATATTTATTGATTATTGTCACAATAATTTAACAATGGACAAGTACTAAATAAAATAGTAAATCATTATGATGTTTCTTGATTGAAAAGACTTTCTTATAAATAAACTATTTAAATCAATAGTTTTACAGGGGGGACTCCTTTTGGCAAAGTCTAAAAATGAATTCTACCTTAGACGCGTTCACTCGTTACTAGGTATTATTCCAATTGGTGCATTTTTAGTTGTTCATTTAATTGTGAACCATCAAGCAACACAAGGGGCAGAGGCTTTTAATAAGGCAGCTGGCTTTATGGAATCAATTCCATTTTTATTAGCAGTTGAATTTTTATTAATTTATATTCCAATTTTATATCACGGTTTGTATGGTATTCACATTGCATTTACAGCTAAAGAAAATATCGGTCATTATTCTTTATTTAGAAACTGGATGTTTGCATTACAAAGATTTTCAGGTATTGTGACATTCGTATTTATCTTCATGCATTTATGGCAAACTACAATTCAAAAATACTTCTTTGGTAAAGCAGTTGATTTTGAATTGATGCACAAAACACTTGAAAATCCAATTTGGGTTATCGTATATATCGTTTGTGTTTTATGTGTTATTTTCCATTTCTCAAATGGTTTATGGTCATTCTTTGTAACATGGGGATTCTTACAATCTAAACAATCACAACGTGTATTCACTTGGATCTCTTTAATCGTATTCTTAGTTTTAGGATACATTGGAGTATCTGCAATTTTCGCATTTGTATAAAACACAATTAGTAATCATATATAGTACGTTGAATTTTAGATAAGTATTTTATATCAAGTACTTATCAAATAAGCTTAAGCAATTACGTTAAGTTATCGATATATTTTAGGGGAGTGACTTTTCTATGGCAGAGAAAAAAATTATTGTTGTCGGTGGAGGACTTGCCGGTCTGATGTCAACAATTAAAGCTGCAGAACAAGGTGCACATGTAGATTTATTCTCAATTGTACCTGTTAAACGTTCGCACTCTGTTTGTGCCCAAGGTGGTATTAACGGTGCGGTAAATACCAAAGGTGAAGGGGATTCTCCTTGGATTCACTTTGATGATACTGTTTATGGTGGGGACTTCTTAGCAAACCAACCACCTGTTAAAGCTATGGCTGAAGCTGCTCCATCAATCATTCATTTATTGGACCGTATGGGCGTTATGTTTAGTAGAACTAAAGAAGGTCTATTAGACTTTAGACGTTTCGGTGGTACGCTTTATCACAGAACTGCTTTTGCAGGTGCAACTACTGGACAACAATTATTGTACGCGCTTGATGAGCAAGTACGTTCATTTGAAGTAGATGGATTAGTAACTAAATATGAAGGTTGGGAATTCTTAGGAATTGTCAAAGATGAGGACAATGCTGCAAGAGGAATTGTAGCTCAAAATATGACAACTTCTGAAATTAAATCATTTGGTTCAGATGCCGTTATTATGGCAACAGGTGGACCTGGTATCATCTTCGGTAAAACAACAAACTCAATGATTAATACAGGTTCAGCGGCATCAATTGTATATCAACAAGGTGCTAAATATGCAAATGGTGAATTTATTCAAATTCACCCAACAGCTATTCCTGGTGATGATAAATTACGCTTAATGAGTGAATCAGCACGTGGTGAAGGTGGCCGTATTTGGACATACAAAGATGGTAAACCTTGGTACTTCTTAGAAGAGAAATATCCTGATTATGGTAACTTAGTACCTCGTGATATTGCAACGCGCGAAATTTTTGATGTATGTATCAATCAGAAATTAGGTATAAATGGGGAAAACATGGTTTACCTTGATTTATCTCATAAAGATCCACATGAATTAGATGTTAAACTTGGTGGTATTATTGAAATTTATGAGAAATTTACGGGTGATGACCCACGTAAAGTACCAATGAAAATCTTCCCGGCCGTTCACTATTCAATGGGTGGCTTATACGTAGACTATGATCAAATGACTAATATTAAAGGATTATTTGCTGCTGGGGAATGTGATTTCTCTCAACATGGTGGTAACCGCTTAGGTGCCAACTCATTATTATCTGCAATCTACGGTGGTACTGTAGCTGGTCCTAATGCAATAAAATATGTTGAGAATGTAGAAACAACATATACTGAATTAGATGACAGCATTTATCAAAAACGTGTCGATGAAGAGCAAGAACGCTTTGATAAATTATTAAATATGCGTGGAACTGAAAATGCATATAAACTTCACCGTGAACTTGGTGAAATTATGACAGCGAACGTAACAGTTGTTCGTGAAAACGATAAATTATTAGAAACTGATAAAAAAATCGTCGAATTAATGAAACGTTATGAAAATATTGATATGGAAGATACACAAACTTGGAGTAACCAAGCTGTATTCTTCACTCGTCAATTGTGGAACATGTTAGTTTTAGCACGTGTAATTACAATTGGGGCTTACAATCGTAACGAATCTCGTGGCGCACATTACAAACCAGAATTCCCTGACCGTAATGATGATGAATGGTTAAAAACAACATTAGCTGAATATCAAGGTAGAGAAGAAGCGCCTAAATTTACTTATGAACCAGTTGATGTAAGTTTAATTCCACCACGTAAACGTGACTATACAAGTAAGTCTAAAGGAGGTAAAAAATAATGGCTGACAATCAATCAGTAAAAGACACTCCCGAAGAACTTCGCCAAAATGATAGCAATACAAATGAAAAAGAGCAAAAAGAGCCAAAACAAAAATCAATTAAGTTGATTATCAAACGACAAGATAATCAAGATTCTAAACCGTATGAAGAAACGTTTGAAATTCCTTATAAAGAAAATATGAACGTAATCGCATGTTTAATGGAAATCAGACGTAATCCAGTAAATAACAAAGGTGAAAAAACAACACCTGTTACATGGGATATGAACTGTTTAGAAGAAGTTTGTGGTGCTTGTTCAATGGTTATCAATGGACGTGCTAGACAATCATGCTCAGCAATTGTTGATCAATTAGAACAACCTATTCGTCTTGAACCAATGAGTACATTCCCTGTTATTCGTGATTTACAAGTGGATCGTACTAGAATGTTTGATAACTTAAAACGTATGAAAGCTTGGATTCCGATTGATGGTACGTATGATTTAGGACCAGGACCACGTATGCCTGAGAAAAAACGTCAAACAGCTTATGAGTTATCTAAATGTATGACGTGTGGTGTTTGTCTAGAAGTTTGTCCTAATGTTACGCAAAATAATAAATTCGTTGGTGCTCAGGCAATTTCTCAAGTTCGTTTATTCGACTTACATCCAACTGGTGCAATGACTAAAGACGAACGATTAGACGCTTTAATGAGTGCTGGCGGTTTGCAAGAATGTGGTAATTCTCAAAACTGTGTAAATGCTTGTCCGAAAGGTATTCCTTTGACAACTTCTATCGCAGCTATGAACAGAGAAACAACATTCCATATGTTTAAATCATTCTTCGGTTCAGACCACAAAGTAGATTAATATACATTTAATTATAATTTGAAAAGTAGTTAATGATTCTTAATTGAATTGATTAACTACTTTTTTCTTTATAAAGCATTTTAAGTTATGTATATGAATGCTTAATCGGATTAGTCAAACTCTTAGCATGTATATGATAAAATAAATGTATTATGTGTTATAAGGATGAATGAAGATGAATAAACCAATTGGTGTTATAGATTCAGGTGTTGGTGGGTTGACAGTTGCTAAAGAAATCATGCGTCAATTACCCAACGAAACAATTTACTATCTAGGGGATATTGCAAGATGTCCTTATGGTCCAAGACCTGGTGATGAAGTTAAACAATTTACTACTCAACTTGCTAATAAATTAATGCAATTTGATATTAAAATGCTTGTAATAGCTTGTAATACAGCTACCGCTGTAGCATTAGAACATTTGCAACAAATGTTGCCTATTCCAGTTATTGGAGTTATTGAGCCAGGGTCAAGAACAGCTATTATGACTACTAAAAATCAAAATGTTTTAATTTTAGGGACTGAAGGAACTATTAAATCTGAGGCGTATAGACATCATATTAAGCACATTAATCCAAACGTCCATGTTTATGGTGTAGCTTGCCCAGGGTTTGTTCCACTAGTTGAACAAATGCGCTACGATGATCCTACAATTACAAGTATTGTCATTCATCAAACGTTAAAGCAGTGGAGAAATACTGATGCAGATACGATAATTTTAGGTTGCACACACTATCCATTGTTATATAAGCCTATAAATGATTATTTTGGAGGAGAGAAAAAGGTTATTTCCTCTGGATTAGAAACAGCACGTGAAGTTAGTGCTTTATTAACTTTTAGTAATGAACATGCGAGCTATACACAACATCCAGAGCATAGATTCTTTGCTACTGGAGATACAGTACATATTAAAAATATCATTTTACAATGGTTAAAATTAGATGTTGAAGTTGAACGCATCAGTGTAGATGAATAATCAAGGAGGAATATGAATGGCAGACATCGTAATTGCTACAAATAATAAAGGTAAAATTAATGATTTTAAATCAATTTTTCCCAATGACAATGTGATAGGTATATCAGAACTAATAAAAGACTTTGATGTAGAGGAAACGGGAACAACTTTTGAAGAGAATGCACGATTAAAGTCTGAAGAAGCTGCAAAAGTATTGAATAAACGTGTGATAGCAGATGATAGTGGATTAGAGGTATTTGCTCTAAATGGCGAACCTGGCGTTTATTCAGCTAGATATGCAGGATTAGATAAGAGTGATGATGCTAATATTGATAAATTATTAAAAAATTTAGATGGTATCGAAAATCGAGATGCACGATTTGTTTGCGTCATTAGTATGAGTGCACCTAATGAAACTACTCAAACTTTCAAAGGTACTGTTTCTGGAGTGATTACTACTGAAAGACAGGGTGAACATGGTTTTGGTTATGATCCTATTTTCTATGTGCCTGAAAAAGGTAAAACTATGGCTCAACTTACTACAACAGAAAAGAGTGAAATCAGTCATAGAGGTAATGCAATTAAGAAATTGAATGCTTATTTGGAGAGTGAGAAGTAATGACAAAGTGGCTTATCGTCAGTGACAATCATACAGAATCTGGTATTTTATATCACTTATATGAAGTGCATAAGGATGCTGATGTTTTATTACATTTAGGGGATTCAGAATTTGAATATAATGATACTGAACTAAGCCTATATAGAAGAGTAAAAGGGAATTGTGACTTTTATCCTGAATTTCCTAATGAAGAAGAAGTGGAAATTAAAGGTATAAAGGCTATATATACTCACGGTCATTTGTATTCAGTTAATCAAACTCGTATGCATTTAGCACAAAAAGCTAAATCTCAGGGATGTCAATTTGCATTTTATGGTCATACTCATGTTGCAAAATATGAGTATTTAGATGGTGTACATGTCATAAATCCAGGCAGTATATCACAATCTCGCAGTAGTATTGAAGAAACGTTTGCCGAACTCGTTATTGATGAAGTAAATGGTAGTGCTATTCTAAATTATAGAAATCGAGATAATCATATTATAGAAACGATTGAATTTGAAGTTTGATCTATAGACACTTAAGCATTTAATTAACTCCTAAGTGTTTATTCCAATGAATACAATATTGGTTAATAGAATATTAATATTGAAGGAGTTTTTTAAATTGAGAAGTGAAAAACTAACGTCTTTAACGTTTTATTTAGCAATAGTCACTTTAGTCATTTCAATAATTAATTTAATACTTACATTAAAAACTAAATTATTTAGGTAAAAAAGTTGTTGATCACGTGTCAAATATGTGTCGAAAATTTTTAAACTAACAGTATAACAATATTATCTCAGAAACTCGTCATAACATGGCGGGTTTTTCTATTTTTGGTGCAGTTTAGCTTAGTTTCTATGGTATCTAATTACAAGACAAAATAAAAAGAACGCCGTCATAACAGCGTTCTCAACCTAAAAATATATGTAATTTTTAGTTAATAGCGTCCTGGGAGGGATACTATAAACCTTATAACGACGGGTTTCATGGGGTTTTGGGTCCCTAATGGGTCCCTAAAAATCACATTGCGCTTATTATTTGCGTTGCTTTTTCATCTTCTTCTTTGTAAGTTTCTTCAAGTAAATGTGAATAAACTTCTGTGGTTACTGATATATTTTTGTGTCCTAGTCTTTTCGAAATGTAATATATAGAAATACCTTTAGCTAATAAATAGGAACAGTGAGTATGACGTAAAGCATGTGAAGTGATTTCTTTGATACCTAAATTGTTACAATATATTTTTAAACGTTTGTTAACTGCATTGTTTGTTAGTTCACCAAATATAGTTCCGTCAATTGTTCTAGGTAATTGATCAATAGACTTAATAATATGATTCATATCCTTTTGACTAATGGACACATAACGAGGTGACGAATCCGTTTTATGCTCATCAATATATATTTCACTTTTAACTTGGTTAATATATTCACGTTTTAGATTCAAAGCACCACTTATGCGACAACCAGTACAAATCATGATGAATAATACAAGTGATGACGCATTGTCTTTAGTCATCAAATGCTGTTTTAACAATTCATAGTCTTTTAGGTTGATATACTTACTATCTTCACTTTTATTTGGGTTATTAGCTTTATAACTCACTTTAAAAGTTGGGTTCTTAGATATAAGTCCCTCATATACTGCATCATCTAATGACGTTCTAAGATAGCCGTTTAGTTTTCTAATAGTTTCTTTAGAATGATGTTTTGAAAACTCATTGATGAAATCTTGATAGTGGTATCTTGAAATGTCTTTTAATTTCTTCTTACCAATAGGGTGGTTATTGATGTGTTCTATAGCAGAAGTATAAGACTTGTATGTCTTAGGCGTCACTGTTGACTTTTTAAACGTTTCGCACCAGGTTTTAAAATAGTCATATAGTGTTAAATTAGGTTCGTACTCAATACCTTGCTTTAACTCACTTAACTTATCTAACCCTGCAGAATTTGCCTCACGTTTTGTTCTGAAACCTTTCTTACGATATCGTTTACCTTCATATTTAAATTCATATTGCCATTTTTTACCGTCATAACATCGTGTTTGCATGTTATCCCTCCTCAAAAAAGGTAAAAAAATAATAAGGGTAGGCGGGCTACCCCAATATTTATTTGCTGTACTTTTGTTCGTAATAATTTATAGCATCCAGTACTTGTTGTGCGTCATCACCTTGATAAGTACCTTTTAAAATTTCATTTCTTGTTTGCATTTCTCCTGAAGACAATCCACCACCAGTATTTTTTCTCCATTCTTGGTTAGGCATGTTCATATATGGATTATTAGGGTCATAACCATCTCCTTGAGAACTTTGTTGTGAACCTTGTTGAGCGCGTTGTTTTTCTTCTGGTGTCCAATCGTCATCAGTTGAAACCGGGTGACTGGCATTGTATTCGTCACTGTGTTTTGTGCTATCATACTCATTGTTTTGTTGCGTTTGTTGTTCCTGAGTTGCCGCTTGTTGTGTCTGCTGTTGTTCTTGTGTGTTAGTTTGCTGTTCTTGTGACTGTTCTTGGCTATTTTGATTCTCTTCATTAGAAGATTTTTCTTTATCTTCTTTCTTTTTATCTTTATCCTTTGACTTGTCTTTATCTTTATTAGGATCATTCGATTTTGTTTCTGATTTCTTATCAGAATCATCTTCATTTGATGAGTCGCTGTTACCACATGCACCTAAGACTAATAAACTTGCGAAAACTAAAAACAAAAACTTTTTCATTTTATATCTCCTTTAATTTTGTTATGTACTATCTAATAGAGCATTATTCAATATTGTTAGTATATTGGTCTGCAAAATTACTCGGGTCTTTATATATTTTGTACTTATAATCTTCTGCTTTTTGAATAGATTTTTTAGACCATTTGCTTGAAACCACACGAGAGCCGTCCACTTTTACGCCAACATTTGCGCTATTTAAATCTACTTTAGATTTTTGTAAACCTACTAAGGTGTCGCCTAAAATATGCTTAACTTCTTTACTTGTCATGTTTTCACTAACATTGGATGAAGTGCTAATTAAGATATTGGCATGACCTTCTGAATAGCCGATAATTTCAATTTCACCCGTGTTTAATTCTTTTTTAACGCTTGCTTTTATTTTTTCTTCATTGCTAGTCTTGGGTTTAGCATTATTATTTTTCTCATTTTTAGTGCTTACTTCTTTTGGTGTATCAAAATTAATAGTGTTATTACTCTCTGGTGGATCTACTAAAAAGCTAATAACTGATATTATAGCTATGACGATAGTCACAATTATTCTAGCCATAAGACTCCACTTCTTAAAATACCACATTAAGAATAAACCTAAGGGGAAGAAAAATATAAGACTTAAAATAACAAACCAATTGCTTTTATACCATTTCATTTTAGCTACCCTCCTTTATTCTATATTTTCATATTTAAAAACTCTTAGTGGTTCAAATTGAATTGCGTAATCTCCACATTGAGCTGTTAAACCATATTTCTTTTTATAGTGTTGTATTGCATTTAATATGAATTCTTCAGTCACTTCTAAATACTCAGCAAGTTCAAATAAATTATGAACGCCAAATTTAAAAGCTTCCACGATATCATTTAGCGTGACTAGCATTTCACTTGCAAGCCGTCGTGCTTTGAGTTCATATTTACGGTTCATGGTTTTACTAGTATCTAGTATGTTGCCGTAAGATATTTTATGATGCGCTATTTCTTCAGCTAGTGTTTCTAGTTTTGTACTTGTATCTCTGTCTTTATTAATGTATATTTCCCCATTAACATACATCCCGGATTGAAAGCAGGGTAGCATACTTGTTTCTTTTATATGTAAATTTGGATATTTTGCTACTAATTCTTCATATCTCCCCATCAAAACACCCTTTTTAATTTCTTTTACTTTTAATGAATTTAATAAAATCTTGAACTTCTTTCATTTCTTCTTCTGTTAAATCTTCTTTATCAAAATGTGCTGCAACTGTGTCTTGTTGTAAAGCTTTATCTTCTGTGATATCAGAGGGCATAACGCCAAAGTAATCTGCTAGTAGTTCGATTTTGTCTCTTCGGGGATATTTAACCGCATTGATCCAACTACTTACAGTCGATTCTTTTAAATTCAAATCTTTTGCCATATCAGTTTGTGTTTTACCTTTACGTTCTAAAAGATTTTTTAAATTTTGTGAAAGAATTTCTTTAGCCATTTTGTTGCCTCTCTTCTTATTTAAGTGTTGTCTAAAGTATATTAAAAAGTTTACAAAAAGTAAAGTATATTTCTGAAAAAGTTTACTTAATGTGTTGACACTTTACTTTTAGTGTAGTAAATTAGGTACATACCTTACAGGAGGTGGAGACATGACTGACACAATAGAGACTTTTTCGCTCAAGGGCGCTCGTAACGAATTTGATTATACGCAAGAGCAAATAGCTGATAAACTAGGGGTTTCTAGGGCGCAATATATTGCGTGGGAAAAAGGGGATGTAACGCCTAAAAGCATGGTTGTTTACGCTTTAGCTTACATTTATGGTATTAACGCTGACTTGTTAAGAGTTAGCAAAAAATTTTAAATCACACTTCACTTTTAGTGAAGTTAAGGAGGTGTAATAAATGCAACAAACATTAAGTGTTTCAATTCCAATACCCGACACACATGTATTAATTGAGAAAACGGAATATGAAGATTTACAAAATCTAACATTAAATCCGATATGGGACATGAAAGATTTAAAGCAAAAACTCAAGATGTCATCTGATGACACGGTTAAAGATAAGTTGCTTTACAATCCTAAATTCATGAAAGAGCTCAAAGAAAAAGGGATTGTTCATTATCCTAATGAAGATTTTAACCGTTGGCGATTTAATGCTAGGAAGATGAACGCATTTATAGATGAACATTTCGAAGCTATTTTAAGGAGGTGATAAAGATGTCTAAAAATGACAAAACGTTTATATTAACAGGCTTTATGTTTATTGCAGTGTTTTTCTTACTGCTAATTGCATTGAATGTATTTATCACTAGTGCAGCTGCATATGCGCTATTAACATCAATGCTAACATATTTGTTTTTTGACACTTGTTACTACGTAAAAAAAGACTAACGCGTTTGGCAGAACGCATTAGTCAAATTAAAGGGTTTCAAATTCATATATACCCTAATATTACAATTTTTAGGAGGTATGCGCAATGGGCGTATTAGAAGAATTACTAAAAGAAATAAAACTACTAAATAAAAACTTAAGTGCAATTCGAGTAGAAATGTCAACTGTAGATACAAGTACAGTGCAAAACGTAGTTAAAGAAGCACCATCAGAAAAACCACAAACTGAAGAACCTAAAAAGGAAGAAACACCTAAAGAAGAACCTGAACAAGAAAATGACGCATCATTCTCAAAAGATTACGTTCTAAATCTCGGAAAAGAATTCCTGAAATCAGGCGACCAATCAGATAAAGCTGCATTTAAAGAAAAGCTATCAGAATTAGGCGCTAACAAGCTATCAACTGTTGCCGAAAAAGATTTCCCTGAGATAGTTGATTTCATGAAAGCGAGATTAAGCGCATGAAGTTAGACCACACAAATCGTGCTCATGCCAAATTGAGTGCAAGTGGTGCTAAACAATGGCTTAACTGCCCACCTAGTATTAAAGCAAGTGAAGGTATAGGTGATAAGACTTCAGTCTTTGCAGAAGAAGGAACCTTTGCACATGAATTAAGTGAGTTGTATTTCAAACATCAATATGAAGATTTAACAGACTTTGAGTTTAATAAAGCTTTCAACAACTATCAACACAATCAATATTATTCAGAAGAATTACGAGAATATGTTGAAGAATATGTTGATCAAGTTGAAGAAAAATACAACGAAGCTTTAGCAAGAGATAGTGATGTCATTACCATGTTCGAAACAAGATTGGATTTAGGTCGATACGTTCCTGAATCGTTCGGCACAGGTGACGTCATCATCTATTCAGGCGGTGTGCTAGAAATCATTGACTTGAAATATGGTAAAGGTGTTGAAGTATCAGCAATCGATAACCCACAACTTAGACTTTACGGCTTAGGTGCTTATGAACTTTTAAGCATGCTATATGACATCCACACAGTAAAAATGACGATTATTCAACCTAGACTCGACAACTTTTCAACTGAAGAACTTCAAATCAATACACTCGTTGATTGGGGCTTAGAGTATGTAAGGCCTAGAGCAGAACTTGCTTTTAATGGTGAGGGTGAATTTAAAGCAGGTGAGCATTGTAGGTTCTGTAAGATTAAACATTCATGTAGAGAACGTGCTCGATACATGCAAGATGTACCAAATAAACCGGCTCACTTATTAAGTGATGATGAAATAGCCGAGCTGCTTTATAAGCTACCTGATATTAAGAAATGGGCAGATGAAGTTGAAAGCTATGCGCTTGAACAGATGTCTGAGCACGATAAATCATATGACGGTTGGAAACTCGTTGAAGGCCGTTCACAACGTAAGATGACAGATGAAAAAGCAATTAAAGATTTATTAATTAAAGAGGGCTATAAGCCTGAAAACGTTACAGAAACAAAGTTACTTAGCCTAACGAAATTAGAAAAATTAGTCGGTAAAAAATCATTTAACACTTTAGCCAGTGACTACATTGTTAAGCCACAAGGTAAGCTCACACTTGCCAAAGCGTCTGATAGACGACCAGCAATTAAGCAAAGTGCCGAAGATGATTTTGACCAAATATAAAACAAAAGGAGAATTTTAATTATGAAAGCAAAACAAAATGGAACAAAAGTGATTACAGGTAAAGTGAGAGCATCATACGCACATATCTTTGAACCTCATAGTATGCAAGAAGGGCAAGACGCTAAATACTCAGTAAGTTTAATCATTCCAAAGTCAGAAACAAGCACAATCAATGCAATTGAAAAAGCAGTTGATGAAGCAATTGAAAATGGTAAAGCGTCTAAGTTTGGCGGTAAGGTACCCGGAAACTTAAAAACCCCTTTAAGAGATGGAGACATTGAACGTGAAGATGATCTTAACTATCAAGATGCATACTTTTTAAACGCATCAAGCAAAAGCGCACCTGGTATTGTTGACCAAAATAAAATCCGACTTACAGACGCTAGTACGGTTGTAAGTGGAGATTACATTAGAGCATCACTAAACTTATATCCATTTAATACCAATGGTAATAAAGGAATTGCAGTAGGGCTTAATAACATTCAATTGGTTGAAAAAGGAGAACCTTTAGGCGGTGCAAGTGCTGCAGAAGATGACTTCGACGAATTAGACACAGATGAAGACGATTTAATTTAGCACACTAGCGGGGTTTTCCCCGCTTTAATTTTAAAACTTAAGAGGTGAACGCACATGGAGTACATGAACATTGATATCGAGTCCTATAGTAGTAACGACATCTCAAAGTGTGGTGCCTATAAATATACAGAAGCGGAAGACTTTGAAATTTTAATCATTGCTTACTCAATTGATGGTGGACCTGTTAGTGCTATTGATATGACGAAAGTTGATAACGAACCCTATCATGCAGACTTTGAAACATTCAAAATTGCTTTGTTTGACTCTAACGTAAAAAAATATGCCTTTAACGCAAATTTCGAAAGAACGTGTTTAGCAAAACATTTTAATGAACCTATGCCACCTGAAGAATGGATATGCACTATGGTTAACGCAACACGCATTGGTTTACCTGCATCACTTGATAAGGTTGGATCCGTTCTCCATTTACAGGAACAAAAAGATAAAACAGGCAAGAATTTAATTCGATATTTCTCAATTCCATGTAAACCAACAAAAGTGAATGGCGGTCGTACTCGTAACTTACCTGAACATGATCCTGAAAAGTGGCAACAATTTATTGATTACTGTATTCGAGATGTTGAAGTAGAAATGAATATTGCTAAAAAGATAAGTGATTTTGAAGTAACTGAGACAGAACAAAAATACTGGTCTTTAGATCAACGTATTAATGATAGAGGCATTAAGTTATCAAAGACTTTAATGGAAGGTGCTAATGAGCTAGATAAGTTAAGTAAAGATGAATTACTTAAACAAGCAACGCAGATAACTGGATTAGACAATCCAAACAGTCCAAGTCAATTACTTGAATGGCTCAATAATGAACAAGGCTTAGACATTCCAAACTTACAAAAGAAAACCGTTCAAGAGTATCTAAAGAAAGCCACAGGCAAAGCAAAACAAATGCTAGAGATTAGGCTACAAATGGCTAAAACAAGCGTTAAAAAATACAACAAAATGCATGACATGATGTGTCGTGATGAAAGAGTACGTGGCTTATTCCAGTTCTACGGTGCAGGCACTGGCAGATGGGCAGGCCGGGGCGTACAACTGCAAAACTTAACCAAGCACTACATCTCTGATACAGAACTTGATATAGCTAGAGAACTTATCAAAGAACAAAAGTTTGATGACTTAGAACTGCTATTAGATGTACACCCACAAGACTTATTAAGTCAGTTAGTTAGAACAACGTTTACCGCAGAAAACGGTCATGAGTTAGCAGTTAGTGACTTCTCAGCCATCGAGGCTCGAGTTATTGCTTGGTATGCCAAAGAACAATGGCGCTTAGATGTGTTTAACACACACGGCAAGATTTATGAAGCGTCTGCATCTCAAATGTTTGGCGTCCCTGTTGAATCAATTAAAAAAGGCGACCCGCTCAGACAAAAAGGTAAAGTGTCAGAACTTGCATTAGGTTATCAAGGTGGGCCTGGTGCTTTAAAAGCTATGGGCGCACTGGATATGGGCATTGATGAGAGTGAGTTACAAGGCTTGGTTGATAGTTGGCGTAAAGCTAACCCTAACATTGTTAACTTTTGGAAAGCGTGCCAAGATGCTGCAATTAAAACGGTAGAAACCCGCCAACGCCATAAGACGCACGGCTTAACGTTCTATATGAATAAAGGCTTTTTAATGATAGAGCTACCAAGTGGCAGAGCATTAGCTTATCCGAAAGCGCGACTAGGTGAGAACGATTGGGGCGCACCAGTTGTTAACTTCATGGGATTAGACCTAAATCGCAAATGGACAAAGTTATCAACATACGGTGGGAAACTTGTGGAGAACATTGTACAAGCAACGGCAAGAGATTTATTAGCTATCTCAATGTATCGAATAGAACATGCAGGCTTTCAAATCGTAGGTCATGTACATGATGAGATTATCGTTGAAGTACCAGTAGGATCTAATGGACTTGAAAAAATAGAAAAATTAATGAGCAAACCAGTGGAATGGGCTAAAGGTTTAAACCTTAATAGTGATGGATTTACAAGCCCGTTCTATATGAAAGATTAGGAGTGATTGATATGGCAACAACAGCAGTTGAATTAATTACTGATTTAGTTGAAGCGATGGAAGATTATGGCAATTTCGATATTAAAACTGAAGACGGGCAAGATGTCGAGTTAAAACATATTTTTAAATACCAACCTGGAGCTACTGCCGTTATAGAAGTTAAAAAAGAAATGCCGAAAGTGAATTTAAACGGTAAACGTTACAGATTGTGTGATGTGTACAAATATTTTGATGTATCAGATAGTACGGTTCGTAAGAGATATGACGAAGGATTACGCGGTCCAGAATTAATACATGGTAAGGGAGTATATGAATATGGTGCAGACGTACGAAAGAAATGAAAAGCAATTAACAGCTAAGCAGTTATACGAGATACAGCAAGCAGAAATTAGACACGAAAGAGCGTTGAAACGTAAACGTAGAGAAGAACGTATTGCTAGGGCTAAACGTGCAGAACGTGAGGTTGCTAAGCATAGAGTGAACAGTAAGTGGTTTAGATACTTATCGGAGAATGACATATTTCCAAAGGTAAGGGGGTAGCGGAATGGAAAATGTAAGAATAATTGATTTGAAAGTAGATAATATTGTTCAGTTCCAAGCAACATTTAAAGGTGTTACTGCTATGCAAACGGCCATAGTCAATCGTGTGTATGCAAAAGAAAAAGGTTTGAAAACAATTTGGTATGCAGAGGTAGAGAATGCAGGTGGTTATAAATTCACACTTACAGATAACGATGACTTTGTGAGAGTTGATGAGCCATTCACACGTAAAGTGGACATGAAGGAAGGACAAGACATGGTGAATAAGCCAAAACATTACACATACGGCGACATCGAAGTCATAGATTTTATTGAACAAGTAACGAAAGATTACAAACCAGAATTAGCGTTTAGTATCGGTAATGCAATCAAATATATCAGTCGTGCCAATCATAAAAATGGTAAAGAAGATTTAGACAAGGCACGTTGGTACTTAAATCGTGCATTTGAAAAGTGGGTGGACTAACAATGATCTATTTAGGTGGCGACATGCTAAGTATAGGGCAACAGATGCGTCGTGAGTGGGAGAAACAAGAATTACAGCGATTAGGCTTTAAAGTCTACGCACCACACGACGATAAGGATATCAATGATAAAGAAAACGCTAAGCAAGATAAACTAGCAGAACGCATTGTGTTTAATGACACATTAGGCATGGAAACAAGCGATGTAATGATATTCGACTACTTACCTCATGCACAAGGGACAATTTGCGAAATGGGGTACGCACAGCACCTTAAAAGAGCAAGTGAGAAGGATATTAAGGTTTACGTCCAATGTACTGACATTAGACAAGGAACGGGACATATTTCAGATGAACAAGATCGTGCAGAGTTCAGTATCAATCAATATGTGTATGGCGTAATCATGGATGTCACTGATGGCAGAGGTATTCAAACGTTTGATGAGATATGCAGGGAGTTAATCTCATGATACTTAGCGATACAATCAACCAACGCTATCGCTATGCTACACAAGGCAAGACACCTACACAGATACAACAGGAGTTACGCAAGCTAGGTGTCAATGGCTTTGTGGTTAAGGTAGCAGGAAGTAGAGTGACGATGTTGGTAAATGAGAACGATATTAAAAGGAACAGGGAGTGTGTAAGGAATGGCAAAGATTAAACATAAGGTAGAGATGACATTACCAGAATTAATTGAGTGGGCGTGGGAGAATGAAGTTAGTGATAAGGCTTTTTATAGCAATCTTGATGGTGGTTCTGTGTATTTCGATAAAATTCAAAATTTGTCGATAGAGCATGAAATTGCTATAAATGAAACTTTCACAGTCGAAATTGAAAAAGAAATCGACGAGGATACAGTTTTGCCTATGTTCATTGAAATTTTTACAGGTGTCGATGACGAAATTTTTATAGATTATCACGAGAATGAAAACATCAAGGAAGTACTCGAAATTAACTCTAGTCGCGCAAAAACTAAAACATTTAATTTAATTAATAACGACGGCACAATGACTTTAATTTGGAAGGACGGTGCTATGGTGGAATGACAGTAACATTATCACAAAAAAGTTATGACGCATTGCTTGATGACCTTGAGAAATTGCGTGAGCGTAATGCAGAGTTAGAGAGAAAATTAGATAAAGAAGTTAAATTAAGTTATGAAATAGAAGGTAATTTATATGATGTATCAAAAGAACGCGACAAGATAATCAATGATATGGCAGAAGTGAAAAGGAAGGCAGAGGTGTTTGATGAGATTTTAAACGTTGACTATATAGTAGCTCCTGATGATTATGCACATGAAATCACAAAAATTGTAGATAAATACAGGGAGGAACAATAAATGTCAATTTTACCAATTAAATTATTATCAGAAAATGCAATCTTGCCAACAAGAGCAAATCCGACAGATAGTGGATTAGATTTATATGTAGCAGAAGATACAACTATTCCAGCACATAGTACAGTCGTAGTACCTACACACATTGCTATTGATTTAGCGTATGGATATGAGGCGCAAGTGAGACCACGTTCAGGTAATTCACTTAAAACTAAGTTACGTGTAGCGCTTGGAACAATTGATCACACGTATAACAAAGAAATTGGAATTATCACAGACAATATCGGTGATGAGGCAATCGTAGTTAAAGCAGGCACACGTTTAGCACAGTTAGTCGTTACACCAGTGATGTTGCCAGAGCCAACGGAGGTGCAAGAGTTTGACGAAGAATCAGAACGTGGAGCATACGGAAGCACAGGGGAGTAAGGACATATATCAACGTGTAAAAGAGGTGCTGGGGAAGTGAGAGATTTCGAACAACCAACGATAAAAATATTAAAAAGATTATTTAACGGTAAAGATGAAACTAATATTCATATATCTCATCTGAACCTAGTAGATTATGAAGTTATTGAAATGATAACTAATTATAAACTGTCAGAAACTCATACAAGAAATCAACATTTTAGAGATGTAGTGACTTTGAAATTTAAAAAGAAAGAGTAAAGAGGTGGTGGGGAAGTGACACAATACCTAATCAGAGAATTCACAGATAGCACAGGTCGCATTCACACGGATATAGAGAAAGCACGCACAAACGAAACTCTCTCTATTGTAGAGGCAGAGGATAAAGAAGAAGCTAAGAAGAAAGCGAGTGAACGGAATGAGTGATTTCAAAATAATAACTTCAGAATTAATTAGCAAAGGCATTGAGTTTGAAATAGAAGATGACACCTTGATTGTTGGTGATTGTTCAGTAATCAATTATAGCGACGTGTATTTTTTAAAATTGTCCGGAGTTAATACTCAACAAGGAATGGCTGTTAAGCATCCTATAGTTATAGCAGATTTCTTAGCTAGTTATTATTACTTATTAGAAGATCATAATAGTATCACTGTAAAAGATATTAATTTTAAAAGTGAGGTGCGTAGGAATGTTTAAACGCATACTAAAAATATGGTTCATCATCGGAATGTATGAACTAAGCAAATATCTAACTAACGAACTTATCGTTAAGTTGCAGAGTGAAGATGATGTGGATACTGCACCTAAGGATTTTGCTAGGGAGAGTGATCAATACGATATTAACGGAATTAAAGGAGAAGGTGAGTGAGTAGTGTTCGAAAGAATAAAACAACCAATAATGTTTGCTAAACAAAAAGAAAAATGGGTTGTAGTTTTAGACGAACCTGAAAACAGAAAGTTATTTGAAGAAAAGTATTCGAATAATAATGGTGAATTGGAAATTTACTATAAACCTTATGACGAGTTTTATAAAAGCTTAGAAATAGAAATGGAGAAAGCTGAACAAGAAGTACAAGCAGCAAGGGAAAAAGAAATTAAAAATCCAAATATAAATGAAGATATTAAACGTATAAACAGTAAAGAAAGTTTGGTTGATTATTTACTAGAAGAATACTATCACAGTTCCGAAATGATCATAGATGAGTTTTCAACTGACACCGAAGTATCAGAAGCAAAACTCAAAGCTAATTATAATGAGTTATTAAAACTTAAAGATAAATATATTTAAATGGGGTGAGAAGATAATGAGAATAAATTCTAATTGTATATCTGGTTTAGGAATTACCATTGATGGTGTAACGTATGATAATCCTAACGACTTAATAAATTATTTAACTCGAATTAATAATAGACATACCAACTTAACCTCTGAACAGTGGCGTACTATCTTAGTGTTCGCAATTGAAAATTTAGCTATAGGATTTAACGAGGAAAGGAAAGACAATCAATGGCACATTCATCAAAGAAGCAGACCTTAAAGAGTAAGGATATTTTAGAGAAAGTTAAGGAAGTATTAGAAAAATAAAATGAGGGCGATTAGGCCCTCTATTCATAGTCAAAAGTTTTAAGCTTTTCGATATCTTTAGTATAAATCAATGTTTGTTTATCAGTAATGCCTTTAATCGGATAAATAACTATAAATTCACTACTTTCAGAAACAATATCAATATCGGGATATTGTTTTCCGTCAGTTGTAACTAATATCGTTCCTTTATCTTTGGAAAGATTTTCTTTAACTATATCTCTAATAGGAGTACTCAATACTCATCACCTCACTTTCTATAAAAAGTAATTTAAGTATACCAAAACATTTATGAAAGGAACGATACCTTATGAATAAATATATCGAAACATTTTTAACATCAATCGCAGCAATCGTATTATATAAAACACTTATTAAAGTATATGAACATTTCAAATACAAACCTGATGAAGTTGATACGGCACCGGATGATTTTTCTATCCTTGATGATCAAATTGATTTAAACCGTTCATTCAGACGTCAAATTGAAAATGACATTGCTAAAGCATTTGAAGATGCATTCAACTCAAGTGAAAAGGAGGATAACTAATGTGGCCAATATTAACAATTCTATTAGCGCTACTATACCTAATATCAATCATGGTACAACACGAACAAAAGAAAGAAATCGAAACGCTAGAAACTATTAACCACATGCTTAGAAATGCACTACATGAAAAGCTATAAGAAAGGAGCTTATTATGCAGGACAAAGTCACACAAATCAAACAACTCAAATATGACCGTGATGTGTCTTATGCTTATGCAGCAAGTCGTTTATCAAAGCATTGGAACAATCACAACATGGCTTGGTCCGACTTCATGCAAAAGCTTGCTCAAACGGTTAGAACAAAAGAAGACTTAGCCGACTACAACAAAATGTCTAAATCTGAACAAGCAGATGTTAAAGACGTTGGTGGCTTTGTTGGTGGTTACCTAAAAGAAGGCAAACGTAAAGCCGGACAAGTGATGAACCGCTCAATGTTAACGCTTGACTTGGACTTTGCAGCACAAGATATGACCGACATACTTTCTATGTTCTATGATTTTGCTTATTGTGTCTATTCAACACATAAGCACAGAGAAATTAGCCCAAGATTACGCTTAGTCATTCCACTTAAACGTAACGTCAACGCAGATGAGTATGAAGCGGTTGGTCGTAAAGTCGCAGATATGGTTGGAATGGAATACTTTGATGATACAACCTATCAACCACACCGTTTAATGTATTGGCCATCAACAAGTAATGATGCTGAGTTCTTTTTCACTTATGAAGATTTACCACTATTAGATCCTGATGAGATTTTAAATGATTATGTTGATTGGACCGACACATTAGAATGGCCAACATCTAATCGTGAGCAAAGCAAGACCAAGCATTTAGCAGACAAGCAAGGTAACCCGGAAGAGAAACCAGGCATCGTTGGTGCATTTTGTCGAGCTTATACAATCGAAGAAGCGATTGAGACTTTTATACCTGATTTATACGACCAACATAATACAGACCGATACACGTATCATGAAGGGTCAACTGCAGGTGGTTTAGTCTTGTATGAAGACGGTAAATTCGCTTATTCACATCACAATACAGACCCAATCAGTGGTCAACTTGTTAACAGTTTTGACTTAATACGTATACACCTATATGGTGCACAAGATGAAAACATGAAAGCCGATACGCCAATTAACCGCTTACCTAGTTATAAGGCTATGCAGACGAAAGCACAGAATGATGAACAGGTTAAAAAGCAACTCATCAATGACAAGATGAGCAATGTAATGGATGACTTCGACGTTATCGAAACTGCAAATGATGAATGGGATGAAACGTTAGAAATCACATCAAAAGGTAACTTCAAAGCAAGCATCCCTAATATCGAGATTATTTTACGTAATGATCCTAACTTAAAAGGCAAGATTGCATTTAATGAATTTACGAAACAAATTGAATGCTTAGGGAAAACACCATGGAACAAAGAAAGCCGACACAGACAATGGCAAGACGGAGATGATAGCGCATTACGTAGTTATATTGAAAAAGTGTATGAAATTCATCATTCCGGCAAAACAAAAGATGCCATTATCAGTGTAGCTATCCAAAATGCTTATCATCCAGTTAGAAACTACCTTAATAGTTTAACTTGGGATGGTGAGCCTAGACTTGAACGTCTATTTATTAAGTATTTAGGTGTTGAAGATACAGAAGTTAATCGCACGACAACACGTAAAGCATTAACTGCAGGTGTTACAAGAGTTATGGAGCCTGGATGCAAATTCGACTATATGCTTACACTTTATGGCCCACAAGGTGTCGGTAAATCAGCCATTCTTAAAAAGCTTGGTGGTGCTTGGTTCTCAGACAGTTTGGTATCTGTGACAGGTAAAGAAGCCTATGAAGCATTACAAGGTGTATGGCTCATGGAAATGGCAGAGCTTGCTGCAACACGTAAAGCAGAAGTTGAAGCGATTAAACACTTCATATCAAAACAAATAGACCGTTTCCGTGTAGCATATGGCCATTATATAGAAGACTTTCCACGTCAATGTATCTTCATTGGTACTACAAATAAAGTAGATTTCCTAAGAGATGAAACTGGTGGTCGTCGTTTTTGGCCTATGACTGTCAACCCTGACAAAGTAGAAGTTAAATGGTCAAAACTAACTAAAGAAGAAATCGACCAAATTTGGGCAGAAGCAAAGCATTATTATGATAAAGGCGAAGAACTATATCTTGATCCTGAACTTGAAGAAGAGATGAACGCTATTCAAAGTAAGCATACTGAAGAATCACCTTATGTAGGTATTATTGAAGAGTTTCTAAATACGCCTATTCCTAAGAACTGGCAAGACATGTCTATAGGTGAGCGTCGAGATTTTTATAAGTTTGGTGATGCGTCGATTAGTGAGCAGAGTAGCGAATTAGTTCAAAGAGACAAAGTGTGTGCTTTAGAAATATTTGTTGAGTGCTTTGGAAAAGATAAAGGTGATAGCCGAGGTTCAATGGAACTTAAAAAGATTACTAATGCTTTAAGACAGTTAGGTACTTGGCAGGTATATGACGGGAATCAACAAGGCAAATTACGCTTTGGCAAAGAGTATGGATTGCAAAAAGCTTATATTAGAGATGAAGATATAAACGATTTAATATAAGTATAAATGTATAAATATTCATTTTTAGGTGTTACTTTATTGTTACAACTGGTGTTACTTTTAAAAATCAAAAGTAACAGTAAAATTGTAATATTACATCTAGGCGTTACTTGTGTTACTTCACTGTTACTTGAAATGTAACACCTAAAGTAACACCTCTAACCTTTGTGGCTCTAGGGTTCGGACTTTAGTGTTACTAATGTTACTTTATTTTTGCTTAATAGATTAATAATTAATGTTAGGGAGTAAGTAGTAGTATAGGGCGCCCCTAATAGCATATAAGTATATAGAAACGTTTTTTTCAGTAACACTAGTAACACCTATATAAATTATGTATTCATTATGCAGGTGAGAAAATGAGAGAATCGAAAATCGAAAGCTATTTAGTCAGAGAAGTTAAAAAGTTAAATGGCTTATGTTTGAAGTGGGTATCACCTGGAACTAGAGGTGTGCCAGATAGAATTATCATCATGCCTAAAGGCAAAACGTATTATGTTGAGATGAAACAACCGAATGGACGCGTTGATCCATTGCAGCAATACATGCATAAGCAATTAACCAATAGAGATCATCAAGTTTTTACGTTATGGACTAAAGAACAAGTAAATGAATTTATAAAAAAAGTAGGTGACTGAATTGGCAATTACCTTTCAACCACATAGCTATCAAAAGCATGCAATCGATAAAGTAATCGAGAATGAAAAGTATGGACTTTTTCTTGATATGGGTTTAGGCAAGACGGTATCAACCTTAACAGCGTTTAGTGAATTACAATTGTTAGATACTGAAAAGATGTTAGTCATTGCACCTTTGAATGTTGCTAAAGATACTTGGGCAGATGAGATTAGCAAGTGGGACCATTTAAAGCATTTGCGTGTATCTAAAATACTGGGAACACCTAAGCAAAGATTAGCAGCACTTAATAAAGATGCAGACATCTATATAACTAATAAAGAAAATACGAAATGGTTATGTGATCAATATAAAAAGGAATGGCCATTTGATATGGTTGTGATTGATGAGCTATCAACATTTAAGAATCCATCTAGTCAAAGATTTAAAGCAATAAAGAAGAAACTACCGTTAGTTAAAAGGTTTGTTGGATTAACAGGAACACCAAGTCCAAATAGCTTACTTGATTTATGGGCACAAGTTTATTTAATCGATAGAGGCGAAAGACTAGAAACTGCATTCAGTCGATATCGTGAACGATACTTCAGAGCTACACATCAAGTAAGTGATCATGTTTATAACTGGGAACTAAGAGAAGGCTCAGAAGATTTAATCTATAAACAGATAGAAGATATTGCTTTGAGTATGAAAGCTAGTGATTACTTAGATATGCCTGAACGTATAGATACGAAACAAGTTGTTACTTTATCTAATAAAGAACGTAAGCTATATGACGAGCTTGAGAAGTACTACATCTTAGAAGATGAAACAGATGGAACAATCGTAGCACAAAGTGGTGCGTCGCTTAGTCAGAAGTTACTGCAGTTATCGAATGGTGCGGTATATACAGATGATGAAGATGTTAGACAGATACATGATAGAAAGCTAGATAAGTTAGAAGAGATAATCGACGAAGCGCAAGGACAACCAATTCTTTTATTCTATAACTTCAAACATGATAGAGCTAGAATACTTGAATGCTTTGATGATGTACTAACACTAGATGATAAAGGCTACAAAGATAAGTGGAATAGTGGTAAAGCTAAGATACTATTAGCACATCCATCAAGTGCAGGTCATGGACTTAACCTACAACAAGGTGGGCACATCATTGTGTGGTTCGGCTTAACATGGTCACTAGAGTTATACCAACAAGCCAATGCTAGATTGTACAGACAGGGTCAAGAACATACAACAATCATTCATCATATTATGACAGAGAATACAATAGACCAAAGAGTGTATCAAGCACTACAGAATAAAGAACTAACACAAGATGAATTGATGAAAGCTATTAAAGCGAGAATAGATAAGTATAAGTAATGGAGGTAATCATTTGTATACACCAACAGAAGTTAAACAATTAATCACAGACTATCATTGGATGCGTAGACTAATAGACCATCAAGTATATGAGTATGATAGTACATCAATAGGCCAGTATGGTATAGAGTCTGCTATGCCTAAGGCTCAAGGTACAACAGGAGATAAGGTATTAGTAAGAGTGATACGTAATGATAAAGATAGACGTAAGACACAAGAGTTGATTGATAAAGTATCATTCATTGATGAGCATGAAGATAAGATAACGAATGATAAGAACTATCACATACTTCAATTACTTAAACAAGGGGAGAAAATAAATACCATTGCAATGTTAATGAGAGTAGATAGAAAAGAAATATATAGAAAGCTAGATATCATTGTGAACATATATATGAAAGCACAAACCTAATGGGACAAATGTCACATATGCCACACATGACACACTATTATAAATATATTAAATCATTTTATATAATTGAGTTAACACGATATGAATATACAGGCACATCACATAGGTGGTGTGTCTTTTTGTTTGGAGTTAATGAAGATGAGTAAAGCATATGCAGACTATATAGAACAACGTACAAAGAATAAAGGTTTCTACTCTAATGCGAAGTGGCGTAAGACAAGACTAAAGGTATTAGCACGCGATCATTTTGAATGTGTCATGTGTAATGCAGAAGGTAGATTGACGATTAATCAGAAACAATCACTAGAAGTGGACCATATTAAAGAGTTAGAAGTAAGAGCAGATTTAGCATATGAACTTTCTAATCTAAGAACACTATGTAAATTTCATCACAACAAACGTCATGGAAGATTTGAACATAATCCAAATAATAGAAAGAATAAATTTGATGATGAAAACTGGTAAAGTGAAATTGCATAAAAATATTATTTAATTCAAAATAACAAAAGTGTAAAATGTGTCAAATACCCCCGCCTTCAATAATCGCGCCACTAAAGGCTTCGCGGAAACCGGCGCTTGGCTCAACTTCGCAGATTTACTTCTCGAAAACATACATTAGGGGACTTGACAAACCGAAAATCATTAAAAATAAATTTTGCAGAAAGGGGGAGGGACTTTGAAAAATGACAAGTATTTAAAAGACAAGCTAACTAAAAATCAAATCAAGAAAATTAATGAGACAGAAGATTATTTAACGAGTCAAATTGATAAAGAAAATAATGTTGAAGTTGAAAAAGTTGAGCGATATATCAACTTATTAAGACTATTCTATGCTTTGGATGTATACATTGAGCAGTCAGGACCGATAACAATTGTTAAAAACGCAAGTCAAGAATTTGTGAAAGCTAATCCAGCTATTGCAGAAAAGAATAAAGTGAGTGGCTCATTGTTAGCTTTAGAAAAATCATTCCATTTAGATAAAAAAGCTGAAGAGCGTCGCAAATTAGAACAAGCGAAAGGACCTGATTTAACATGAAGATACCTAGTTATGTTACAGATTACATTGAAAAAGCTAAGTCAGGTCAGATTATTTTTAATAAAGAACGAATTAAGCTTATATCTTTTTTAGAAGATAACATTTTGCAACGAGATGATTTATATTTTGATGATCAACGCATAGAAGATTACATCAAGTTTAGTGAAAAATGGTTTTTCCCATTGCAAGATTTTCAAAAATTTATTTCATGCTTCGTTTTTTTATATGAAGAAGAAAGCAAAACGCCTTATTTCTCAGAATTCTTTATATCAATGGCTCGTGGTGGTGGTAAGAATGGCTACATTAGTACTTTAGCAGCATTCTTTATGACACCTTTACACGGCATACCTAAATATAATATGTCAGTTGTTGCTAATAGCGAGAAACAAGCACTAGTTAGTTTTAGAGAAATATACGATATGGTGGAAAGTAATAATCTTTATGTAACTGGTGATCGTCCCAATAATCCATTTTACTTAAGTAAAGTTGCAGTTGAAGGTATTGAGACTAAATCGCAATTCTTATTTGATACGTCTAATGAAAAAACAAAAGATGGTGCTCGTGAAGGTTGTATCTTTTTTGATGAAGTACATGCTTATGAGAAAGACTCAATCATTAACATCAAACGAAGCGGTTTAGGTAAGGTTGCTCATCCTAGAACATTTTATATTGGAACTGATGGCTATGTCAGAGAAGGCTTTTTAGATAGGTTGAAAGAACGTGCAGATAATGTGTTGAAAGGTATAAGCCCTGAAGATAGATTATTCCCGTTCATTTGCAAAATTGATGATAAAGAAGAAGTTGATAAGCCTGAAATGTGGGAAAAAGCTAATCCAATGTTTGAACAACCACAAAGTGAATATGGAAGTCAGTTATTTAAAGAAGTGCATCAACAATATTTAGGACTTCAATTCAACCCATCAAACCGACCTGAATTTATGACTAAACGGATGAATATGCCTGAAACAGACTCTCAAAGTGTGGTAGCGCCTTGGGATGACATCATGGCAACCAATCGACCAATACCACCACTTGAAAACAATGAATGTATTGGTGGTCTTGACTATGCAAGTTTAAAAGACTTTGCAGCAGTAGGTTTGTTGTTTAGATCGGGTGATGATTATATTTGGAAAACTCATTCGTTCGCAAGAAAAGAGTTCTTGGATAAGTACAAATTAAAACCACCTATTCATGAATGGGAAAAGAAAGGCTTGCTCACAATTGTAGATGAGCCGACTATCAACCCTAAACACATCATCGATTGGTTCAGTGAAGCACAAAAAAGTTACGGTTTACAAAAGGTAGTAGCTGATAACTTCAGAATGGACTTGCTTAGACCATTATTTGAAGACGCAGGTATTGAATATGAAGTGATTAAAAATACTCGAGCAATTCAATCATTACTTGCACCTAGAATTGAAGACATGTTTGCGCAACATCATATTATCTTTGGTGATAATCCATTGATGAGATGGTATACGCAGAACGTGGCCGTCAAAATACGTAAAGATGGCAACAAAGAATATGAAAAGAAAGAGCCGATAAGACGTAAAACTGACGGTTTCCAAGCCTTAGTACATGCATTGTACCGTGCAGATGATTTGAAAGATTCTAATTTAGAAGAAGAAATCAATCTATTAAGTGGTTTGAGATTTTAACTGAAGGGAGGTTAGAAAATGGGACTATTTGATAGTGTGTTTAAAAGACATTCTGAATTATCTTGGATGTACGATCTTGAGTTTCTTCAAGATAAAAGTAAAAAAACTTACCTAAAACAAATTGCTTTAAATACCGTTGTTGAAATGGTTGCTAGAACTATATCACAAAGTGAATTTAGAGTGATGACGGGGAACAAGCGAGAAAAAGATGACCTGCATTACAAGTTGAATGTTCATCCTAACAAAAATCAAAATGCAGTCGATTTTTGGCAAAAGTTTATTTATAAGTTAATTATGGATAATGAAGTACTTGTTGTTAAAAATGATGATGGGTACTTTTTTGTTGCCGATGACTTCGTGAAGGAAGATGAAATGGGTTTATATCCACATAAATTCACAAATGTTATGGTTAATAATTTCGAATTTAAACGTGTATTTTCGATGGATGATGTAATATATCTCAATTATAGTAATAAGGAACTCGAACAGTATTCTTTGGGGCTATTTGAAGATTATGGTGAAATATTTGGTCGTATGATTGACCTGCAATTGATGAATAATCAAGTAAGAGGCGTCCTAAATATCGATACCACTCAATTCAAAGCCGAAGGTGGAAGAGAAAAACTGCAAGGGTATATAGATATGATGTTTGAGGCGTTTAAAAACAATTCTATTGCTATCGCACCACTTACAAAAGGTTTAGATTATGAAGAACATTCGAGTAAAGGCGCGTCACAGGGTTCACAAGAATTTAAAGAACTAGAAGAACTAAAACGTACTATATTAACAGATATCGCAAGAATGATAGGTGTACCACCTTCTCTTGTTATAGGTGAAATGGCAGATTTAGATAAAGCTATTGATTCATATTTGAAATTCTGTATCAATCCAATGCTTAGAAAAATCGAAGCAGAATTAAACGCAAAATTCTTCTATGAAGATGAATACTTAAATCAAGATAAACATATTAAAGTAGTAGGTATTGATAAGCGAGACCCACTACAAATGTCTGAATCTATTGATAAATTAGTTTCTTCTGGTACATTTACTCGAAACCAAGTTCGTATTATGACAGGAGAAGACCCTGCCAACGACCCAGAACTCGATAAATTTATCATTACGAAAAATCTCCAAAGTGCAGAGGCGTTTAAAGGAGGTGAGACTAATGCAAGTGGACAAGAGTAAAGGCTTTTTCAATGTTAAGAAAACGTCACCCACATCAGCAAGTATAGATATGTATGGTGAAATTGTAGATGAACGTATGAATGATGTTGAAACAAGCGCGGTATCGTTTAAACAAGCCTTAAAAGACTTAGGAGATGTTGAAAATATTACCCTAAATATTAACTCTCCAGGTGGTTCAGTTTTTAGTGGTATAGCTATCTACAATATGATTAAAAATCATAAGTCGCATATTACTGCCAATGTACAAGGTTTAGCTGCAAGTATAGCTACGGTTATTGCTATGGGAGCTGATAAAGTTGTAATGCCGTCCAATAGTATGATGATGATTCATAATGCGTGGACGATCGCAATGGGTAATGCCAATGATTTAAGAAAACATGCAGATGACTTGGATAAAATTAATAATACTGTATTCAATAGCTATGTTGCTAAAAACCCTGATATTGATCATGCGCTTCTTCAAAAGATGCTAGACGAAGAAACATGGTTAAGTGCCGAAGAATGTAAAGACTTAGGACTTATTGATGAAATTCAGAATGCAACCCCAATAGCAGCAAAAATCTCACCGGAAATGGAGGCACAGTTTAAGAATATGCCAAACAAATTCAAACATTACAATGCGGACAATTTACCGCAAGAACAAGATACACCGCCACAAGAAGAAAAGAAACCTGAGGAAAAGGGTATCGACGCTAAAGTCGTTAATGACAAATTAGATGATATTTTCACTTTATTAAAAGATGTTGCAAAGAGTGTGGTCAAGGATGACTCAAAACAAGAAGATAATCCACCAAAACCGCCAGAGCAACCACAAAATAACAAATTTAATCGATTTACATTTTAACTAGCTTCTCGTGAGTAACGGGAGGCTATTTTTAATGTTTAAAATTAAGGAGGAAATAAAAATATGGCAGACATGAAACAAAATGAGCAAAAGCTCAAAAACTATCATGAGCACAAGCAAAAATTTGCTAATTTAGTACAAAATGGTGCAAGTGATGAAGAACAATCAAAAGCATTTGGTGCTATGTTTGACGCATTATCAAATGATTTACAAGAAGAAATCGAGAACAGAGTAAACAACCGTGTTGTAGATAATGGAATCTTAGCAAAACGTTCTCAAGACCCATTAACGTCTGAAGAACGTAAATTCTTCAACGAAATTAATTATGAAGTGGGATATACAGACGACAAAATCTTACCTGAAACAGTGGTTGAACGCGTGTTTGATGATCTACAGAAAGAACATCCGTTATTATCTAAAATCAATTTCCAAAATGCAGGAATTAAAACACGTGTAATTAAAGCGGACCCAGCAGGTCAAGCGGTATGGGGTAAAATCTTTGGAGAAATTAAAGGCCAATTAGATGCTGCATTCCGTGAAGAAGACTTTACTCAATACAAACTGACTTGTTTTGTAGTTTTACCGGATGACTTATCAATCTTTGGTCCTAACTGGATTGAACGTTTTGTACGTACTCAAATTCAAGAGGCTATTTCAGTAGCATTAGAAGCTGCAGTTATCAATGGTGGTGGCGCGTCTAAATTACAACCTGTTGGTTTAATGAAAGACATCAACACAGATAATGGCGCAGTTACGGACAAGAAAGCTTTAGGAACTTTAACATTTGCTGACGCGGATACTACTGTATTAGAACTAAAAGATGTGTTGAAAAACTTATCTGTCGATGCTAGAGGTAAAAAATTAAAAATTGATGGTAAAGTAACATTAGTTGTAAACCCTCAAGACGAGTGGGATATCCAAGCACGTTACACGTACTTAACAGCTAACGGTGGTTTTGTAACGGTATTACCTTATAACGTATCTGTTGTTGCTTCAGAATTCGTTCCTGAAAAGAAATTAGTTGCTTTTGTTACTGATCGTTATGACGCAGTTCGTGGTGGTGGTTTAACAGTGAAGAAATTTAATGAAACTCTAGCTTTAGAAGATGCAGTATTATTCACTGCTAAAACATTCGCATACGGTCAACCAGCAGATAACAAAGCTTCTGCAGTTTATGATTTAAAAGTGGCTAATGGTCCTAAATCACAAACAGCTGCAGGCGGTACAACTGATGGAAGAGCGGAAGCGTAATAAATGAGGTGATGTAAGTGGAAAACATCACAGATGATTTGCTAATTGAATTTAAACAATACACCAAAATCTCACATGACACAGAAGACGAGTATTTAAAAAATCTTTTAAAGAAGTCATACAGTAATCTAGTGTCGAGATTTGGTGAGTTTGATATATATGAAAATTTAGAAGGTCAAGACTTAGTATTTGCCAGATCACGTTATGCTTATGAAGATTTGCTTGAGTATTTTAATGATAATTACCAGGATGATTTAATTAGTTTTGGTCTGAATAATGTGATTGGAAGTGTTAACAATGAAAACAACATTTAAAAAACCTTTCATTACTACTAAAAAATTAAATACTCGTGTTCATTTTTATTCATATCAAGAGAATGTAGGACCTGAAGCTGGTGTCAAACGTAAAGTTAAACTCTACAGTTGTTGGGGCTATGTACCCCAATGGAAAATGACTGAACTTCAACAAGCTATATCAAATGGAACTGAGCACGACGTTAAAATCTTTATAAGAGAAACCCATGGTCAGTACGTTCCGAATGAAAAGCATTACGTTGAAATAGAGTCGCCATATATTCATCAAGATTTGAACATTAAATTAGTACAACCTGATGTAGAGAACGAACAATTTTTAATGCTAACTGCAGGGGTGGTAGCTAATGGCGAGTAAAAACTTTTCAGGCATTCGTGCAGAAGGATTAGATGAATTGCAAAAAGAACTTGATAGACGTTTTAATCGCAAACGCATTACAAAGATTATTGATGATGCACTTTTAGAAGCGGGTCAAATAGTTTTAGATGCGATTAAAGCGAATATCCGATATTTCAGAGACACAGGGGCCGAATATGCAGAAGCTAAAATCTCAAAACCTTATTGGGATAAAGGTGTGCGCTCTGTCCGTATTTATTGGGAAGGTCCACATCATAGGTATTCAATCGTGCATTTAAACGAAAAAGGTTTTTATGCTAAAAACGGTAAGTTTGTTAGACCTAAAGGCTTTGGGGCGATTGAAAAAGCATTACGTTCTGCAGAAGTTGCGTTTTATAAAAAAGTACAGGAAGAAGTTGAAAAGTTATTATGATTGATATTTTAAATACAATTTATAGCGTCTTAAAAAATGACGAAAAACTAATGAAGTTACTCAATGTTAATAACATCAAATTCAACGATTATCCTGATGTTAAGGATATTACGCAACCTTATGTAGTGCTTGATGATTTTGATGATCCTATACCGGAATTACATTATGACGGAGACCGAGTAGCTTATAACTACATTGTTCAAATTGATGTTTTTGTTAAAGCAAATGATAAATACAATGCAAGATTACGAAGAAATGAAATATCACAACGTATTAGTGACTTGCTCTGGAAAGAATTGAAAGCAGGGCAAACAAGTAATTTAGGTAATGAATATGATAAACAGTTCGCTTTATATCGTTCAACTAGACGGTATGAGGCGATTTTTTATGAGGAGGAAAATTAAATGGTCAAATATGCAAAAACACCAAAAGCTTTTATTAATATTAAAGATTTAGGTTTCGCTTTATTAGATACAGATGAGCAAGATAATGTTAAATACACAAACGTAACACAAACACGTGGTTTACAAGAGATTTCAGTTGAAACTGGTGGGGAAACAGTAAACGCTTATGCAGATGGTACTATCATTGAATCAGGTACAACAGATGGTGAAGGTAAAATCTCAATGACAATGCACGCATTCCCACAATCTATCCGTGAGTTAATTTTCAATGAAATTTATGATGAGAATGGCGTATTCCAAGAAATTAAAGGTAAACAAAATAAATATGTTGCAGTTTGGTTCAAACGTGAGCGTCGTGATGGTACTTTCCAAATGGTTGGTTTAACTAAAGTGTTATTCGGAGATCCAAACTTAGAAGGTAAAACCGCAGAAGATGATTGGGAATTCAGTTCAGAAGAATCAGAAGGTACTGCAATGCATCGTATCAATGATGACGTACGTAAAATCTTATTCGATAGCGCACGTGAAGGTGCTAAAGTAGATTCATTCTTTGAAAAATTATTAAAAGGTGCTTACGACGAAAAAGTTGAAACAAGTGCTGATACTGCATCAGCTTAAAAGGGAGTTTTGACTTATGGCTAAATTTAAAGTTTTAAAAGATGCAATTAATTTAAAAACCGATAAAGAGTATCGTAAAGACGAAGTTGTAGAAGAGAAAGTTAAAGATATAAACGACTTTGAAAAGCGTTTGAAAAATAAAGGGTATGAATTACCATTTTTTGAACGCATTGAAGAAGAATAGTAAAGCTTAGGACGGTGTAAGAGCCGTCCTTTTATTTCGAAATAAAAGGAGTTTTTTAGACATGTCAAACAAATTAAAACGTAATTATATTAGATTAGTGGAAAATCCTGAAGCAGAAGAAATTAAATTAGAAACTTATTTAACACCTCACTTTATTCCATTAGATGTATTATATGAAGCAACTGACGTAATGTCAGAATTAGAACAAGCAGAAAATGGCGAAATTGAATTATCATTCAAAGATCAACTAGATAAATTAATTGATGTAGTTGTAAAAATTTATGGTGGACAATTTGCAGCTAAAGATATTAGAACACGTTTACACGCACCGGATGCAATCCCAACTTTACAAAAACAAGTTGAGTTTATTGCGAATGGCCAACAAGACGAAGAGACAAAAAAGTTTATTCAGAGCATCAGTTAAATAAAATAAAAGACGAAGATTTAACGTATCGTGGTATGAAAAAGAACTTGGATAAAGTTGTTAAACAGATGATTGAGAATGGCACACCGGCCGACCAAGTACTCAAGATGCCATTTTATTATATACTTCAAATTTTAGATGAACGTCATCTAAATACTGTTGATACTGATGATAGAGCAGATGCGTTATTTACAGCCTTATAGCCTTAGTTATCAACACTAAGGCTTATTTTTTATACCTAAAATAAGAAAGGAGTGACAATGAGTGGCGGAATCAAGATTTAAAGGCATGTCCATATTAATGAATATGCGTGATGTTGGTATTGATAGAACAATGAAACAGATACGTAGTCAATTTAAAACCTTAGATACTGAAATGCGTCGTTCTAATGCTAACTTTAAAAACTCTGAAAAGTCTATGCAGTCTTTCCAAACAAGAACCAAAGAGTTAAATAAAGCAATTGACGTGACTGAAAATTCAATGAAAGATATCTCAAGTCAATTGAAAAAAATGACTCTAGAAGAGCAACGTACAAGTGTGGAAGCAGAGAAGTTACGTCAAGAATACAGTAAGCAGCATAGAGCATTACAAATGTATCAACGTCAATTAAACTCTACGCAATCCGAAATGAAACAATTTGGTACAACTTCTAAACAAACTTTGTTCTCAATGGAAAAAATAAACACAGTGTTAGGTACAATGAAACGTCAATTGAATATCGCAAACATGGCATTTCAAAGTGCAGAGAAGTCAACTACAAGTTATAAAAACTATTTAACTCAGTTAAACACAGTTATTCAAAAGCATCAAAACACGATTAGAGTTTTAGAAAGTCGCTATCAAAAAGTGGTACGGGAACAAGGCGTTATGAGTAAAGAAGCTCTTGAATTGAAAGAGAAGATCTTGCAAGAGAAGAACTCTTTAAACCAATTAGATAATCAGTATAAAAAGACTACTGCAGAAGCTAAGCGATTCTCGTTTGAACAAAAAACACTAACTTCGTCTATGTCTGAAATTAGAGTGAAGATGACGCAGTTATCCCAATCGCTATCTATCAGTGCTAACAAATTTAAGTTGAGCGGACAAACTGCACAGGCTTATAAAGCTCGCATAGCCGAATTAAATAATGGCATGAAGCAACAACAACTCATTGTTCAAAATTTATCTAGACAATATGATTATGCTAAAAAGCAATACGGTGCTACAAGTCAAGAAGCGCAACAGCTGAATGCTAAATTAACTGAAGAACTTGTGAAGTTGAAAGAGTTAAATGGTCAACTCACACAAACAACACAAGCACACAATCGTCTTGAGATGGAACAAAAGCAAGGTATATCGTCTATGTCTCAAATCAGAGCAAAGATGACGCAATTTAATGATACCTTAGCATTATCGAGAAGTAATTTATCACGTGCAGGCGAAAACGTTAAAGCTTATAAAGCTCATTTAGACACCTTAAGTGGAAACTTAACTAAACAACGAACAGTGTTACGTGAATTAAGTGCTCAATATAAGCATGTTGCTAATGCGCAAGGTGAAAACAGTCAAGAAGCACGAGAATTGGCTAGTGCTATTACACAACAAAAAATCAAGATGAATGAACTTGAAACCGAAATTGATGAAACAACTCAAAGCTATAAACGATTGGCACAAGAGCAAAAACAGGCTCAATATTTGAGTGGTTCAGGATTTGGTAAAGGTATTCAAACAGTAAACAAGTACAAAGACTCGATTAATAACGTAGGATCATCAATGCGTAATGTTGGTTCGAACATGTCAATGTACTTCACATTGCCAGTTGTAGCTGGTTTTGGTGCTGCAATTAAAACTGGAGCAGACTTTGAAGGCCAAATGTCACGAGTTGGTGCTATTGCGGGTTCTTCTAAATCGCAATTAAAAGCTATGAGTGACCAAGCAGTTGATTTAGGTGCTAAAACATCACTTTCTGCTTCAGAAGTAGCGAAAGGTATGGAAGAATTAGCAGCATTAGGTATGAATACTAACCAAATCATGAAAGCTATGCCTGGTGTTATCAGTGCAGCAGAAGCAAGTGGTTCAGATTTAGCGACAACTGCAACAATTATGGCATCATCTTTAAACTCATTTAACTTAAAAGCTTCTGATTCAGGTCATGTAGCCGACTTATTAGCAACTGCAGCTAATGACAGTGCAGCAGACGTTCAGTATATGGGAGATGCACTTAAATATGCGGGTACACCTGCACATTCTTTAGGTGTTACTTTAGAAGATACTTCTGCAGCAATCGAAGTTATGAGTAATAGTGGGCTTGAAGGCTCACAAGCTGGTACTGCTTTACGTGCATCCTTTATAAAATTAGCAAAACCTTCTGCTCAATCACAAAAAGCTATTGATAAATTAGGCATTTCTTTATCAAATTCTAAAGGTGAATTTGTTGGTATGCCTAATTTGATAGGTCAGTTTAAAGATGCCTTGCAAGGAATGACTAAAGATCAAAAACTTGCATATGTAGCACAAATTGTTGGTACAGAAGCAGCAAGTGGTTTCTTAGCATTGATTGACGCAGGTCCAGCTAAACTTAAAAAGTATAGCGACTCATTGAAAAACTCAAATGGTGCATCAAAAGAAGCGGCCGATAAGATGAAAGATAATTTAAAAGGGTCGCTTGAACAATTAGGTGGTGCTTTTGAATCACTAGGTATTACAATTGGAACTGCATTTGCACCAGTATTAAGAGGATTAGCTAAAGCGGTAACCTTCTTAGTAGAGAAGTTCAACAATATGCCAACACCATTGATTGTTTTAACTACGATATTTGTTGGTTTAGGTGCTGCAATAGGACCTTTACTGGTACTAACTGGAATACTAGCACATAGTATTGTAGGTATTTCAGAAGCAGTTAAAATATTAACCGCTACAGAAGGCGGACAAGCCTTTTTTACTAAATTTGGTGCGAATATTAAAGGAATCCTACCTAAGATAGGTGGGTTGATTACTAGAATACCATTAATAGGTGGACTGATGACTGCCTTAACTGGACCAATAGGAATTGCAGTTGCAGCTATTGCAGCAATAGGTGTAGCGTTTGTAGTTGCCTATAAAAAATCAGAGACTTTCAGAAACATTGTTAATGCAGTAATCAATCCAGTTAAGAATGCGTTCGTTGGGTTATGGAATATCATTAAACAATTCGGCGCTGGTATAAAAGCAGTATTTAGTGGAAACACTGGTGAAGGATTAAACATCTTCAAAAAAATACTACCTGATGAAGCAGCTCGACAATTCACTTCAACGTTGCTAATGATACGTGGTGCTTATAATGATTTTGTTAACTTCATTAAAAGTATCTCAATAGCAGTTGGCGCTTACTTCAAAGCTTTCTGGAAAGAAAATGGAGATAGCATTATTGCAGCTTTCCAAATCGTGAAAGCAACTGTATCAATAGTTTTAAGCACGTTGTATAACGCTATAATTAAGCCTATTTTAGGTGCTATTAAAACAAGCTTTAGTATTGTATTTAATGGGCTTAAACAGATAGTAATTAATGTATTTACATCAATTCGAATGGTTGTACAAGGTGGACTTAATGTTATTCGTGGTATTATCAACATCTTTAAAGGTTTGTTTACAGGCGACTTCTCATTAATGTGGCAAGGTATTAAACAGGTCTTTTCAGGTGCATTACAAGTTATAGCCGGTATTCTTAGATTTGCCTTAGGTAATTTAGTGATTATTGCTAAGACCTTAGGTGCTTTGTTAATTAATGCGTTCCGTACTATTTGGACTGTAATTAAAAATGTAGTCACATTAAGTGTTAGAGTTTCAGTTACTGTGGTTAAAGCATTATTTACTGGAATGAAAAATGCAGTGATTGCAATATTCACGGGCTTAAAAAATCTCTCTATTGCAATCTGGAATGGCTTTAAAAATGGCGTAATAGCGATAGTACGCGGTTTTGTTCTGATTGCTAAAAATAACTTTGCAATTTTAAGAGCCTTTTTAGCTGCCTTATGGAATGTGATAAAAGCAACAGCTATTAGAATTTGGACTGCGTTGAAAAATGGAGTTGTTGCAATTATTCGTGCTTGGATTGCTACAAGTAAAGCAACTTTTAATGGTTTGAAAAATTTCCTAGTAAATTTGTGGAATTTTATTAAAAATACAACATTAAGAATTTGGCGAGCTATTAAAACTGGCGTTATAAATGCGATTAAATTAATGAGTACTAGTGTTCGAAAAACGATAACTACTTTAAAAGCTTGGATGGTTTCAAGTTGGAACTTTATTAAAAATAGAGTAGTGGCACTTGCTAAAGGTCTGTACACGGGTGTAAAAAAAACGTTCTCTAGTTTATGGTCTAGCACGAAAAATATTTTTTCTAAATTGAAAAACTGGTTAGTAAATACTTGGAGATCTTTAAAAAATAATGTTGTAAAACTTACTAAGTCTTTATATTCAAGTGTTAAAAATACATTTAATAATCTGTGGTCTAGTACTAAGAGTATCTTTAGCAAATTAAAAAATTGGCTCGTTAATACGTGGCGTTCTATTAAAAATAAAGTCACTGATTTAGCTAAATCATTATGGAACGGTGTACGTGGAACTTGGAATCGTATGAAATCCGGTACACATAACACAATGTCTAAAATAGCTAGTAGTACCAAAGCTAGTTGGCGTGGTATGAAAAATTCTGTTGTTGATATGTCTAAAGCTTTGTGGTCTAAGGTTAGATCAACTTTCACAAATATGCGTGACGGGCTGAAGTCTATAATTGGCAAAATTAAAGGCCATATCAGTGGTATGGTTAACAAAGTTAAAAGCGGTTTAAATAAATTAATTGAAGGTGTTAACTGGGTTGCAGATAAAATAGGTATGGATAAATTACCTAAAATTAAATTGCATACAGGTACTGAAAGCACCCACACACAAAATTATGTAACGAATGGTAAATTGAACCGTAACACACTTGCTACCGTAGGTGATAAAGGTAAAGGTAATGGTCCTGGTGGTTTCAGACATGAAACTATAATACCACCTAAAGGTAAACCTTTTATCACACCTGCTAAAGATACAACAATGCCTTTATCAAAGGGTACTCGTATCTTGAATGGTGCACAAACACATGCGATGTTAACACGACCACAATTCAATATGGGAACTATACCTAAATTTGCTAAAGGGACTAAGAAAAAAGGATTCTTTAGCAACGCGATTGATACTGTTAAAGATGTTGCAGGTAACTTTGGTAAGGGTGTAAAAAACACTGCACATAGTGCTGCAAAAGTTGGTAAAGAGAAAATCAGTGATGTGGCTGAAGTTGCTCAAGATGCCGTAAGTGATGCAATCGCCTTTGGTAAAGATATATTTGAATATATTGATAACCCAATGGACTTGATAAATAAAGTAATTGATAAATTTGGTGTCAATTTCGATTTCCTTAAAGGTGCCGAATTACCATACAAACTTATGCAAGCCATGTTCAAGAAACTGAAAAACGGTGTTAAAGATTTAGTTAAAGGTTGGCTTGAAGACATGGGTGGTGGCGACGGTGGGTACTTATTCGACTATCCAGTTTGGCAACGCTTTGGTAATTATACTGGTGGCTTATCATTTAACGGTGGTAAACACTATGGTATGGACTTCGGTATGCCAACTGGAACACCTATCTATGCGGTAAAAGGCGGTGTAGCAGATAAGGTTTGGACTGACTACGGTGGTGGTAATTCTGTTCAAATCAAGACAGGTGCTAATGAGTGGAACTGGTACATGCACTTATCTAAACAAATTGCAAAACAAGGGCAAAAGATACGTGCAGGTCAGTTGATTGGTAAATCCGGTGCTACAGGTAACTTCGTTCGTGGTGCTCACCTTCACTTCCAATTAATGCGTGGTAGCCATGCAGGTAACGATACTGCAGTTAACCCTGAAAGTTGGCTTAAAAAATTAAAAGGTGGAGGCGGTTCTCCAAAAGCTGGAAGAAAATGGGCACCACAAATCAAACAAGCCTTACGAATGAATGGGTTACCTACAACTTCAGAATATGTAAATGCATGGGCTAGACAAATTGACAGTGAAAGTTCTGGTAACCCTAGAGCAGTTCAAGGTGGCTATGTTGACGCTAACACAGGAGGAAACGAAGCCAAAGGTTTAGTACAAGTTGCAAAACGTACATTCCAGTCAATGAAATTCCCAGGACACGGTAATGTATTTAACCCACTTGATAACTTGCTAGCCGGTATTCATTGGGCAAAAGTTAGATATGGCAAATCAGGAATGTTATCTGTAATAGGTCATGGTCACGGTTACGCCACAGGTGGTCTAATCAAAAATGCAGGTTGGTACAACATTGCAGAAGGTGGCTATCCTGAATGGGTAATTCCAACAGACCCTGCTAGACGCAGTGATGCTATGAAGCTATTAGCGCTTGCAGCACATGATATCGATAAAGGGAAATCAACAGGTAATAAGCGACCTAATAATCTGAAAGTACCTAATAACGCTTCAGGCGATAATACAGACTTACTATTACAGATGATTGAGCAACAACAACAACAGATTAACTTGCTTATGGAAATTGCTAGAAGTAACAAAGGTATTGAGAATAAGGATACAAACGTTTATTTAAATCCTAGAGAACTCAATAAAAGTAACAATGAACAACAGGCTTTAAATATGAAAACTAAATTAATGGGAGGTAGATAATCTTGCCATTTACCATACATGATCCAGACATGAATAAGATTGATTATCCAGTTGGCGTTTTGCCACTGGATTTTTTAGTGTCTGCGATAGAAAAAGAAAGATATGTTGAAAACATTAAAGGTATTCCTGGAGCTGTGAATTACGGATTTGATTATAAAGAAAGAGAAGTCACTTTAAACTTTTGGTTACGGCATTATCATGGAGAGCACGACCAAAAGCTTTTAAAAAGTGAATTATATGCTATGTTGGATAGCCAACCGTATTTTTATATTAGTGATGACCGTCTTCCTACAAGAGTACTTAAAGTAGCAATAGATGAACCTTATATGCCAGATAGGATAAATGGTATAAACATTCACACTTTAGAATTTAAAGCTCAGGTGATTGGTCTACCATTTTGGAGAACGAAATATACAACTCAAGATATAGAAACAAAAGGGTTTGAAGCAATCGCTGAACAGTTTGGCTTAGCTGATGGATTAAATATTGATTATCCAAAATACACATTCACAGAGAACAAATTTACCGTGTGGAATGGTGGAAACGTCACATTAGATCCTCGTAATATGCCTTTAAAGATAAAGTTAAAACATTTGTTAACAGATGGTAATTTCAAACTTACTAATAAAACAACAGGAGAAACGTTTGAATACTACACACCTAGAACCGGTAATACTGTTGACTTAGACGGTGTACAAGCATTTGTCGGTTATCAAGCAAACCGATTAAGACAAACAAACAGAAAATATATAAGTCTTGTTCCTGGTATTAACGAAATTGAATATAGTGGTGGAACAATGGATGATATTCAGTTTGACTTCCCATTTTATTTTAAATAAGGAGTGATAATATGGCTGGGAGACACGTACTTGACAGCATTTGGGATAGAAGCAATTTAACAGGTGCGAATAACAATTTTAAATATTTATTTGATGGTGTGGAAACAGCTCAAAGTGATGTAAAAGACTTAGTTAATGATTACAATAATTCAAAAGTTGATACTGACAATAAAATGGGTTATCTATTTGAGAATATTGGAGAAGTTAAAGGGTTATCAAAAAAAGCAAATGACGCTTTAAATGAGGCTCAAGAATTGAAAGAACAAAGTGATAGAACAAATGAAAGACTAGATAATATTATCGCATCAAGTGGTACTTCTAGCACAGAAATAGTAGACGCTCGTGGATCATATAAAGTATTGAGCGAACGCTTATCAGATTATGATAAGAAAAGAAACTTTGCACTAAAAAAAGATAGTGAACGTAACTTTTTAGATTTTCATCAAGAAAATAGCGCTCAATTGTCAGATAATACAATCAAAGTCAATAAAGATAGAGATTTAACTCTATCTATCGCTTTAAGCACGAAAGATAAGTTCATTTTAAACTTTGGGAAAAATTTAAACGACGATTTTATTAAGTTTAAAAATATGGACTATGTGGGTCAAGTGACATCATCATCTGCACAATCAGTAACAGATAACTTTGCTCAATCAATGGTTAGCGACGGTACTGTAACAGGTTCAGGAGATAACTGGTATGCATCAACAATCGGTACAAAAGTAAATTATACGTTTACAGGCTCATCAATCACATTGCGTATTTATGCAGACGCTCGCGGAGGTATTTGGAAAGCATCAATTGACGGTACATTTGTTAAAAATATATCTACCAATTTAGGTGCGCATGATACAAGTAGTAGTTTAGGTGCTGGTGTGTACGAAGTGAACATTGCTAATGGAATGGATAACAAGCAACACACTTTAACACTTGAATTTTTAGGACAAGATGATAAATATCCAACATCATCACCTCGTGGTTGGTTGCGTATGAAATCCGCAACATCAAAACCGGGATATGATTTTGATACTTTTGTTTATGTTGTTAAAGGAGCAACAGTGACTAAAACACAAAACGCTTTATATGATAGTAACAAAGAATTTGCTTTTTCTGTGGACTTTGGCGACCGTACGGAATGGATGCCAGAACACAATAGCACAGGTACTTTAAAACTAAGTGATAAAGGCAAACAAACACTACTTATTGACAACAAAGAAGTGAGTATGGCTCAAAGTTTATCTGAAACATCATTTACAGAAGTTAAAATACTTCAAAATTTATTTGGTGTACATCCTACAACAGATGAAAAGTATTGTGAGTTTATCATTGTAACTACAATCACATCTCGTGGAGTTAAATTTAATACTAAAGTAAAGTGGCTAAAAGAAACAACGGTAAAAAGTGGGTATGTGAATATGTTTACAGTAAACCCTAATTTCGCAACAGACATTGTTACATCCTACGGCACTAAGTACACAACGCAAATATTTGATAATAATTATGAATATTTGCAAGATGAGGCGCCGTATTCATTTGCGGCAGTATCATCATTCTTTAATGATTTATATTTAATTTGTCATAACAATAACGCTTATGACACGTTGCGTATGGGATATACAGACCGTGACGGTGATTTATACGGTAAAGGTTTGTTTGCATTACAACACCGTAACAACGATTTACAAAAGCTATATCCTAAAACATATACCAACCATAAGACACAAAAAAGCGAAGTGTATCAATTTGAAGGCTACTTCGGTTTTGGTAAGTTACCTATGGTCAATGCGTTATTAGGTTAATTCAAGTCGGCTATTATGCCGGCTTTTTATTTTGAGGTGGTGGAAAGTTGGAAAACCTATTTTTTATCAGAGATTTAGAAGGCGAAGAATATTATTTGCAGGGTACGATAAAGCATGAACAAGAATTAAACGGTGACGAACGTATCGACATGGATATACCTTACACAAAAATGAATAGTATCTTTTTAGATCAACAAGACGATTTAAAAATGTGGGTCATCCTTTTTGAAGGTAAAGAGTACAGAATTATCAACAGTAAATTGAGTGGTTATGGTGATAAATATAAAGTAAGCGTCACAGGTATTTTACACATGCTTGACTGGTTAAATACTCACAGAATATATGAGCGTATCGACGCTAGCCTAACAACCAAAGAAGCCTTTGACTTAGTATTTAATGACACGCCTTTTGATTATGTGACTGTAGATACAGCACCAAGTAATCAATTTGAGGGAATTGGCGAAGGTGAGACGAAATTAGAAGCGTTTAAAACATTTATTGAGCGTTTTGAATATGAAATGAAGTTAGTCGGTAATGTTTGTTATCTGTACAATCAAATTGGTAATGACGCAAACTTTGAGTATCGTCACAAAGTAAACACTCAAGATATTGAAAAAGAAGTCGACGCATCAGAAATGTGGACTTATATGCGTGGGTATGGTGATTATCGTGAAGAAGGTGGCGTTGATGATACCGAAGATAAAGCGACTTCAACATCAACGTCTACAACATCATCTGGCTACAAAAAGACAAGCGTAAAAGTTGTAGAAAGTAACGAAAGCGAAGAAGATGTAACTAAAAAAGCTAAACTCAAACGTGAATACACATCACCACTTGCAGAAATTATTGGTATACGTGAAGGCCCACCAATTATGAATGCAAATATTAAAAAGCAAGAAACTATGGATAAGCGATTAAAAGATGCAGTGGATAAAAGCGTTAATATCTCATTCACAGCTGATATTTATGACATGACTAAACACGGTTATAGGTTTCAACATGCAGAACTCGGCGACCGTGTATTTTTAGTTGATGAACGTATCGGATTAGATACAGAAATACGAGTGGTTAAAATAGATAGAGAAGTTAATAGTGAAGGTTATTTAACTAACATTGAGATTACTTTCGGTACACAAACGAGTGGTGAAACGTACAGTGGTAACATGAGTACAGCCGTTAAAGATATTCAAGATTTATTGGAAGGTCGTAAAAAGATTAAGTTTGATGTGCTAGATAAGCGTAGTCAATCAATGGTTAATAAACTAACAAACACATCAAGTGAATTAGCTTTTGATGTGAATGGTATTCATGCCGTAGATAAGAATAATCCTAACAACCAAATGACATTAAATAGTAGTGGCCTAATGCTTTCGACTGACGCAGGAAATACTGCAAGAACAGCGATTACTGCTGAAGGTATTGTAGCAGATGCAATCACGGCAGGTTCAATTTGGACTGAAAACGTGAACGTGATTGGACCGAAAGGTTACATGTCAATAATAGGCAATGAATTGATGTCAATTGATCCTAACAGTTTATCTCGAACTGTATTAAGTCCTACTGGATTAACGATCACACGTCCAGACGGCGCAGTCTACATGGTGAATGGTGTACCAAAAATGGACTTAGAAGTTCAAAAAAACTTATTTCATTATTCCGCAGTAGAGAACAACGGACGTTATAGTTTGACATCTGAAACTGAGCCACAGGTATTTGAATATTTCTATACGCAACATAAAGCACGTTATTTAAATGTATCTTATGCAATTGGTTGGGACTACAATAATGAAAGTGATGTTGGAGCCGTTGAAATTATTGTTGAAGAATTTGGTAATGGCGATAAAAATAGAACAGCTAGTTATAAAACGATTGCCAAGCGTACTGATGATGAAGTGTATGGTGTTATTCAAATTGATTTAGGTGTGCCAACGTATGAACCACTTAACTGTTATTTAAAAGTGAGACGTATTGGTGGCACTTCCAAAGATAAAGTTACTGCACGAAGCACTAGAGTGTGTATGAGAGGATGATTAAATGAACTGGTTATTATTTTTAAGATATATTGATGATAAATACCATATTGTTCAAGCAGGTTCAGATATTGTACCTACAGAAGATTTTGATAAAGTGCTACCCACAACCGAACGAATTGCTCGTCAATCGGACAAAGTCTACTTTGATGGTGAGAAATTAAAATTAAAAGACGGAGAAACATTATTATCTGTAGAAGAATTAAACGAATTAAAAGGAAGTCCGTTAGAAGAAATAGAAAGAAATACACAACCAGTTATATTTGATATTGAGTAAGCCATAGCCAGTGGAGGTTATGGCTTTTAATTTTACTTAAAGTAGGTGATGGTATGTCAGAAAATAACCAAAGAGGAGATTTAGAAAGAAGAGTTGATCGTCTTGAAAAAAATGACGAAAAAATATTTGCCTCTTTGGACGGTATTAAAGATGGACAACACAATCAAAATCTAGTCAATCAAAAAATGAATTTCACGCTAGATAGTATCAACAGAGAAAGAGAAAACGAAAAAAAGAGCAAACAAGAAAACCAAAAAAATATTAAAGACATCAAAATGTGGGTACTCGGTTTAGTCGGGACAATCATTGGTTCTTTGATCATCGCAGCGTTAAGAATGTTGTTCGGTATTTAAAGGAGGTGAAATACTATGTTTAACTTTATCTTTGGTGCAAGTTTTTGGACTTGTTATTGGTTTGGTAAATGTAAATAAGGATGAGTTAAGTCGGCGCTAGGCGTCGGCTTTTTATTTTGAATAAGGAGTGGAAGAAATGGAAAGTATTATTGCATTTGCAACAGTAATTTCAGTTATCACAATCGCATTAACGCAATTAGTTAAGCAAGCTGGTATACCTAAAAATATTGTACCTTTAATTGCTATTGGTATTGGTATTGTTTTAGGTGGTATTACAGCTTTTATTCCTGAAATTGTTACCGAATTATCAATTGGTGGTCGATTGCTTGCTGGTTTAATTAGTGGTCTAATGGCTACTGGTATTTGGGAAACAGTTCGACCACGTACAGGATCAACTAAAGACAAAAATAATAAAATTGGTGGAGGTCGTGCATAATGGCAGAAAAATGGAATGGTGTTCCAGTTAAATATGATTTTTTACCGATTGGAACACGTAGAAGTGGGCAACCTTTAACAAGTAAAAAACCTTTATTTGCAGTAGCACATGACACTGGAAACCCTCACACAACAGCACAAACGAACGTGAATTATTATAAAAATACTTATATGATTGATTGGTCAATTGTTGCGAGCGCTCACATATTCGTTGATGACAAAGAGTGCATTGTATGTATTCCAGTCACAGAAAAGGCATGGCATGTGTTATATAACACACCTACCGACAATCAATGGTACAATGCTGACGCTAACGACGTTGCGTTTGGTGTAGAAGGTAGTTACTTCCCAGGCAATATTGAACGTTCACGTAAGTCATTAGATAACATGGCACGAGTGCTTGCTTATTTATGTAATTATTGGAACATTGATTACAAAACAGAAGTGCCAGGCCACCAAGATATTCAAGCAGATAAAATTGATCCTGGTAACTTATTAGAAGCGTGTGGATATTCACGAAACGTTAAGTATTTAGATAAACAGATTGCTAAATACATTAATGGCGTTAAACCTGCACCAAGTAAGAAATTATCAACGAAAACAAGCAAAAAGCCGACACCTTCGCCACAAAGTGTGGTTAAGTATAAACAAGCAATCGAATACATGCACAGTTTAAAAGGACAATATATCGACTTTGATAAAGAGTTCGCTTTCCAATGTGCTGATGTCGTTGTAGACTTCATTTATCATGTAACAGGTGGCGTTCGTTTCTATGGTAACGCTAAACAATTACACACAGTAAATGCTATGCCTAAAGGATGGAAAGTTGTAGAAAACACTAGAGATTACGTGCCACCTATTTGTGCAATCGCTATTTACACAGAAGGTGTTTATAGTGGTTGGGGACATACTGGTTTAGTTTGGGATAATAGTGGCGGTACTAGAACATTCACAATATTAGAGCAAAACTTCGATAGTAAAGCAGATTCGCCAGCTAAATTACGTGAAGATGATTATACAGGTTTAACACACTTCATTGTGCCAGACTTTGCTGATGATAGCGTTGATTTAACGGATATTAAAGAAGTGAAAAAATCAGAACGTAAATCTAACAGTTCAATTTCAGTAAACAAAAAGCCACCTAAGAAATTGACTTGGAGTAACCAAGCATATTTCAAAGCAATTGCTGATAATGCAGGTGTCACTATTTGTAGACCTAACCACAATAATGTGATGGTTACAACAAACGAAGAATATAAACCAGGAGACGTATTCTATGTATATGAAATCCGTGATGGTTGGGCTAGAGTTTACAGTCCTAGCAATGACGGTTATGTATGGTATGAACGCTTAATCGTTAAAGATATTTATAAAACAGCAGGTGGTAAGAAGTTTGCTAAAAAAGATGATAAACAAGCAGTAGCACAACGTAATATCATTCAAGATACAACAGGTTTAAAAGTAAATAGTATTCCACCTTTAAATATGAAGAAATCATCTAAAGCTAAATTTAGAGCGCGTGTTGATTATTACGGTGCATCATTAGTTAAATTCAAAGGCAAAGAATGGTATGTGACAAACAATACTTATAGAGCAGGATATGATCAATTCTATATCTTTGAAATTAAAAATGGTTGGTGTCGTGTTTATTCTAGAAATAATAATGGTTGGATATGGCATGAACGTTTAAGAATTGTAGAAGTATATTAGTATGTTATAATAAAAAACCGATTTTCATTTTATTCATCGGGACAAGTTTAGTGCTTGTCCCTCTTTTTTTTATGTTATAATTAAATAGAAATAGCGGTACACATCTGCGGAGTGTACTTGAGGTTAACTGTTGCGACGGTTGGCCTATTTTTTATTTTGCCATAGTTTACTTTTAGCAAGAAAAAGGGTATATTATTTAAGAAATGAAGGGAGGTAATATTATGGAACTAAATTTACAACCTGATAAATCACATGTTATAGCGCAAAATTTAATATCAAAATACCAAGAAATTACCGGTAACAGTATAGTAGGTGATGAGATGAAGGTACAAAAATTAATGTACTATATTCAAAAAACCTCAATTGCGTTAACCGGAGATACTATAATCGATGAAGAATTTGAAGGTTGGGTACATGGTCCAGTTTTACCGTCCTTAAGAGGTTTGTTCGACTATTTTGTGGAAGATATTACCTCTAAAAATAAAATTGACGATACCGAAGAATTTATAATTGAAAATGCTATTTATCAATACGGTAAATATGCAACATGGGCCCTTAGAGAAAAATCTCATAATGAATTTTCGTGGCTTAATAGTCGTAAAGGTTTAAGTTCTAATGAACGAGGATATAATAAACTTTCAATTGAAGACATTAAAGAAGATGCGAAAAAGGTTAGGTTATACGACTTTAAATATGATATGTATCTAGATGAATTTGAAGATTTAGATGAGGAGGAATTTATTAGTGTTTACTAATTCTCCTCATGACTATATAGGTAAAATTGTTAAAATCAGATTACCTTATTATGATACAAAAAAATCAAAAATATCTTTTAAGGTTAGACCCGGTTTAATAATAGGTTGTGAGAAAAATCATTTTCCATGTGATTTTACTTATTTGCCGGTCTCGAAAATCGATGATCAAACTAAAAGACACTTTATGTACGATTTAGAAATAGGTAAAGAAAACTGTAACTTGTTAAGCCTGAATCATATTCCTTCATTTATTAGATGCCACAAAGTAGGTACTATATACTGTACTAATGTTCATAGAAATGAAATTAGTGATTTGAACGATTTAAACCCGCAACTTTTTAATGACATTAAATCTATTTTTAAAATGTTTACGAATGATTTATTTTAACCGTATCTTAATAGGTACGGTTATTTTTTTATGCGTAATTTTCAAAAAAACACAAACCACGTTCTTATGAGCGTGGTTTTTACGCGAGGGACTCGGGTCCCTAAAAAGTCCCTAAAAATTTGTATTATATGGTGTGTTATTAATAGGCAAAATAAAAAGAACCCCGTCGTTATGGGATTCTTAATTTCGAAAAGTGTTTAATTTTCGGTTAATAGCGTCCTGGGAGGGATTCGAACCCCCGACCGATGGCTTAGAAGGCCATTGCTCTATCCAGCTGAGCTACCAGGACATGAATTTTTAACACAAGAATTATTATAGCTAAAGAAACCTTATTTAGCAATAGCTTTAATATTAAAAAAGTTTATATTTTTCACTAATTATGTGTATTTGTAACTCATATCGACGATGTGCAAGTGCAATAACACATAAAGTCGAGCAATTGAATTAATATCTTCAAGCCATATGGACGCAGAAGTAATCAAATGTATAGAACCAATAGGATGCATTATAAGCAACTATGAACAAACTATAAACATTTATGAATAAAGTAATAAATAGATCACAAGTGTTGAAATTATTCTCATCTATTATTCATATACTCAATCCAATTACTAAATAAAAGTACCATGATAAATAGTGAAATACAGAAATTAATAAAGTTGCAATGACCAACATTACGATTAATTAAATAGTTGAAAAGGACTAGAGTATATTCACTTGTCTGTTTAAATAAATGGTTGTATTGAGAATCCTAGACTTGCAATGGTCTCTTAGTAGGTTAAAGCGTTTATAAAACAAGGTGAATTTTAAAGAAATATAAAGCTAATGTAAAGGTATTGTAAACGTTTGCAGAATTGTCAGATTTTGCACAACATATTTGAATGCCTAAGTGTGTTTTATATAATCAAAGGTCTACAGTTTTGATGTCTAATTTATAAGTTAAGAAAGATAGAACGCAAATAGCATAAATCACTATATAGTATAAGTAACAAAACGATAGGTAAACAAAAACTTACCAATTAATCGTTTTTGGTTTTAAGAAATAGCTTAATGTATCTATTGAATTTCATACATTAAGATTTAAATACTTTAAATAAAAAGAAATGGAGCGATTTAAATGTCAAAATTAGTACAAGCAATTTCAGATGCAGTTCAAGCAGGCCAAAACCAAGATTGGGCTAAATTAGGTACAAGCATTGTAGGTATCGTAGAAAACGGTGTTGGCATTTTAGGTAAATTATTCGGATTCTAAGTTTCCACATATAACATTTATTGAAAATATAAATAAACATTATAAAGGAGATAGTAATCATGGAAAAAATCGCAAACGCAGTAAAAAGTGCAATTGAAGCAGGTCAAAACCAAGACTGGACTAAATTAGGTACAAGTATCTTAGATATCGTTTCAAACGGTGTTACAGAATTAAGTAAAATCTTTGGTTTCTAAATTTAAAAATCAAACAATTTAAATATATAAAATTAAAAGAATGGAGCGATTTAAATGTCAAAATTAGTACAAGCAATTTCAGATGCAGTTCAAGCAGGCCAAAACCAAGATTGGGCTAAATTAGGTACAAGCATTGTAGGTATCGTAGAAAACGGTGTTGGCATTCTAGGTAAATTATTCGGATTCTAAGTTCGACTAACAACATTTTATTAATATAAATAAACAATACAAAGGAGATAAATATCATGGAAAAAATCGCAAACGCAGTTAAAAGTGCAATTGAAGCAGGTCAAAACCAAGACTGGACTAAATTAGGTACAAGTATCTTAGATATCGTTTCAAACGGTGTAACTGAATTAAGTAAAATCTTTGGTTTCTAATTTAACGTTTATTTTAAAACTTAGTTTAAATCATAAAAATTATAGAGAAATGGAGAGATAAATATGCAAAAATTAGCAGAAGCAATTGCAGCAGCAGTACAAGCAGGACAAGATAAAGACTGGGGTAAAATGGGTACAAGCATCGTAGGTATCGTAGAAAACGGAATCAGTGTTTTAGGTAAAATTTTCGGCTTCTAATTTGAAATTCTAATTATCATGGACCAGGGCAAGCGCTCTGGTCTTTTTTTAATTTATAAATATATTTCTGTTAAAATAGATTTTAGAAAATAAACGTTAAGGATGAAAATATGAAATATAATACAATATTATTAGACTTCGATGATACATTAGTTGATTTTTATGATGCCGAAGATAAAGCTTTTCACAATATGGCCAAACATTATCATCATTACCCAACAGCAGAAGACTTTCAATTTTTTAAACAAATTAATCAGGCACATTGGGAGGCTTTTCAAAAGAATAAACTAACTAAAGATGAAGTTCTTTCACACAGATTCATTGAATATTTTAATCATTATGGTATTGAAGTGGATGGTAAACAAGCAGATGTTACTTTTAGGGATGAATTAGCTAAAGCACCCATTAAGCATTTTGATTCCACTCTAGAAACGATAGATCGATTAGCTCAAAACAATAAACTTTATATTGTTACTAATGGTGTTACAGATACTCAAAAAAGACGTATCGCTCAATTACAATTTAAAGACATATTTGATGGTGTATTTATATCAGAGGAAACCGGTTATCAAAAGCCAATGATTGAGTTTTTTGATTATGTTTTTGAAAAAATTGGTAAGGACAAACGAAAATCTACCATTATTGTTGGTGATTCATTAACTTCAGATGTATTAGGCGGAAAAAATGCGGGAATAGCTACATGCTGGTTTAATGTAAGAAATAAAAAGAATAATTCTGGTATAAATCCAGATTACGAAATTAAATCATTGCGTGAATTAGTTGATTTAATTGAAAATGAGTAAAAACATTTTATGCAAAAAGTTGGAGTGGTAAAGATTCTGATAGAACTTTTATCACTCCATAGCTTTTCCATATTCTATTTAATTATTTAGGAGCCCATACGAGTACATCATGACCTTCAGGATTTTTAGCGTGTACATCCTCAAAATCTTGATTCATTAAAAATTCTTTAGAATTTTGACGTGCAATGGCTTTGATAGGCATATTATAAGATTTTGCATAATCAATAAGTGACTGACCGTACCCTTTATTTTTATAGTTATCTAAAACTTCTAGTTTCCAAAGTAGTAAATAATCATCGAATTCTGGGAAGTAAATTTCTTCAACGTCACCCTTTTTTAGTAAAGCCATTCGGGCAACAAGGTTTTCACCGTGAAAGATGCCATAGAATGGTGATTCAGAACTGGCATCGATCATTTGGCCTTGTAGTTCTTCAACCATGTATAAATCTTTGTTACCGAATTCTCTAAAAGCTTCAAACAATTCGTCTGTTTTATAATTAATTTCAAGATGTTTTACTTCACTCATTTGCGTTATCCCCCTTATTTCTTTTGTTATATTATAACTTAAATAATATGTAAAATTCATTCAATTGTATTTTCAGGACGAAAGGGTAAATTTCACTTCAAAAATTACAAATTTTTAAGCCGTTAAATTGTCATACAATGCTATAATCTTTATACTATATGAGTAATAGCTATGTTGAAGGAGTATAGATATGGACTGTCGAGTAACTCATTTTAAAGAAAAAGATTCATTTATTTCAAAATTAAAAGAAAGTGATAAAAGTTTATTAGAATTTTATCAATATAACCCAGTTGAGACAGCTAGTTTCACGACTAAGATGAAACGTCCTAATAATGGTAGAGAAAAACAATTAGCACAAATCATTAAAGACTATATGGCCGATTTGAAATTAACTACTTCTCAGCTAGAGCATATTGAGGCGCTTGAACAAGGAGCTAAAGTAGTTATTGGAGGTCAACAAGCAGGATTGTTTGGGGGACCTTTATACACTTTCCATAAAATTCTTTCGATAGTAACGTTAAGTAGTCAACTAACTAAAGAATACGGTGAAACGGTTGTTCCTGTGTTTTGGATTGCTGGAGAGGATCATGATTTTGATGAAGTGAATCATACGTATGTTTATAATGCAAAAGAGGCGCAATTAAAGAAAGTGAAGTACCATACAATGACACCTCCAGAAACAAATGTTTCAAGATATACTCCTGATAAGGAAGCTATGCTTAATGCATTAAATCTTTTCTTCGAAGAATTAAAAGAAACTAATCATTCTAAACCTTTATATAAATTATGCGTGGATATAATTAATGAGTTTGATACTTGGACTGATATATTTAAGGCTTTATTGCATGCGGTCTTTAAAGAACACGGTGTGCTACTCATCGATGCACAGAACGATAAGCTTAGACAACTTGAAAAGCCATTACTCAAACAAATAGTAACTAATCATTCTAAAATTAATCAAGTATTCAGACAAACACAAGAGCAAACCATTGCATCGGGATTAACACAAATGATACAGACAGATACTAATGTACATTTGTTCCTTCATGAGGATGGTATGCGTCAATTAATATCAAAAGAAGATAATCTTTTTAAATTAAGTAAATCTGATATTACTTACTCTGAAGAGGAATTAATTGAATTAATAGAGACAGAACCGGAGCGTTTCTCAAACAACGTCGTTACGAGACCAGTCATGGAAGAATGGTTATTTAATACAGTAGCATTCATAGGTGGTTCAAGTGAAATTAAATATTGGGCAGAACTAAATAATGTATTCAAATTACTTAATGTAGAAATGCCGATCGTTCTTCCACGTATGAAGATGACATATATGATGGAAAGAACACAAAAACTACTTAAACAATACAGCCTAAATGTTGAAAAAGTTATTCAAAATGGTATCGATGATGACAAAAATGAATTTGTACGTGAAAAAGCTTCCGATACGTTTATACAACAAGTAGAAGAATTGAAAGCAAAACATGAAAATGTGTATCAACAATTATTAAATGAAGTTAAGGAAAATCAAGATAATTTCAATTTAGTAACTAAAAATGAAGAAATTCATAATAAACAATTTGATTATTTACTGAAACGCTATTTGTTAAATATTGAACGTGAGAATGATATTAGTATGAGACAATTTAGAGAATTGGATTTAGTATTACATCCTCACCACGGATTACAAGAAAGAATCTGGAATCCATTACAAATTATGAATGATTTTGGGATTGATGTGTTTAGTCCCTCCACTTTCCCACCACTTGAATATACATTTGATCAAATCATTATTAAACCTTAATAAATCAAGCTTTAGACCTATTTTATCGAAATGATAAAATAGGTTTTTTTGTATAAAAAAAAGAATTTTAAGATATTTTACAGAATTAGTGGAGGATAGTGGGGATATGTGGTAAATTATAAATAAGGTGAGGTGATAATAATGTTCATGGGAGAATACGAACATCAACTTGATGCTAAAGGACGTATGATAATTCCATCTAAGTTTAGATATGACTTAAACGAACGTTTTATTATCACGCGAGGCCTTGATAAATGTTTATTCGGTTACACACTTGAAGAGTGGCAACAAATAGAAGAAAAAATGAAAACCTTACCTATGACAAAGAAAGACGCACGTAAGTTTATGCGTATGTTCTTCTCAGGTGCCATCGAAGTGGAATTGGATAAGCAAGGGCGTATTAACATTCCTCAAAATTTGAGGAAGTACGCTAGTTTAACTAAAGAATGTACAGTAATAGGTGTTTCAAATCGAATTGAAATTTGGGATAGAGAAACTTGGAATGATTTTTATGATGAATCTGAAGAGAGTTTCGAAGATATTGCTGAAGATTTAATAGATTTTGATTTTTAATGGAGGAATAAGTCGTGTTTCATCATATTAGCGTCATGCTTAACGAAACAATTGATTATTTAGACATCAAAGAAGATGGTATTTACGTAGACTGTACGCTTGGTGGCGCGGGTCATGCACTCTATTTATTAAATCAATTAAACGATGACGGTAGATTAATTGCGATTGATCAAGACACTACAGCATTAGATAATGCTAAAGAGGTATTGAAAGATCATCTACATAAAGTCACGTTCGTGCATAGTAATTTTAGAGAATTAACTGACATTTTAAAAAACTTAAACATTGAAAAGGTAGACGGGATTTATTATGACTTAGGCGTTTCTAGTCCACAATTGGATGTTCCAGAGCGAGGATTTAGTTATCATCATGATGCTAAACTTGATATGAGAATGGATCAAACGCAGCAACTTAGCGCATACGAAGTAGTCAATCAATGGCCATATGAAGCACTTGTTAAGATTTTTTATCGCTATGGTGAAGAGAAATTTTCTAAACAAATAGCGAGACGAATCGAAGCACATCGTGAACATCAGCCTATCGAAACTACATTAGAGCTAGTTGACATCATTAAAGAGGGCATTCCTGCTAAAGCTCGAAGAAAAGGTGGTCATCCTGCAAAACGTGTATTTCAAGCTATACGTATTGCTGTTAATGACGAATTATCTGCATTCGAAGATTCAATTGAGCAGGCAATCGAGCTTGTAAAAGTTGGAGGCAGAATTTCAGTAATCACTTTCCACTCTTTAGAAGACAGATTATGCAAACAAATGTTTCAAGAGTATGAAAAGGGTCCTGATGTGCCTAGAGGGTTACCAATTATTCCTGAAGCTTACACACCTAAACTCAAAAGAGTAAATCGTAAACCAATTACGGCAACGGATACAGATTTGGATGAAAATAACAGAGCGCGCAGTGCAAAATTACGTGTTGCAGAAATTTTAAAATAAGGAGTAATTGACGATGGCTGTAGAAGAAATATATGAACCATATGAAGACGTCCAGCACAATAGTATACCGAAACAACAACCTCAATCGGAACCACAAACAAGAACAGTTACTAAGAAGGTTGTAGTTCAACTCACAAGATTTGAGAAATACTTATACATAACACTTGTTACTGCAATTGCAGTTATTGCTATTTATATGCTATCTTTAAAAATGGATGCGTATGATACGAATGGAAAGATTGCAGATTTAGACTCCAAAATTGAACAACAATCAAGTGAAAATAGCGCAATTCAATCTGAAATTAAGAAAAGTTCTTCTTACCAACGCATTTACGACAAGGCTAAAGCACAAGGTATGAGCCTAAATAACGACAATGTAAAGGTAGTGCGTACAAATGGCGAAGCGAAAAATTAAAATTAGAAAAAATAAATTAGGAGCAGTCCTCCTTGTTGGTATATTCGGACTGCTCTTTTTTATATTGGTTTTAAGATATTCATATATTATGATCACAGGGCATTCTGATGGACAAGATTTAGTAATGCGAGCGAATGAAAAATATTTAGTTCAAAACAATGAACAAGCTGAACGAGGCAAGATTTATGATAGAAACGGTAAAATTCTTGCCGAAGATGTCGAAAGATATAAAGTTGTAGCGGTAGTCGATAAAAGCGCAGGTAAAAGTGGAGACAAACCTCGCTATGTAGAGGATAAAAAGAAGACAGCTAAAGAACTTTCTAAAATTATAGACATGAAACCGGAAGAAATTGAAAAACAACTTAATCAGAAAAAAGCTTTCCAAGTGGAATTTGGTCAAAAAGGAACTAATTTAACTTATCAAGATAAACAAAAACTGGAAAAAATGGACTTACCAGGTATTACATTATATCCAGAAACTGAACGCTTTTATCCAAATGGTAATTTTGCGTCTCACTTAATAGGAATGGCACAAAAAAATCCAGATACAGGCGAATTAAAAGGTGCACTTGGTGTTGAAAAAATCTTTGATAGTTATTTAAGTGGAACTAAAGGTGCATTATCTTATATACAAGATATTTGGGGATATATTGCTCCAAATACTAAAAATGAAAAATCACCTAAACGTGGTGATGATGTTCATTTAACAATTGATTCAAATATTCAAGTATTCGTTGAGGAAGCATTGGATGATATGGTTAAGAGGTATCAACCAAAAGATTTATTTGCTGTTGTCATGGATGCTAAAACAGGTGAAATCTTAGCATTCAGTCAACGTCCTACGTTTAATCCTGAGACAGGTGAAGATTTCGGGAAAAAATGGGCGAATGATTTATATCAAAATACGTATGAACCAGGTTCTACTTTTAAATCATTTGGTTTAGCGGCAGCTATACAGGAAGGTAAGTTTAATCCTAAGAAAAAATATGAGTCTGGACATCGTGATATCATGGGTTCTAGAATTTCCGACTGGAATAAAACTGGTTGGGGCGAAATTCCAATGTCATTAGGCTTTACTTATTCTTCAAATACACTGATGATGCACTTACAAGACTTAGTAGGTGCTGACAAAATGAAATCATGGTACGAAAGATTTGGCTTTAGTAAACCAACTGGTGGTCTATTTGATGGCGAAGCAGAAGGTAATATCGCTTGGTCGAATGAATTGCAACAAAAAACGTCAGCATTCGGGCAATCTACAACTGTTACGCCGGTACAAATGATTCAGGCACAATCTGCCTTTTTTAATAAAGGGAATATGCTTAAACCGTGGTTTGTGGATAGTATTAAAAATCCAATTTCCAAAAAGACGTTCTATCAAGGCGAAAAAGAAATTGCTGGCAAACCAATTACTGCTTCTACCGCAAGTAAAGTGGAAACAGAATTAGATAAAGTAGTTAATAGTAAGAAGAGTCATGCGATGAATTATAGAGTAGATGGTTATGATATTGAAGGTAAGACAGGTACTGCCCAAGTGGCGGATGAAAAGAGCGGCGGATATGTTAAGGGTGAAAATCCATACTTTGTAAGTTTCATTGGTGATGCGCCTAAGAAAAATCCCAAAGTTATTGTTTATGCCGGTATGAGCTTAGCTCAAAAGAATGATCAAGAAGCTTATGAAATGGGTGTAAGTAAGGCTTTTAAACCAATTATGGAAAATACACTTAAATATTTAAATGTAGGTTCTAAAAAAGATGAAACAAAATCTGCACAATATTCAAAAGTACCAAATGTAACTGGACAATCTACTGATAAAGCAAAGGAAAGTTTGAAATCTGAAGATTTACAAGCAACAGTTATTGGTAATGGAGATAACGTCAAATCTCAATCCATTAAAGCAAATAAAAAATTATTGCCTAATAGTAAGGTGCTCTTATTAACTGATGGTGATATTACAATGCCAAATATGAAAGGTTGGACAAAAGATGATGTACTTGCCTTCCAAGAATTAACTGGCATTAACGTTACAACTAAAGGTAGTGGCTATGTAACAAAACAATCGGTTAACAATGGAACCACATTAAAAGACAATAGTAAGGTTGAAATTGAATTATCTCCAGAAGATCCTGACGATACATCGACGAATACGAATGACAATGAGACAGCATCAAATGACTCTTCTAATAAAGATAAAGCTAGTTCTTCTTCAGACGATAAGGAAAAAGACAATAAGAATGATACTTCTAGCTCTTCTGAACAAGAACAACAGACAAACAATAGTCAAGATTCTAACGAGTAATTATGATTTGACTTAAAAAAGTAGATGATAAGTTATGAGAATTGAATGAACGTCTAAAAGTTGTGACAAGCACAGTGAGCATAGGTTACAAAATAGAACTTTAGTAGCAAATAGAAGTGAGTGGGTAGTTATATCATTCTCTTTTTAGCTCGTGTTACTTCAAAAGGCGTCATTCGATCTCATACAAATTTTAAATGAATTTACTTTAAAATATTGATAAAATGAACGAGATATTATCAATTAATAAACTCAGAAGACAAAACTAAAAATTAAATATATAAAGGAGACAATTATGCTTTTTATACTTGCGGTTATCGCACTATTAATTACTTTTATCTTAGTACCTATTTTAATTCCAACGCTGAAGCGAATGAAATTTGGACAAAGCATTCGTGAAGAAGGTCCACAAAGCCATATGAAAAAAACAGGCACACCAACAATGGGTGGTTTGACTTTTCTAATTAGTATTATCATTACCTCAATTATTGCAATTTTCTTTGTAGATAATTCAAATCCAATCATTTTATTATTATTTGTAACAATTGGTTTTGGTTTAATAGGTTTTATTGATGATTACATCATCGTCGTTAAGAAAAATAACCAAGGTTTAACAAGTAAGCAGAAATTTCTAGCACAAATTGCAATTGCAGTTGTATTCTTTTTACTAAGTGATGTTTTCCATCTTGTAGAATTTTCAACTAATCTAAACATACCTTTTACAAATATTAGTATTCCATTATCTTTTGCATATGTGATTTTTATTGTTTTTTGGCAAGTTGGATTCTCAAATGCTGTGAATTTAACAGATGGTTTAGATGGCTTAGCAACAGGATTATCAATCATTGGTTTTACAATGTACGCCATTATGAGCTTTGTTTTAGATTCACCAGCAATTGGAGCATTTTGTATTATAATGATTTTTGCATTATTAGGATTTCTACCGTATAACCTTAATCCCGCAAAGGTATTTATGGGAGACACTGGTAGTTTAGCTTTAGGTGGAATTTTCGCAACAATTTCAATTATGCTAAATCAAGAATTATCATTGTTACTAATTGGGCTGGTATTTGTAATTGAAACAGCTTCAGTTATGTTGCAAGTTGCTTCATATAAACTTACAAAAAAACGTATCTTTAAGATGAGCCCGATTCATCATCACTTTGAATTAAGTGGTTGGGGAGAATGGAAAGTAGTGACAGTGTTCTGGACAGCAGGTTTAATTTCAGGATTAATCGGATTATGGATAGGAGTGCATTAGCATGCTCAATTATACAGGATTAGAAAATAAAGATGTTCTTGTAGTAGGACTAGCCAAAAGCGGATATGAAGCAGCTAAGTTATTAATCAAATTAGGTGCCAATGTGACTGTAAATGATGGTAAAGACTTGTCACAAGATCCTCATGCCAAGGATTTAGAGGCGTTAGGAGTTAAAATAGTTGATGGTGGACATCCTTTATCATTATTAGATAATGAGCCAATTATAGTAAAAAATCCTGGTATTCCTTATACAGTTTCTATAATTCAAGAAGCATATCAGCGACATTTAAAAATATTAACTGAAGTAGAATTAAGTTATTTAATATCAGAAGCACCGATTATAGCTATAACTGGAACTAATGGTAAAACAACTACGAGTTCTTTAATTGGCGATATGTTTAAGAAAAGTAGATTGACTGGTAGACTCTCTGGAAATATAGGTTATGTAGCATCTAAAGTAGCACAAGAAACATCACCTAATGAATATCTAATAACTGAATTATCTTCATTCCAATTACTAGGTGTAGAGCAATATCGTCCGCATATTGCGATTATCACAAATATATATTCTGCTCATCTAGATTATCACGAAACGCTTGAAAACTACCAAAATGCAAAGAAACAGATTTACAAAAATCAAACAGAAAATGATTACCTAATATGTAATTATCATCAAAGACATTTAATTGAGTCTGAAAATTTGAAAGCTAAAACATTGTATTTCTCTACTCAACAAGAAGTAGACGGTATTTATATTAAAGATGGGTTTATTGTTTACCAAGGAATAAGAATCATTAATATAGATGATTTAGTATTACCTGGGGAACATAATTTAGAAAATATTCTAGCTGCAGTGTTAGCTTCAATCTTAGCTGGTGTTCCAATAAAAGCAATTATAGATAGTTTAACGACATTCTCTGGTATAGATCACAGATTACAATATATAGGTACAAATCGCACTAACAAGTATTACAATGATTCTAAAGCTACAAACACACTTGCTACACAATTTGCATTAAATTCATTCAAGCAACCAATCGTTTGGTTATGTGGTGGTTTAGATCGTGGTAATGATTTCGATGAATTAATACCTTATATGAAGAATGTACGTGTCATGGTTGTTTTTGGTCAAACTCAAGAAAAATTTGCTAAGCTTGGCAATAGTCAAGGTAAGTTAGTGGTGAAAGCTACAGATATTGAAGACGCTGTTAAAAAGGTACAAGATGTAGTCGAACCGAATGACGTTGTCTTACTATCACCTGCATGTGCAAGTTGGGATCAATATAAAACATTTGAAGAACGTGGAGAAAGATTTATAGAAAGTTTCCGTGCCCACTTACCATCTTATTAAAGGTTGTGAAATCAAGTGAAAGATAAACGACGTAAAGATAATAAGGTGAGCTCGATTCAAAGTCTTATTGAAAAAAGAAATCGAGAATTAAACAATGAAGAACACCTTTCAAATCATGATGCTAATCATAAGGATAAGAATAAAATTTCCACAGATGACGCTCAATTGTATAAAATTAATAAGCCTAATGAGACTTCTAAACAACAAGATCAAAATCAATCAATAGATGAAGATAACTTTAATAATCAATCCAATGAATCCGAACAATTGGAACAAAATGAAGCAATTGAACAATCTAATGAAACATCAGATGAAAATGCTCAAAACGTTGAAAGTACCAAAACGAATGATAGTCACAGACTCTCCACTAATTCTAGTGAAAACACATATAAGCTATCTATTAAAGATAGAGTTAAAGAGTTCAATGACAATCGTAAAAGAAAAAAACATGCCAAGAGTACACAATTTGATCATTTATCACCACAAGAGAGAAAAGAACAATTAAGAATTCAGCGAAGGAAGCGTCAAAAAAGAATTCAGTACGTTATCATTACATTTTTAGTATTATTAATAATTTTATTTTTACTCTACATGTTTACACCACTAAGTAGAATTTCTAATATTAAAATTAGTGGAAATAACAATGTGAGTAACAGTCAAGTTGAAAAAGCTTTGGATGTAAAAGATAATTCAAGAATGTATACGTATAGTAAACGTAAAGGTATTCAAAATCTGAAGAAGAATGATTTAATAAAAGACGTAAAAATTAAAAAGCAATTACCGAATACGTTAAAAGTGCAAATAACTGAAAATCAAGTTGTAGGTGTTGTTAAAGAAAAGAATAAATATGTGCCAATTATAGAAGGAAATCAAGAATTGAAAAACTTTGATGGTAATATTGCCGGAAGTGGACCTATTTTAGAAGGATTTAAAGGTGAAGAAAAAAGCAATATGATTAAATCTTTATCTAAGATGTCTCCAGAAATTAGAGATATGATTTCAGAAATTAAGTACGCACCTAAGCAAAATAGCCCTAATCGAATTCTTTTATATATGCAAGATGATATGCAAGTAGTTGGCAACATAAAAACGATTGCTAATAAAATTAAATATTATCCTCAAATGTCACAATCTTTATCAAAAGACGACTCTGGCAACTTGAAAACCCAAGGTTATATAGATTTATCTGTAGGTGCATCATTTATACCGTATAATGAAAACAGTAGCGGAGATTCAAAATCCGATCAAAATGTTCGTCAAAAATCACAACAAGAAACTGATGCAAAAGATGAGTTACAAAGCGCTTTAAATAAAATTAACGAACAATCAGATTCAAATAATTAAAAAATTTCGATATTAATATGTGTTTATAGTTCACAAGCCTTTCGACGTATTGTAAACTAAACATAGTGTATTTTAATAGTAATTTGTCAGGAGGTGCCTATCTATGGAGGAACATTACTATGTAAGCATAGATATTGGTTCATCAAGTGTAAAAACAATAGTAGGCGAAAAATTTCACAATGGAATAAATGTGATAGGTACAGGACAAACCTACACTAGCGGTATCAAGAACGGATTAATTGATGATTTCGACATTGCTAAACAAGCAGTTAAAGATACAATTAAAAAAGCTTCTATCGCATCAGGTGTAGACATTAAAGAAGTTTTCTTAAAATTACCTATCATAGGTACTGAAGTATATGATGAAGCAAATGAAATTGATTTTTATGAAGATACTGAAATAAACGGCACACACATTGAAGAAGTGCTAGAAGGCATTCGCCAAAAAAATGATGTAGCGGATACTGATGTAATTGATGTATTCCCTATTCGTTTTATTGTGGATGGGGATAATGAAGTATCGGACCCTAAAGAATTGATTGCTAGACACTCATTAAGAGTTGAAGCAGGAGTTATTGCAATTCATAAATCTATCTTAATCAACATGATTAAATGTGTAGAATCATGTGGCGTAGATGTTTTAGATGTTTATTCAGATGCTTATAATTATGGCTCAATTCTTACAGCTACTGAAAAAGAATTAGGAGCATGTGTAATAGATATTGGTGAAGATTTAACTCAAATCGCCTTTTATGAACGTGGAGAATTAGTAGACGCTGATTCAATAGAATTAGCAGGTCGCGATATTACTGATGATATTGCTGAAGAACTAAATACTACATATGAAACGGCTGAAAAGATAAAACATCAATATGGTCATGCTTATGCTAACTCTGCATCAGATCAAGATGTATTTAGTGTAGATCAAGTAGACAGTGATGAATTAGTTGAATATACTCAGAAAGATTTAAGTGCTGTAATTGAGAGAACAATGCAAGATATCTTTGATGAGGTGTTTGATGTATTAGTTGACTTAGGGTTAACTAGAGTGAACGGTGGTTTCATTGTAACTGGCGGTTCTTCAAACTTATTAGGAGTTAAAGAATTACTTAATACGATGGTAAATGAAAAGATTAGAGTTCATACACCGTCACAAATGGGTATCAGAAAGCCAGAATTCACATCAGCTATTTCTACTATATCTAGTAGCATCACTTTTGATGAGTTGCTCGATTATGTTACAATGAGTTATCAAGATAATGATGAGTTTGAAGAAGAAGTTATTGAAGATAACGAGAGAGAACATACTTCTAAATCAGGTGGATTTGACTGGTTTAAACGTAAGTCAAATAAAAATGAAAATACTTATGAAGAAGACTACAACGAACCACATGAAAGAACAGATAAAGTAGACGACGATGATAAGTATGATAGCAATGAAAGTCATCACGATACGACAGAACATTATGATGATCAAGAGCAACCTCAAAAAGAAGAGGGCAAATTTAAAAAACTTATGAAATCTCTATTTGAATGATGGGCCAAAAAGACTAGGAGGAAATATAAATGTTAGAATTTGAACAAGGATTTAATCATTTAGCGACATTAAAAGTCATCGGTGTAGGTGGCGGTGGTAACAACGCTGTTAACCGTATGATCGACCATGGCATGAACAATGTAGAATTTATTGCAATTAATACAGACGGACAAGCTTTAAACTTATCTAAAGCAGAATCTAAAATCCAAATTGGTGAGAAATTAACACGCGGACTTGGTGCTGGTGCAAATCCAGAAATTGGTAAAAAAGCAGCTGAAGAGTCACGTGAACAAATTGAAGATGCAATCCAAGGTGCAGATATGGTATTCGTAACTGCTGGTATGGGTGGCGGAACTGGTACAGGTGCTGCACCAGTAGTAGCTAAGATTGCTAAAGAAATGGGAGCATTAACTGTTGGTGTAGTAACACGTCCATTCGGTTTTGAAGGACGTAAACGTTCAACTCAAGCAGCAGCTGGTGTTGAATCTATGAAAGCAGCAGTAGATACACTAATTGTTATCCCTAACGATCGCTTATTAGATATCGTTGATAAATCAACTCCAATGATGGAAGCATTTAAAGAAGCAGATAATGTATTACGTCAAGGTGTTCAAGGTATCTCTGACTTAATCGCTGTATCAGGTGAAGTAAACTTAGACTTTGCTGACGTTAAAACAATTATGTCTAACCAAGGTTCTGCTTTAATGGGTATTGGTGTCTCTTCTGGAGAGAACAGAGCAGTTGAAGCAGCTAAAAAAGCAATTTCATCACCATTACTTGAAACTTCAATCGTTGGTGCTCAAGGTGTGTTAATGAACATCACTGGTGGGGAATCACTATCATTATTTGAAGCTCAAGAAGCGGCTGACATCGTACAAGATGCTGCAGATGAAGATGTAAATATGATCTTTGGTACAGTTATCAATCCTGAACTACAAGATGAAATCGTAGTAACTGTAATTGCTACTGGTTTTGAAGATAAACCAACTTCACAAGGACGTAAAGCTTCAAGTACTGGTTTCGGAACAAGTGCAACTTCAAGCACTTCAACACAAACAAGTACGCCAAGAGAAGAATCATTCTCTCAAAGCTCATCAAGCTCTCGTTCTTCTGAAAGTGTATCAGAAAGAAGTCATACTACTAAAGATGACGATATTCCTAGCTTTATCAGAAATAGAGAAGAAAGACGTTCTAGAAGAACTAGACGTTAATTGAAAATAAGTTTTGTCTATATTTCGTTGTATGATTAAGTGTATTTATCGTCTTAATCATTCCTAATTGGGAGTAGAACGGCGAATTCACTTGTGGATTCATGTTCTCTCCCTTTTTTATTTACTTTTAAGTAAAGTAAAGATTGTTATATAATATAGCTATATTCAATTTTAGAGTAAGCTTTTTAAAAATCGACAAAAATAAAACTTTTAATTAAGGTGGTTTGATTTCGTGTCAGAGAAATTTGTAAAGTATCCACATCACTTGAAATATGAATCTCAAGACTTGAAGCATGTTAAATTAGGATTCACTACAAGAGAAGGTGGCTATAGTCTATATCCAGAATCATCATTCAATATGGCAAGATATGTGGATGATAATCCTGAAAATATTACTAAACACCAAGAAATGTTGGCGGACGCGATTGGGTTTGTAAGAGCACAATGGGTATTTCCAATTCAAACTCATGAAAATCGAGTAATGGAAATTTCGCAAAGTCATCGTGGAACTAACATCGATACATTAACAGATGATATGTATGGTATTGATGGGATTTATACATATGAACCTGATACGTTATTAACGATGTGCTACGCTGATTGTGTACCAGTTTATTTCTATAGTGAAAAACATCACTATGTAGGATTAGCACATGCTGGCTGGCGAGGTACATATGGTCAAATTGTTAGTGAAATGTTAAAGCAAATTGATTTTGATTATAATGATCTAAAGATTGTAATTGGACCATCTACATCAACTACATATGAAATTAATGATGATATTAAAGCGAAGTTTGAAACATTGCCAATTAATGTTAAAGATTATATTGAAACTCGTGGAGAGAATCGACATGGTATTGATTTAAAACGTGCTAATGCGCTATTACTTAATCATTATGGTGTACCATTCGACAATATATATATAACTGATTATGCTACATCAGAGGATTTATCACTTTTCTTCTCATATCGAGTTGAAAAAGGTCAAACAGGTAGAATGTTGGCTTTTATAGGCCAAAAATAATCTCATTAGATTAGTCATATAAATAATAAATATTTAAAGGCATATGTATTTATTAGTGATAACTGAACTTAACAAATGGTGAAGAGGTTGAGTAGAATATGGATGTAAAACAAAATTTAAGAAATATTGAAAGTGAAATACAGTCACACTTTAAAAATAGTGAAGCGTCTACCTTGCCAAACGTGATTGCAGTAACAAAATATGTTACAATAGACCGTGCTAAAGAAGCTTATGATGTTGGACTTAGACATTTTGGTGAAAATAGATTAGAAGGCTTTTTAGAAAAGAAATCTGCTTTGCCTAACGATGTTACTATGCACTTTATAGGTTCTTTACAATCTAGAAAAGTAAAAGAAGTCATTAACGAAATTGATTACCTACATGCACTAGATAGACTTAGTCTAGCTAAGGAAATTAATAAAAGAGCGGATCATGAGATTGCTTGCTTCATACAAGTCAATGTCTCAGGAGAAGAATCTAAGCATGGTATTGCTTTGAATGAAGTTAATCACTTTATAGAACAAATTCAACAATATGATAAAATAAAAATTGTCGGATTAATGACAATGGCACCTTATACAGAAGACACTGCATATATTCGACAGTTATTTAAACAATTACGAGTAAAACGAGATGAAATTAAAGATCTTAATTTAGATTATGCACCATGTCACTATTTATCTATGGGAATGAGTAATGATTATGCAATTGCTGTAGAAGAAGGTGCTTCATTTATAAGAATTGGGACTAAACTTGTAGGAGAATAGGAGTGAGCCCCGTGGCTATTAAAGATTTATTTAATAATTTTTTTCTAATGGATGATGAAGAAGAAGTAGAAAGCCCTGAAGAGCGACAACGTCGTGTAGTTCAGAATGAAGAAAATGAAACAAACAATGTTCAACAGAATCAACCGCAACAATCAGAACGTTCATATAGTAATCAAAGTAAATTGAAAACAGTACCACAAAAGAAAACAACAAGAAATTATAACTCAGAAGAAAGGAATGTGCGTATGAATCAACCCCCATCAAAGTCAAACGGCAAAAATGTTGTTACAATGAATCAAACGTCGCAAAGTTATAGTGGTTATGAAAGTTCAAAAATGTGCTTATTCGAGCCACGAGTATTTTCAGATACACAAGATATCGCGGATGAATTAAAAAACCGCCGTGCTACTTTAGTGAATTTACAACGGATTGATAAAATTTCAGCTAAACGCATTATTGATTTCTTAAGTGGAACAGTTTATGCGATTGGTGGAGATATTCAACGCGTAGGTACTGACATATTCCTTTGTACACCTGATAATGTAGAAGTTGCGGGAAGTATTACAGATCATATTGAACAAATGGAATCGCAACACTACGAATAAGGAGAACATTATATGGATGTAGGTTTACTAGCTACCATTTTTAATTTTATAATTTTTCTAGTTCAAATATATTACTTTGGAATGATTATTTATTTCTTTACATCTTGGGTACCTAATATTAGAGAATCTAAGTTCGGTGAAATACTTGGTAAATTATATGAACCATTTTTAGAACCATTTCGAAAGATTATTCCACCAATAGGAATGATTGATATTTCTTCACTTGTAGCTTTGTTTGTACTTGTATTATTCCAAGCTGGGTTAAGAAGCATCTTTAATATGATAATAGTTCATTTAATGTAATAATATATGGCGTTTAAGAGGCTGAGACAATACATGAGGTTGTTTCAACCTCTTTTATCATTTAATTTAGAATCAGAGAGGTGTAAGATAATCGATATTTATCAGCATTTTAGAGACGAAGAGCAAGGATTAATAGATCAATTAATAGATAAGTGTGATCAAGTTGAACAGCAGTATGCGCCAATTCTGACAAACTTTCTTGATCCGAGAGGACAATATATACTTGAAGTCATATCAGGTAGTTATGAAGATATGGAAGTGACTTTTTTTGGTGGAGATAACGCAGAGAGAAAACGAGGTCTCATTGCCCCTAATTATTTTGAACCTGGGGAAGCTGACTTTGAAGAAGTATTAATTCAAATCAACTATCCAGAGAAGTTTGTTAATATACAACATCAACATGTCCTAGGAACACTTATGTCATTAGGAATAGAAAGGGAACAAGTTGGTGATATTATTGTCGGTGACAGTATTCAATTTGTTTTGACAAAGCAATTAGAATCGTATATTATGTTGGAATTAACAAAGATAAAAGGTGCTACAGTTAAACTTAATTCTATTCCATTTAAAGATATGATACAATCAGTAGAGAATTGGAAAATTCAAGGTAGTACTGTAAGTGCATTGAGATTAGACGTCGTTTTAAAAGAAATGATTCATAAATCTCGAACAATAGCAAAACAATTAATTGAAAAGAAGCGTGTGAAAGTTAATCACACAATTATTGATTCACCAGATTTTCAAGTTCAAACTAATGATTTATTATCTATTCAAGGATTTGGAAGAGCTCAAATCATTGATATAGGTGGTAGGACTAAAAAAGACAAAATACACATAAATTATCGAACGCTATTTAAGTAATAAATATAAGTCAATTTAATGTTGATTTAAGGAGGATGTAGGATGCCTTTTACACCTAGTGAAATTAAAAATAAAGAATTTACAAAAGTGAAAAATGGTTTAGAACCAGCTGAAGTAAGTGATTACTTAAATCAATTAAGTAATGAAATTGAACGTTTAAAAGAAGAAAAAAAACAGCTTGAAAAAGTAATTGAAGAGAGAGATACTAATATTAAATCTTATCAACAAGTTCATCAATCAGTAAGTGATGCCCTTGTTCAAGCTCAACAAGCTGGAGAAGAGACTAAATTGGCTGCTAATAAAGAAGCTGAAGCTGTTATCAGTAAAGCTCAAGCACAAGCAGATTTAATTGTTAATGACGCTATCGAAAAAGCACGTCATTTATCATTCCAAACTGAAGATATGAAACGTCAATCTAAAATATTCAGATCACGTTTCCGCATGCTAGTTGAAGCTCAATTAGATTTACTTAAAAATGATGATTGGGATTATTTATTAAACTATGATATCGATGCAGAAAAAGTCACACAAGAAAATTTCCAACATTTAAATAGCCAAGACATTACACCTGAAGAACAACTTAGCGCTCAATCTCAACAATCTGAAAGCGTGCTTGCAAGCGAGAGTAATAACAGTAAAACAAATTCACTAAGTACAAGTGACGCAACTAGTACAAGTGAGAACGTTACTTCACAATCAAGCGTGAGTCAAAGCGAATCAACATCAAATAAATAATTGTTATAAAATAAGTCAGACAAGTAGGAGATAATAAACTTTTTACAGCGAATTAGGGTTGGTGAAAGCCTAATAAAAGTCTATCTCTTATATCACTGATTTTTACAAAGTAATATTATATATGAGAGAACTCTAAGTTGAGTTAACAAGGGTGGTACCGCGGTAATTCCGTCCCTTTTTAATTGAACTTAGAGTTCTTTTACATTTAAGGAGTGAAATCAATTATGAACTATAAAGATACTTTATTAATGCCAAAGACTGACTTTCCTATGCGTGGTGGATTGCCAAATAAAGAACCGCAAATCCAAGAACAATGGGAAGCTAACAATCAATACCAAAAAGCATTAGAAAAAAATAAAGGTAACCAATCTTACATCTTACATGATGGACCACCGTATGCGAATGGTAATTTGCATATGGGGCATGCGTTAAACAAAATCATTAAGGATATTATTGTACGTTATAAAACGATGCAAGGTTTTTACGCACCATACGTTCCAGGTTGGGATACACATGGCTTACCAATTGAACAAGCTTTGACTAAAAAGGGCGTAGATCGCAAAAAAATGTCAATTGCTGAATTTAGAGAAAAATGTAAGGAATTTGCGTTAGAACAAATCGAATTACAAAAGAAAGACTTTAAACGTCTTGGTGTACGAGGAGATTTTAATGATCCTTATATCACGCTTAAACCTGAATATGAAGCTGCTCAAATTCGTTTATTTGGTGAGATGGCGGATAAAGGATTAATTTATAAAGGTAAGAAACCAGTTTATTGGTCACCGTCAAGTGAATCGTCTTTAGCCGAAGCTGAAATTGAATATCATGATAAACGTTCAGCATCTATCTATGTAGCATTTGACGTGAAAGATACTAAAGGTGTAGTAGATCAGGATGCTCAATTCATTATTTGGACAACTACTCCATGGACTATTCCATCTAACGTAGCAATTACAGTTCATCCTGATTTAAAATATGGTCAATATAATGTGAATGGCAAGAAATATATTATCGCACAAGCATTATCTGAAGATGTAGCAGAAGCTTTAGAATGGGATAAAGATGCCATTCAATTAGAAAAAGAATTTACAGGTAAAGAGTTAGAGTATGTTGAAGCGCAACATCCTTTCTTAGATAGAATCTCACTTGTAATTAATGGTAATCATGTTACAACTGATGCTGGTACAGGTTGTGTTCATACCGCTCCTGGTCATGGTGAAGATGACTATATCGTTGGGCAAAAATATGATTTACCAGTTATTAGTCCTTTAGATGATAAAGGTGTGTTTACTGAAGAAGGTGGACAATTTGAAGGTATGTTTTATGATAAAGCTAACAAAGCAGTTACTGACTTATTAACTGAAAAAGACGCTTTATTAAAATTAAACTTTATTACACATAGTTACCCTCATGATTGGCGTACTAAGAAACCAGTTATCTTCCGTGCTACACCACAATGGTTTGCCTCTATTAATAAAGTAAGACAAGATATTTTAGATGCTATTGAAGAAACAGATTTCAAAGTGGATTGGGGTAAAACACGTATTTACAATATGATCCGTGATCGTGGAGAATGGGTTATTTCTCGTCAACGTGTATGGGGAGTTCCACTACCTGTATTCTATGCCGAGAATGGCGATATCATTATGACGAAAGAAACAGTTAACCACGTAGCTGATTTATTTGAAGAGCATGGTTCAAATATTTGGTTTGAAAGAGAAGCAAAAGACTTATTACCTGAAGGCTTTACACACCCTGGTAGTCCAAATGGTACTTTTACAAAAGAAATGGACATTATGGATGTTTGGTTTGACTCTGGTTCGTCACATCGTGGTGTATTAGAAAATCGTCCAGAATTAAGTTTCCCAGCTGATCTATATTTTGAAGGTAGTGACCAATATCGTGGTTGGTTTAACTCTTCAATTACAACTGCTGTAGCAACTAGAGGTCAAGCGCCTTATAAATTCTTATTATCACACGGCTTTGTAATGGACGGTGAAGGTAAGAAAATGAGTAAATCACTAGGTAATGTTATTGTTCCTGACCAAGTTGTAAAACAAAAAGGTGCTGACATTGCACGTTTATGGGTAAGCAGTACTGATTATTTAGCAGACGTTCGTATTTCGGATGAAATCTTAAAACAAACTTCTGATGTTTATCGTAAAATTAGAAATACTTTAAGATTTATGCTTGGTAATATTAACGATTTTAATCCTGATACTGATGTAATTCCTGAAGCAGAATTACTTGAAGTCGATCGTTATTTACTAAATCGTTTACGTGAGTTTACTGCTAGCACAATTGAACATTATGATAACTTTGATTATTTAAATATTTATCAAGAAGTACAAAACTTTATAAATGTTGAATTGAGTAATTTCTACTTAGATTACGGTAAAGATATTCTTTATATTGAAGAGAAAAATGCGCATAAACGTCGTAGTATGCAAACTGTTCTATACCAAATCTTAGTTGATATGACTAAATTATTAGCACCTATTTTAGTTCACACAGCTGAAGAAGTTTGGACACACACACCGCATGTAAAAGAAGAAAGTGTTCATTTAGCTGACATGCCTAAGGTAGTTGAAGTTGATCAAGCATTGCTTGACAAATGGAATCAATTCATGGCATTACGTGATGATGTAAACCGTGCGTTAGAAGTTGCACGTAATAATAAAGTTATTGGTAAGTCTCTTGAAGCAAAAGTTGTAATTGGTAATAACGACAACTTTAAAGCTGCAGAGTTCTTACAACAATTTGAAGATTTACAACAATTATTCATTGTTTCACAAGTTGAAGTTTCAGATTCTGTAGACAATGCAGAGGCTTATCAACATGGTGATATTAGAATTGACCATGCAGTAGGTGAAAAATGTGAAAGATGTTGGAACTATACTGAAGAATTAGGTTCAGTAGGTGAATTAGAACACTTATGTCCACGATGCCAAGAAGTAGTTAAAACTTTAGTTTAATAAATAAATTATTGAAAACACATGGGACATAAATAATATAATAATCCTATTTTGCAATTTACTGTAGCTGACTGAACAGATAAAACGCTTCAATCAAGCTTTTCTCAGTTCTAGTCATCTTTGTGAGCTGGCCCTAATAAAGAAAATTTCATAAAGAAATTCTACAAGCAAAGCAAGTTGGGAGTTGGACAACGAATTTGAGAAGAATTCTGTCCGACTCTCTTTTTGTATTTACAATATAATTTATAAGTAAAAACAATGACGATATGCAATGTTTCACTTTTTAATAAAAGGCTATTTAAATAGATATATTCATTAAATCAAGATTATTCGACTATTTAATAAATAGAGGTGAATCATGAGTAAAATCTTATTAACAGGTGCATCGGGTTATATTGGAGGACATTTAAAAGATCAATTAAAAATACATCATGATATTATAGCAACTTCAAGAAATACTAGTAACAAAGAAAATGAAGAGAATGTTACTTGGAAAGCTGCTGATTTATTTGATTTAGATGAGATAACAGAAGTAATGGAAGGGGTAGATACTGCAATTTACCTTGTCCATTCTATGATGCCAAACGCCAAGTTAACGCAAGCAAACTTTGAAGATATGGATGCTTTATTAGCAGATAATTTTGCGAGAGCTGCAAAGAAACAAGGCGTTAGACATATTGTATTTATGAGTGGTTTAATTCCAAATGAAGATAAACTATCTGCTCATTTACGTAGTCGTTTGGAATGTGAAAAAATTTTAGGTTCTTATGGTATACCTGTAAGTACATTAAGAGCTGGATTAATTATTGGGGCTAAGGGAAGTTCTTATCCTATTTTAAAACGTTTAGTTGAACGATTGCCTGGTATGGTATTACCTAGTTGGGCATACAATATGATAGCACCAGTATCAATTAATGATGTAATTAATAAACTGGCATTACTAGTAGAGCGAACACCACAACATAATGAGTCTTTTGACATAACAGGTCCTGAAATTATGAATTATAAAGAATTAATACAACGTACAGCAGTAGTGCTAAATAAGCGTTTACCAATCGTTGATTTACCAATTATACCTATTTGGGTAAGTAGATATTGGGTACAACTCATTTCAAAAGTACCTAAAGAAATGGTCTACCCACTTATGAATAGTTTAGTTCATGATATGATTCCACAACCAGAGCGCACGCATCCTGATATTTCTATTGGAGAGATGACGTATGAAGAAAGTGTGCAACAAGCGCTAGATGAAGAAAATGAAATGAATGAAAATCAAAACAAATCAAAAAAATCATCTAGTTCTAATAGTAAAGAACAAATTAAAGATGTTAGAGCAATATCACGCTTTAGAATTCCAGAAAATTATTCAATGGAAGATGTCTCAAAAACATATGCGAAGTTTATAAATAATATTACGTTACATTTAATTAATGGAACTATAAATGAAAATGAATTTAATATTAGTTTGCCATTTACTAATCAATTTATTTTGAAAATGGAGCGTGATATGCAAGATTCTTCTAAAGATATGATTGTTTATAAAATCGTAGGTGGTAATTTAGCATTATCTAATAATGGTGGTAATGCTAGATTTGAATTTAGACGCATCTTGGATTCAAATGAAGCTATTATTGCACTACAAGAATATGAACCGACGTTACCTTGGTCTGTTTATAAGTTTACACAGGCTAATATCCATAAATCTGTAATGGAATTATTTGTTAATCATATGAATAATCTTGCAGACAAAGATAAAGAAGCGACAACACAAAGTGATCAATTGTTTAGTACAATCGCGATGACTACAGGAGCAGTTATAGGTGCATATGTTGGATCAAAAATTTATCATTTGATTAAAGCTTAAATGACGAAAAATTAGTATTAATTTTAAGCTAAATATAATCTACGATTAATAGCTTTAGAATTAGTGAGAGAAAGACAATTTCTATGAATATATTATAGAAATTGCCTTTTCTTTTTTTATGTTTGAATTAAGATGTATAACTTTATTAAACTTGAGTGCAACTGTACTTGTGTAAGGCGTTCTAAAATAGATAACAAAACATAGTTGTGAAACTTTTAAGCAAGCATCTCGACTTAAGTGAAATAATGAACCCAATTTCTAAGACACTACTTTAAAGTACTACTTTAGAAGTTAATAAATTGCAATATACATACAAAGACTGATAAAATTTTATATATTTTAAGTTAAAATATTAGGTATTATTTTCATTGAATTGTATTTTTCATCCAGTAAAAGAAGCAAGTTCTATTTAGTAATGCAGTATTAGGAGGCCATAATGTTTCATTCAAAACATTCACATTTTGTAAATGGTATAACTATAAATGTTAGAAATTTAGCTGACTTAAGACCATTTTATGAAACTATATTGGGATTTGAAGTTATTACAGAAACAAATCATTCTGTTCGGTACGAGATAGGTCAGTCAAATCATTTTTTAACATTAAATGAAGTTATAAATGGTAGGGAACCACTTTTATCTGAAGCAGGATTATTTTATGTAGGTATATTGCTTCCTAGTATTACAGATTTAGCCGATTTACTTGTACAAATGACAGACTTTGAAATTCCGGTAAATGGTGGAGAACAAAGTGTTTGTATGTCCCTCTTTTTTGAAGATCCAGAAGGGAATGCGTACAAGTTTTATGTCGACCATGATATGGATTACTGGGTGTACGATAATGAAAATGTGAAGTTAGATATTGAAGCAATCAATGTTCCACGTTTACTAACTAATGTATCAGAACAAACTTGGCAAGGGATTCCTAAAGGCACTAAAATAGGAAATTTATCACTTAAAACGATACGTATGTCAGAGGTTGAATCTTATTATTTAAGATATTTTGGACTTGAACTATCTGCGTATTTAGATCAGTTTTCACTCTATATGTCTTCAAATCAATACCATCATCATTTGGCTGTTAATCAATGGTTATCAAGTACTAAACGTGTGATGAATAACGTAACATATGGTCTTGCTTTAATTGATTATTATTATCCCGAAACAACGCATATCGATGTTAAAGGTCCAGATGGGCTTCATTTTAGATTTAATTTTATAGAAGTAGTGTGATTTAATGAAGAAATTTATACTTATAATGGTTTTAGGAAGTGCACTTTTCACTGGTGGAGCTATATATGATGGAATTGATAATCAAGATATGACGCAACCGACAATTCATTTTTGGGAAAAGAACCCAATGAAATTAAACTTATATGCTAAAGGCCAATGTACGTATTATGTGTTTGATAGAATTAGACAAGATGGCAATATGATTAGTAATAGATGGGGAGATGCCAAATATTGGGCTAATGAAGCAAGCAAAGAAGGATATAAAGTTAATGATAATCCAAGTGTTGGTTCAATTCTTCAATATCCAAAAGGTCAACATGGTCATGTTGCATATGTAGACAAAGTTAATCATGATGGCTCGTTAACCGTTTTTGATATGAATTATCGTAAACCATATGAAGTTACTAAGCGCACAGTTTACGAATATCAAGTAGATGAATTTAATTATATTCATCCTAAGAAAAATCAAAGTGAAAACGCATAATGAACTACAGTTACTAATATCATCATCTATTTGTAACTGTAGCTTTTTTTATATAGAGGAGTAAGCTATAATGTAGAGTGTTGTCAAAGTGTAGTGTGTGAATGGAGGCACGTGAATGAAAAAGAAATATTATATAACCATATCTTTAATAGTAGCAATCGCTATATTAATTATTGACCAAGTCACAAAACGGATTATTGCTACAACAATGAATATTGGTGATTCATATGAAGTTATTCCTAATTTTTTAAATATAACATCACATAGAAACAATGGTGCTGCATGGGGAATTCTTAGTGGGAAAATGGGATTCTTTTATATTATTACGATAGTCATTCTCATCGTACTTGTACTATTTTATATTAAAGAAGCAAAGTATAATCTATTTATGCAAGTTGCAATAAGTTTACTATTTGCAGGTGCATTAGGAAACTTTATTGATCGATTAGTAAATGGTGAAGTAGTTGATTTTGTTGACACTAATATTTTTGGATATGATTTCCCAATATTTAATGTTGCGGATTCAAGTTTAACAATAGGTGTATTGTTCATAATCATTGCCTTACTTAAAGATGCGAATTCAAAAGAATAGGAGGCTATAATTTGAAAACACATGAATTTAAAATTGAAAACCAAGAGCTTGTTGGACAGCGTATTGATAAATTATTACCTGAATTCAACAATGAATGGTCTAGAAGTCAAATTCAAGATTTGATTAAAGAAGATTTAGTAACAGTTAACGAAAAAGTGATTAAGTCTAATTACAAAGTTAAATTAAATGATCTTATTATCGTTACAGAGAAGGAAGTTGTCGAAGCTGATATTCAGCCAGAGAACCTAAATTTAGATATTTATTATGAAGATGAAGATGTAGCGATAGTTTATAAACCTAAAGGCATGGTAGTACATCCATCACCAGGTCATTATTCTGGTACTTTAGTTAATGGTTTAATGTATCAAATTAAAGATTTATCTGGAATTAATGGTGAAATTCGCCCAGGTATAGTTCATCGTATCGATAAAGATACATCAGGGTTATTAATGGTTGCCAAAAATGATATTGCTCATAGAGGGTTAGTGGAACAATTAATGGATAAATCCGTTAAAAGAAAATATACCGCTTTAGTACATGGAAATATTCCACATGATTATGGCACTATTGATGCGCCTATCGGACGTAACGAGAAAGATCGACAATCAATGGATGTCGTAGATAACGGTAAAGAAGCGGTTACACACTTTAATGTTTTAGAACATTTTAATGATTACACATTAATCGAATGTCAATTAGAGACAGGGCGTACGCACCAAATTCGTGTTCATATGAAATATATTGGTTTCCCTCTTGTTGGAGATCCAAAGTATGGTCCACGAAAAACACTTGATATTGGTGGACAAGCATTACATGCAGGTGTTATAGGATTTGAACACCCTGTTACTCATGAATACATTGAACGTCAAGCAGAACTACCTAAAGAATTTGAAACACTTTTAGAAGATATTCGCTTAAGAGATGCATAAGAAAAGAATAGTTTGGTAGCCCGCAAAGTTTCAACGCTTTGTGGGTGTTTTTTCTAATTTCACATTTAATCAATGATTCTTTAATATGTATTTTTGAAAAAGTTGGTCTAATTTTTTAGTATTTCTCAAATTCGATTAACTACAGTAAAAGTATTATTTATTTACAATTGATAATTTTAAAAATTGCATTGACTTATAGCTCAAAAAGTTTTAAGCTAGTAACAGTTCAAAAAAGAAATCGGTGTCTTTAAAAGAGAGTCCAGAGAGGCTTCAAAGACAATGAGTATAATTCTATATACTTTCTTAAAATAATTCAGCGAAATATATGAATTGTTTTACTAGAATGGCTTTATCATGTAATGTATAACGTTACATGTGCGTATATAAATTTGCCCTCATGTCTTTGAAAAAGGCATGAGGGTTTTTAATTTTAAGAGGTGAGATAATGTCTGAGCGAATCATCATGGATGAAGCTGCAATACAACGTACTGTAACGCGTATGGCGCATGAAATTCTTGAATATAACAAAGGTACAGAAAATCTTGTGTTACTCGGAATTAAAACGAGAGGCGAATTTTTAGCAATACGTATACAAGACAAAATCAATCAAATTGAACAAAAAATAGTTCCGACAGGTACAATTGATATTACACACTTTCGAGATGATATTGAAATTGCTAACAAGCAAATCACTCAAGATGCAATAGAAATTGATGCTGATATTAACGATAAGGTAGTCATCATCATTGATGATGTACTTTATACAGGAAGAACTGTTAGAGCTTCATTAGATGCAATTCTGCTTCATTCTCGACCGATTAAAATTGGCTTAGCGGCACTTGTAGATCGAGGACATCGAGAATTACCAATAAGAGCAGATTTTGTAGGGAAAAACATACCAACTTCTAAAGAAGAATCTGTTTTAGTGTATTTAAACGAAAAAGATTCACAGAATGCAGTAATAATTGAATAAAGACCTTTTAAATCAGTACGAGAGACTGAAAAAGGTAAAGTATTCAAAAGTGAGTGTGGATTACGATGATAGAATGGTCAGTACTAATAATCATCTCACTATAATTGAATGCTTTGTCACGTAGATACGGATAACGATAAGTATAAGTGCTTATCTGTATGTTTGCTACGATTTTTTAGTCTCTTTACATTTAAATGTAAAAGAGACTTTTTTTATGAGAGGAAGAAAAAAGGTGGAAAATGAACAAATGTTTGAACGCACCGTTAAACCGGTGTTAGACGTACAAGACAAACCTAAAGCAACACAATGGGCGCTACTGAGTTTGCAACATTTATTTGCAATGTTTGGTTCTACAGTATTAGTGCCATTCCTAACTGGCTTGCCAATATCAGCTGCTTTACTTGCATCCGGGATAGGAACATTGCTTTATATATTAATTACTAAGGCAAAGATTCCAGCATATTTAGGATCAAGTTTCGCATTTATCACACCAATTATTACTGGATTAAGCACACATAGCTTAGGAGACATGTTAGTAGCACTGTTCGCTAGTGGCGTAATGTATGCCATCATCGGGATCCTAATCAAAATCAGTGGTACAGGATGGTTAATGCATTTACTTCCACCGGTAGTTGTGGGACCAGTAATCATGGTAATTGGATTAAGTTTAGCACCAACAGCGGTCAATATGGCAATGTACGAGAACTCAGGAGATATGAAAGGGTACAATTTAAGCTATCTGGTTGTCGCGCTTATTACATTACTTGTAACAATAATTGTGCAAGGGTTCTTCAAAGGTTTCTTATCACTTATACCGGTACTTATTGGTATCATTGTTGGTTATATTGTTTCAATCTTTATGGGATTAGTTAACTTTTCGAATATTGCTAAAGCAAATTGGATTGATTTCCCACATATCTATTTACCATTTAAAGATTATGTGCCATCGATTCACCTTGGTTTAATACTCGTTATGTTACCAATCGTTTTCGTAACCGTAAGTGAGCATATCGGTCACCAAATGGTTATCAACAAAATCGTAGGTAGAAACTTCTTCGAGGATCCAGGTTTACATCGCTCAATAATCGGAGATGGTGTTTCAACAATGTTCGCAAGTATTATTGGTGGGCCACCAAGCACAACATACGGAGAAAACATCGGTGTACTAGCAATAACAAAGATATACAGTATCTATGTTATTGGCGGTGCAGCGGTTATAGCGATTGTCTTATCATTTATTGGTAAGTTCTCAGCGTTGATTTCTTCAATACCGACACCGGTAATGGGCGGCGTGTCCATCTTATTGTTCGGTATTATAGCAGCAAGTGGACTAAGAATGTTAGTTGAAAGCAACATTGATTTTGCAAGCAACCGCAACCTAGTTATCGCTTCAGTCATCTTAGTTGTAGGTATAGGTAACTTACTCATTAATTTAAAAGGTTTAGGTGTAAACCTTCAAATCGAAGGTATGGCACTAGCAGCACTTTCAGGTATTATCTTAAATTTAATTTTGCCAAAAGAAAAACAGGATTCAAAAAACTAATTTAACAAGGATTATTTATCAGGAGGCGCTTTATGAATAACTTATTATCTATGGAACATTTATCTAACGAGGACATTTACGAATTAATTCAAACAGCTTGTGATTACAAATCAGGAAAGCAAACCTTACCACAATTCGAAGGGAAGTTTGTTTCTAATTTATTCTTCGAAAATTCAACTCGAACAAAGTGTAGCTTTGAAGTAGCAGAACAAAAATTAGGACTTAAAGAAGTTAATTTTGAAACAAGTACTTCATCAGTACAAAAAGGCGAATCACTGTATGATACATGTAAAACACTTGAAAGTATAGGTGTTGATTTACTAGTAATCAGACATTCTCAAAATGCATACTATGAAGAATTAGAAAATCTTAATATTCCAATTGCTAATGCTGGAGATGGAAGTGGCCAACATCCTACACAAAGTCTGTTAGATATTATGACAATCTATGAGGAATACGGTTCTTTTGAAGGATTAAACATTTTAATATGTGGTGATATTAAAAATTCACGTGTAGCTCGAAGTAATTTTATAAGTCTAACTTCATTAGGCGCAAATGTAATGTTCTCAAGTCCAGATGAATGGGTGGACGACTCATTAGATGCACCATATGTTCAAATTGATGATGTCATTGACCAAGTAGATATTGTTATGTTATTACGTGTTCAACATGAACGTCATGGTATTACTGGAGAAGCTAATTTTGAGGCAAATGATTACCATGAACAATATGGTTTGACAATGGATAGATACAATAAGTTAAAAGATAAAGCAATCGTAATGCACCCTGCACCAGTTAACAGAGGAGTAGAAATCGATAGTGAATTAGTTGAAGCACCAAAGGCACGAATCTTTAAACAAATGACTAATGGCATGTATTTAAGAATGTCAGTAATCAATAAACTATTATCAGGAAAAGAGGCGTAAACATTGAAATTAATTAAAAATGCTCAAATTTTAGATAACGGTGAACTTAAACAAGCATCCATTTTAATAGATGGTCAGCACATCAAAGAAATTAACAATAACATTGAAGTAGATGAAAATGTTGAAGTAATTGATGCACAAGGTCATTTTGTAGCACCAGGTTTAATCGATGTTCATGTTCATTTACGTGAGCCTGGTGGGGAACATAAGGAGACAATTAAAACAGGTACAAAAGCTGCAGCACGTGGAGGATTCACAACCGTATGTCCAATGCCTAATACACGTCCAGTACCAGACTCAGTTGAACATATGGATCGATTACAACAATTAATTCAAGATAATGCGCAAGTCCGTGTATTACCATATGCTTCAATAACTGTGCGTCAAGCTGGTAAAGAACATGTTGACTTTGATGCATTAGCAAAGCAAGGTGCGTTTGCTTTCACTGACGACGGCGTTGGTGTGCAGGAATCAGCAATGATGTATGAAGCAATGCAACAAGCTGCAAAGGTCAACAAAGCAGTTGTAGCACATTGTGAAGATAATAGTTTAATTTATGGCGGTGCTATGCACCAAGGTAAACGCAGTGAAGAACTTGGTATACCTGGTATTCCAAATATTTGTGAAGCGGTACAAATAGCGAGAGATGTATTATTAGCTGAAGCAGCTAACTGTCATTATCATGTATGTCACGTATCGACAAAAGAGAGTGTCAGAGCTATTCGTGATGCTAAAGCAGCAGGTATTCATGTGACGGCTGAAGTTACACCACATCATTTACTGTTAACTGAAGATGATGTTCCAGGGGATAACGCAATCTTTAAAATGAATCCTCCTTTAAGAAGTAAAGAAGATAGAGACGCATTATTAGAAGGATTATTAGATGGCACAATTGATTGTATCGCAACAGACCATGCACCACATGCTAAAGAAGAGAAAGCACAGCCAATGACTAAAGCGCCATTTGGCATAGTAGGAAGTGAAACAGCTTTCCCATTACTTTACACGCATTTTGTAAAAAATGGTGACTGGTCATTACAACAATTAGTTGACTACCTAACAATTAAACCAGCACAAACATTTGATTTACCTTATGGCAAATTGGAAGAAGGTTGCTTTGCTGACTTAACGATTATCAATTTAGATGAAGAACGTGAAATCAAAGGTGAAGATTTCTTATCTAAAGCAGACAACACACCATTCATTGGTTACAAAGTTTATGGTAATCCAATTTTAACAATGGTAGAAGGCGAAGTTAAATTTAAGGAGGATAAATAAATGCTTGAGCGACGTTATCTTGTATTAGAGGATGGGACTTATTATGAAGGGTATAAATTAGGATCTAATGATTTATCTGTGGGAGAAATCGTATTTAACACAGCGATGACTGGATACCAAGAGACGATATCAGACCCTTCATATACTGGTCAAATCATTACATTCACATACCCATTAATCGGTAATTACGGTATCAATAGAGATGACTTCGAAGCACTTACACCAACTTTGAATGGTGTAGTAGTGAAAGAAGCAAGCACACATCCTAGTAACTTTAGAAACCAAAAGACGTTACATGATGTGCTTGTTCAATACAAGATACCTGGCATTTCAGGTGTGGATACACGTAGCATCACACGTAAAATTAGACAACACGGTGTTTTAAAAGCTGGGTTTACTGATAACCGAGATGACATTGATTCATTAATTAACACATTAAAAAGTACTGAATTACCTCGTGATGAAGTGGAAACAGTATCTACTAAAACACCTTATGTTTCAACAGGTTCAGACTTGAGTGTGGTCTTATTAGACTTTGGTAAAAAACAAAATATTGTTAGAGAATTAAATATGCGTGGCTGTAACGTAACTGTAGTACCATATAACACCACTGCTGAAGAAATATTAGCCATGTCACCAGATGGTGTCATGTTATCAAATGGTCCTGGTGATCCAGATGTTGTAGAGGTTGCAATAGAAATGATTAAAGGTATTTTAGGTAAAATTCCATTCTTTGGAATTTGCTTAGGACACCAATTATTTGCATTATCTCAAGGTGGAACATCATTTAAAATGAAATTCGGTCATCGTGGCGCTAATCACCCCGTAAAAGACTTACGTAGTGGGAAAGTAGATATTACAAGTCAAAACCATGGTTATGCTATCGATAAAAATTCATTGGTAAATACTGACTTAGAAGTAACTCATATTGCACTTAATGATGGTACTGTTGAAGGATTAAGACATAAAACCTTACCAGCATTCTCTGTACAATATCATCCTGAAGCAAGACCAGGTCCAAGTGACTCAAATTATTTATTCGATGAATTTATGACTATGATGAAAGAATTTAAAGAAAAGGAGCAAACAGCAAATGCCTAAACGTGACGATATACAAACGATTCTAGTGATTGGATCAGGTCCAATTATCATCGGACAAGCTGCAGAATTTGATTACGCAGGTACACAAGCGTGTCTAGCCTTAAAAGAAGAAGGCTACCGTGTCATATTAGTAAATTCTAATCCAGCAACAATTATGACGGATAAAGAAATTGCAGATAAAGTTTATATCGAACCGTTAACACACGACTTTATTGCACGTATCATACGTAAAGAACAACCTGATGCATTGCTACCAACTTTAGGTGGTCAAACAGGATTAAATATGGCTATTCAATTACATGATAGTGGTGTATTAGAGGCTAATAATGTGAAATTACTTGGTACAGAATTAAAATCAATTCAACAAGCAGAAGATAGAGAGCTATTTAGATCATTAATGAATGATTTGAATGTACCTGTTCCTGAAAGTGATATTGTGAATACTGTTGAACAAGCATTTGCATTCAAAGATGAAGTAGGTTATCCACTCATCGTTCGTCCAGCATTTACTATGGGCGGTACAGGTGGTGGCATATGCTACAATGATGAAGAATTAAAAGAAGTAGTGAGTAATGGATTGCATTACAGCCCAGCTACACAATGCTTAATTGAAAAGTCAATTGCTGGTTACAAAGAAATTGAGTATGAAGTAATGCGCGATAAAAATGACAATGCTATTGTGGTTTGTAATATGGAGAATATAGATCCTGTAGGTATTCATACAGGGGACTCTATCGTCGTTGCGCCAAGTCAAACTTTATCAGATGTTGAATATCAAATGTTACGTGATGTATCTTTAAAAGTTATTAGAGCATTGGGTATTGAAGGAGGATGTAATGTTCAACTTGCATTAGATCCACATTCATTTAATTACTATATTATTGAAGTGAATCCACGTGTATCTCGTTCATCAGCGCTTGCATCTAAAGCAACTGGATATCCAATAGCGAAATTAGCAGCGAAGATTGCAGTGGGCTTAACGTTGGATGAAATGCTAAACCCAGTTACAGGCACATCATATGCAGCCTTTGAACCAACACTAGATTATGTTATTTCCAAAATTCCAAGGTTCCCATTTGATAAATTTGAAAAAGGTGAACGTGAATTAGGTACTCAAATGAAAGCCACTGGTGAAGTAATGGCTATAGGACGTACATATGAAGAATCTTTATTAAAAGCGATACGTTCACTTGAATACGGTGTACATCATTTAGGTTTACCAAATGGAGAGAGTTTTGACTTAGACTATATTAAAGAACGCATCAGTCATCAAGATGATGAAAGACTCTTCTTTATAGGTGAAGCAATTAGACGTGGTACAACACTTGAAGAGATACACAATATGACGCAAATCGATTATTTCTTCTTAAATAAATTCCAAAATATCATTAATATTGAACATGAATTAAAAAATCACCCAGGAGATTTGGATTATCTTAAATATGCTAAAGATTATGGATTTAGTGATAGAGTAATTGCACATCGATTCGGCATGACAGAATCAGAAGTATATCAATTACGCCAAGATAATAATATTAAACCAGTATACAAAATGGTTGATACTTGTGCTGCAGAGTTTGAATCAACAACGCCATACTACTATGGAACATATGAAACTGAAAATGAGTCAATTGTAACTGATAAAGAAAAAATCTTAGTGCTTGGTTCAGGTCCTATTCGTATTGGACAAGGGGTAGAATTTGACTATGCTACTGTACACGCTGTATGGGCAATTCAAAATGCTGGATATGAGGCAATTATCGTGAATAATAACCCTGAAACAGTATCTACTGACTTTTCAATTTCAGATAAGTTATACTTTGAACCGCTAACTGAAGAAGATGTAATGAACATTATTAATTTAGAACAACCTAAAGGTGTTGTAGTGCAATTTGGTGGTCAAACAGCAATTAACTTAGCAGATAAACTAGCTAAACATGGTGTCAAAATATTAGGTACTACATTAGAAAATTTAAATCGTGCTGAGGATAGAAAAGAGTTCGAAGCATTATTGCATACAATTGATGTGCCACAACCTAAAGGTAAGACAGCCACTTCTCCAAAAGAAGCACTAGAAAATGCTCGTGAAATTGGCTATCCAGTAGTAGTTCGTCCATCATATGTTTTAGGTGGACGTGCAATGGAAATCGTGAATAGCGATGCAGAATTAGAAAATTATATGGAGCAAGCTGTTAAAGCTAGCCCTGAGCACCCAGTGTTAGTTGATAGATACTTAACAGGTAAAGAGATAGAAGTCGATGCAATTTCAGATGGAGAAACAGTTATCATTCCAGGTATTATGGAACATATAGAACGTGCTGGTGTGCATAGTGGTGACTCAATAGCTGTATATCCGCCTCAAACGTTAAGTCAAGAAGATATCGATACGCTAGAGGATTATACTATCAAATTAGCAAAAGGGTTGAACATCGTTGGTCTAATTAATATTCAGTTTGTTATTGCACATGACGGTGTTTACGTATTAGAAGTAAACCCTCGTGCAAGTCGTACCGTACCTTTCTTAAGTAAAATTACCGATATTCAAATGGCACAACTAGCTATGCAAGCCATTATGGGTACTCGTCTTAAAGACTTAGGCTATAAACAAGGTGTACAACCTTATTCAGAAGGTGTGTTTGTTAAAGCACCAGTATTTAGTTTTAATAAACTAAAAAATGTTGATGTGACATTGGGGCCAGAAATGAAATCTACCGGTGAAGTTATGGGTAAAGATTTAACTTTAGAAAAAGCACTTTACAAAGGTTTAACAGGTAGTGGTGTGGAAGTTAAAGATCATGGTACTGTTCTTATGACTGTAAGTGATAAAGATAAAGATGAAATTGTTAAAATAGCACACCGTTTAAATGAAGTAGGCTATAAAATTTTAGCAACTCAAGGTACTGCGGAAAAATTAAAAGAAGACAACATTCCAGTTGAAGTTGTAGGCAAAATTGGTGGCGACGATGATTTACTAACACGTATACAAAATGGCGAAGTACAAATTGTCATTAATACGATGACTAAGGGTAAAGAAGTAGAAAGAGACGGGTTCCAAATTCGTCGTACAACAGTTGAGAATGGTGTGCCTTGTCTAACTTCATTAGATACGGCTAATGCTTTAACAAATGTAATTGAAAGTATGACATTTTCAATGAGAACTATGTAGATTTACAACTTGAGAACGACAAGGGCGTTATAAGTCAGTGGATATTTTTAAACTGATTATGGCGACCAAGTCGTTCATTTTCAAAGGAGCTATAATATGAAAGATTTACCTATCATAGCATTAGATTTCGAATCGGCAACTAAAGTTAATACATTCTTGGACCAATTTGATGAACCACTTTTCGTGAAAATTGGAATGGAACTTTTCTATCAAGCGGGCCCCGATTTGATTAAATCGATTAAACCTCGTGGCCATGACATATTCTTAGATTTGAAGCTACATGATATTCCAAACACGGTTGAAAAAGCAATGGAAGGCTTAGGAAAGTTAGATGTAGACTTAGTTAATGTGCATGCAGCTGGAGGTACAGACATGATGAAAGCTGCAGTAAGGGGTTTGCACAAATATAGTAATGATACAAAGATCATTGCTGTGACGCAATTAACATCTACAACAGAAGAAATGCTACGTAATGAACAAAACATTCAGACGACGATTGAAGAAGCAGTGTTAAACTATGCTACTTTAACACAACAAGCAGGTCTAGATGGTGTGGTTTGTTCTCCACTTGAAGCAGAATTGCTAACAAACAAATTAGGTTCTAATTTCTTAAAAGTTACACCAGGCATTAGACCACAGGGGGCAGCTGTAGATGATCAAAAACGTATTACTACACCTGAAGATGCTAAACAATTAGGGGCAACACATATCGTAGTTGGGCGACCTATCACCCAAAGCGAGAATCCTGTGGAAAGTTATCATACTATTAAAGAAAGTTGGTTAGGTTAATATGGCTAAAGAAATAGCAAAATCTTTATTAGATATTGAAGCGGTAACATTATCTCCGAATGACTTATATACGTGGAGTTCAGGCATCAAATCTCCTATCTACTGTGATAACCGCGTAACATTAGGTTATCCAGAAGTACGTCGTGCCATTCGTGATGGATTAAGTCAAATGATTATTGAGCAATTTGGTAACGTAGATATTGTTTCTGGTACAGCCACAGCAGGTATTCCTCATGCCGCTTACATCTCTGAAAAGTTAAATTTACCTATGAATTATGTTCGCTCTAAAAGTAAAAGTCATGGTAAACAAAATCAAATTGAAGGAGCAGTAAGTAAAGGGAAGAAAGTGGTAGTAGTAGAAGATTTAATTTCTACAGGTGGATCTTCAATTACAGCAGTTGAAGCTTTAAAGGATGCTGGTGCTGATGTTTTAGGTGTCGTTGCTATTTTTACTTATGGTTTAAAGAAAGCAGATGACATGTTTAATGAAATTGATGTTCCATTTTATACACTAAGTAATTATAATGAGTTAATTGAAGTGGCTCGTGAAGAAGGAAAAATTTCTGAGAATGATATACAGACTTTAGTTGAATGGAGAGATAACTTGTAATATGCTATGTCAAAAGGGGGATTGATTATGATGACCGATAGTGAGGCTAATCGTTTCTATGATAATATGAAGCACGTTAACGAATTCTTATACAGAGAAGAAGACTTTAAATCCCCGGATAACATAATGTCGATTGACAATAGTATTAGAGAAATGAGTGGAACTCAGTCAAAAGTGAGTATGGATTCATTTGGGCATACGAGTGATTTCTTTAAAAAAGCTAAAGATACGTTAAGGCAAAAAGGTAAAATAGTTTAAAAACGTGGTATATATGACAAATACTTTTTCATAAATAGTTAAAAAGTAGTCGTGTATACCACGTTTTTTGTTTATAAAAAGAAAATCTAAAACTATAAATTAGCGAATAAAAATTTTAATTAGTACCCATCCGATAAGTAAGACAATAAGCATAGATAAAATCGGTATAATAAGATGCATCATAATAGAAAGCCTCCAATTGAACTTTAGTTTAATTTTAACTTGAAAATAGTATAAGTCAAAAATTTAGATTAAAAGAATCAAATATTCAAATTTTTTCAAAATAATTAAAATTAGTCTAAAATAGGTATTGAAGATATAGAGAGGGGAATTATTGTGGAAATACCGAAAATAACAACATTTCTAATGTTTAATAATCAAGCAGAAGAAGCAATAAATTTATATACGAGTCTATTTGAAAACAGTGAAATTTTAACTATGGTGAAGTATGGTGAAGAGGGACCAGGCGTTCCTGGAACAGTACAACATTCTATATTTACGTTGAATGGACAAGTATTTATGGCAATAGATGCTGATAATGGAGAAGATTTACCTATGAATCCATCCATTTCTTTATATATAACTGTAGATAATGCCATGGAAATGGAACGACTATTTAATGGTTTGAAGAAAGAAGGCGCTATATTGATGCCTAAAACTGCAATGCCACCATTCCGCGAATTCGCATGGGTGCAAGATAAATTTGGCGTTAGTTTTCAACTTGCGTTACCTGAAAAATAAAAAAATAGGATTAGAACCGAATGTATAAATGCATTTGGTTCTAATCCTATTTTTATTATATAGTAATTTTGTCGTTTTTATTTGACTTTCATACTTTGTATTTTGTCATAATCTGGAGTTGCAAATAATGTTTTTTGATTGTCATAAGTTACAAATCCTGGTTTAGCGCCTGAAGGTTTATGAACATTTCTTATTTCCGTATAGTCTACGGGAATTTGACCAGAATTACCCGCTTTTGAGAAATAACCAGCTAACATAGCTGCCTCTTTAATCGTTTCTTCACTTGGTGCATCATTCAAAATGACAACGTGTGAACCTGGAATATCTTTTGTATGGAACCATATATGGGACTTTTGAGCTTTACGATTAGTTAAATAATCATTTTGCTTATTATTTTTACCTACTAATATAGTATCGCCATCCGTAGAGATATATGTTTGAAGTTGAATTTTATCATTCTTTTTCTTTTTGATGTTTTTACGTTGCTTCATAAATCCTTGTTCTGCTAATTCATCACGAATATCATCAATTTCATCAACTGTAATATGCTCTAATTGTTGTTCAATATTTGCAAAATAGTCTATGTTTTCACGTGTTAAATGAATTTGATGGTCTAATTCACGTTCACGTGTTTTCATACGATTATATTGCTTGTAGTAATATTGCGCATTAACTGATGGTGATTTAGTAGGATTTAAAGGTATCGTTATTTCCTCATTGGTGTAGTAATTTAATACAGTTACAGCGTCATCACCTTGATTAATACGATAAATATTAGCAGTAATTAATTCACCGTAAAGTTGTTGCTTATCTTTATCTTTAGCACTTTCATATTCATCTATAAGTTTACTTAATTTATGTTGATATTTTTGAGATTGTTGTTGCACAAATCGAACTAAATCATTTGCGCGTTGTTTAACGCGTTCTCTTTCACCACGTGCATCGTAGTAGCGATCTAATAATTCATGTAAGGACGCATATTCAACCATGTCATCATGAAATTGCTTTAATTTCATAAAATAAAAATCTTCTTTTCCAGTTTCATGATTTTTATGGAAAATAGGGACGGGTGTTTTCAATGTCTGGTTGATAACTTCGTCATATGCTTTAGGTAGCGTTTCCGTTGTCATAAATTGATAGCGATTAACGATTTCATTAGTAATGAGTGGACTAAAGCCTTCGAAAGTGTTTAATAATTGTTTCGCAATTTTACCACTATTGAAATCTACATATTTTAAAGCTTCTTCGCCTGTTATATTAAAAGGGTTCAATTTGTTTTGAGTAGGTGGCGCTTCATATTTGAATCCTGGCATAACAGTACGATATTGATTGGTATTAGGGGTTAAATGTTTAAACCCTTCAATTATTTTGTAATTGTCATCAACAAGTAACAAGTTACTATGTTTACCCATGATTTCTAAGATAACCGTGCGGTAAATGGTATCACCAATTTCATCTTTACTTTCAATATCGATTTCAATACGACGATCATTGCCAATCTGACGTATAGCTTTAATAATGCCACCTTCTAGATGCTTTCTAAAAACACGAGCAAACATTGGTGGTTCAAATGGATTATCATATTTTTTAGTCGTAATATGCATTCTTGAAAAACTAGGGTGTATAGATAGTAATAGTTGATGATTTTTGCGATTTTGACGTATAACCATAAGGATAGTGTCATTTTCAGGTTGGTTGATTTTATGAATTCGTCCTGAAACTAAAAACTGTATTGATTCAACCATTTTTTTAGTGAATAAGCCATCATATGCCATAAATAATTTCCACCTTCAATTTAATCATTCAGTATATTGTAACATGGTAGAATGATAGCGTCATGATTTAAGTTTATGTTGCATACTCTATACAATTTTAACTACAATATGATATTATATTTAAATAATAGAAGAATAGCTTAGAGAGGTCGTAAGGCATGGATAATGAAAAAGGATTACTAATTGTTCTTTCAGGTCCTTCAGGAGTAGGCAAAGGAACTGTTCGCAAAGAGATATTTGATGATCCAACTACATCATATAAGTACTCTATTTCAATGACGACACGAAATATGCGTGAAGGTGAAGTTGATGGTGTAGATTACTTTTTTAAGACGAAAGAAGAATTTGAAGCTTTAATTCAGGAAGATCAATTTATTGAATATGCTGAATACGTTGGAAATTACTATGGTACACCTGTTCAATATGTTAAGGATACGATGGCTGCTGGACATGATGTGTTCTTAGAAATCGAAGTAGAGGGTGCCAAACAAGTAAGAAAGAAATTTCCAGATGCATTATTTATCTTCCTTGCACCACCTAGCTTAGATCATTTGAAAGAACGTTTAGTTGGACGTGGCACTGAATCAGACGAGAAGATACAATCCAGAGTTAATGAAGCACGTAAAGAAGTAGAGATGATGAATCTTTATGACTATGTTGTGGTAAACGATGAAGTCCATTTAGCGAAAGAACGTATTCAATCAATTGTTGAAGCAGAACACTTAAAACGCGAACGTGTTGAAGCTATATATAGAAAAATGTTATTGGAGGCCAAAAAATAATGTTAAACCCACCATTAAACCAGTTACAATCTAAAATTAATTCTAAATATTTAATTGCTACGACTGCAGCTAAGCGTGCACGTGAATTAGATGAAAGACCTGAAACTGCTTTATTAAGTGGATATCATTCAGCTAAACCTGTTGGTGAAGCGTTAGAAGAAATTGCTAGCGGTAAAATTACACCAGTAGTTTCTGATGAATTCACAATGTAAAAAACGAATTAAATATAATTTTTTATATGCACATCTTATTGATTTAAGTATAACCACTTTTCAATAAGATGTGTCTTTTTAATTAAACGTTTAATTTGTGTATAATAAATTTAATATAAATTATGATTAATAATCGAGATAGTAAAAGGGAGAAATACGATTATGAAACACATTTTACTAGCTGTTACAGGTGGTATTGCAGCATATAAAGCAATAGATTTAACGAGCAAATTAACACAAGCCGGTTACGATGTACGTGTGATGTTATCAGAACATGCTCAAGAATTTGTTACTCCACTCGCTTTCCAAGCTATTAGTAGAAATCCAGTATATACTAATACGTTTAAGGAAGAGAATCCACAAGAAATTCAACATATCGCACTAGGTGATTGGGCAGATGCGATTGTAGTTGCCCCAGCTACTGCCAATGTGATAGCTAAATTAAGTGTGGGAATAGCAGATGATATTCTGACATCAACCTTGATAGCTACTGAGACGCCAAAGTTTATTGCCCCAGCAATGAATGTACATATGTATGAGAACAACCGCACGCAACATAATATTAACGTTTTAATGGAAGATGGATATCACTTTATTGAACCTGGGGATGGTTATTTAGCGTGTGGTTATGTTGCTAAAGGACGAATGGAAGAACCTTTGCAGATTGTTAAAGTCTTGAATGATTTTTTTAATTCTCAAAAGATAAAAGAAGAGAGTTCATTTAAAGGTAAACATGCGTTAGTGACAGCTGGACCAACTGTCGAGGTGATTGACCCAGTTCGTTTTGTATCAAATCGTTCTTCAGGAAAAATGGGTTACGCTTTAGCTGAGGCATTAAGAAATAGAGGCGCACACGTTACATTAGTAACTGGACCAACACAACTAGCTGATCCGATTGGTGTAGATGTTATTCATATTGAAAGTGCAGAGGAAATGTTTGAAGCGGTGACGACACGTTTTGATAAGCAAGATATAGTTATTAAAGCAGCAGCTGTTTCAGATTATACGCCAATGGAAGTATTAGATCATAAAATGAAAAAGCAAGATGGCGATTTAGCTGTGACGTTTAAACGTACTAAAGATATTCTGAAATATTTAGGTGAACATAAAAGACAACAATACTTAGTTGGGTTCGCTGCTGAAACGCAAAATATAGAAGCATATGCACAAGATAAGTTAAAACGAAAAAATGCAGATGTCATTATTTCAAATAATGTAGGTGACAAGACGATTGGTTTTAAATCAGATGATAATGAATTGACAATGCATTTTAAAAATAAAGAAATGATTAATATTAAGAGAGGCAAAAAAGTTCAATTAGCTGAACAAATTTTAGATGAATTAGAAACTAGGTGGCAATAATGATTGCAAAGGTAATAGTAGATATTCCTTCTAAGAGCGTTGACTTCAAATTTGATTATCTTATACCTAAAAATTTAGAAGCGTTTATTCAAGTTGGCGTCAGAGTTGTAGTTCCATTCGGTCCTCGTACAATTCAAGGATACGTGATGAATATTGAAACCGAACCAAGTGATGATATTAATCTTGAAAAACTTAAAGAAATCAAAGAAGTCCAAGATATAAAGCCTGAATTAACTTCTGAATTAATTCAATTAAGTGAATGGATTAGCCATTATCATGTATCAAAAAGTATTTCTGTATTAGAGGTCATGTTACCGAGTGCTATCAAAGCTAAATATACTAAAGTCTTTGAAGTTGTGAAACATAATGATATGGATGAGCAGTTGCTGAAATTTTTTGATTCCGACGGTCAATATAAGTATAAAGATGCTCAAAAAAATGACCATCTTCCTATTTTAAATAAACTCTTAAAGGCTGGGACTGTAAAAGAAGTAACTCTATTATCTCAAAACATTAAAAAGAAAACACAGAAAGCTGTACGTATTATAGATGGATATCATCCAGATGAAGTCCTTGCTAAACTTGAGAAAAAATTCAAACAATATGATGTATATGCTTACCTTCTAGATGAGCGCCATAAAACTGTCTTTTTAAAAGATATGGAAGAAATGGGTTTTTCTAAATCAAGTATTGATGGATTAGTTAAAAAAGGTTTTATTGAAAAATATAATGCTGAAGTAGAGCGTGATCCTTTTGCTAATCGAGTGTTTGAACAAGAAGAGAAACGAGAACTGACTTCAGAACAACGTATTGCTTATGAAAATATTAAAGAGAAAATTAATAATAGTGAACAACGAACATTCTTACTACATGGCGTGACAGGTTCAGGTAAAACTGAAGTTTACTTGCAAACAATTGAAGAAGTACTTAATAAAGGTAAAGAAGCAATGATGTTAGTCCCTGAAATTGCTTTAACACCTCAGATGGTTTTACGATTTAAGCGTCGTTTTGGTGATGATGTAGCAGTATTACATTCTGGCTTATCTAATGGTGAACGGTACGACGAATGGCAAAAGATTAGAGACGGTAGAGCCCGTGTAAGCGTGGGAGCTCGTTCAAGCATTTTTGCCCCTTTTAAAAATTTAGGAATTATCATTATAGATGAAGAACATGAATCAACGTATAAACAAGAGGATTATCCCCGATATCACGCGAGAGATATTGCTGAATGGAGAAGTCAATTTCATCAATGTCCACTAGTCTTAGGAAGTGCAACACCAAGTTTAGAATCATATGCGCGTACTGAAAAAGGTGTGTATCAGCTACTAACGTTACCTACAAGGGTTAATCAACAGGCTTTACCTTCAATAGATATTGTTGACATGAGAGAAGAATTAAGCGCTGGCAATCGTTCGATGTTTTCAAATGAATTACGAGAGGCCATTGAAGATCGATTACGTAAAAATGAGCAAATCGTATTATTTCTTAATCGTCGAGGATATGCATCATTTATGTTATGTCGAGATTGTGGTTATGTACCACAATGTCCACACTGTGATATCTCATTAACCTATCATAAGTCTACGGACCAATTAAAATGTCATTATTGTGGTTATCATGAGGTGCCTCCGAATAAGTGTCCTAATTGTGAGAGTTCGCATATACGTCAGGTAGGGACTGGTACACAACGCGTAGAAGAAATCCTACAACAAGAATTTGAAGAAGCGCGTATTATACGAATGGATGTTGACACGACTTCTAGAAAAGGTGCTCACGAGAAATTACTTAATGAATTTGAAGAAGGTAAGGGCGATATTTTATTAGGTACGCAAATGATTGCAAAAGGGTTGGACTATCCCAATATTACATTAGTAGGTGTTTTGAACGCAGATACAATGTTAAATCTACCTGATTTTCGTGCTAGTGAACGAACGTATCAACTATTAACGCAAGTAGCTGGAAGAGCGGGGCGTCATGATAAACCGGGTAGAGTTATTATTCAAACATACAACCCAGAACACTATGCTATTCAAGATGTTCAAAAGAATGATTATCTAACCTTTTATCAAAAAGAGATGGAATACAGAAAGATAGGTAAATATCCACCATACTACTTCTTAATTAATTTTACGATATCTCATAAAAATATGAAAAAAGTGATGGAGGCCTCCAAACATATTCATCAAATTTTATTACAACATCTAACGGATCGCGCGTTAGTATTAGGGCCATCTCCAGCAGCCATCGCACGAATCAACAATGAACATCGTTTTCAAATTTTAGTTAAATATAAGAGCGAACCAGAATTACTGAAAGCACTTCAATATTTAGATGATTATTATCATGAAGCTTATTTAAAGAATAAGCTAGCATTAAAAATAGACATTAATCCGCAAATATTAATGTAAAAAATAAGAGTTACGCAATTATTAGAGATGGAATCCTAAATTGCGTAACTCTTTTACTTTAATTACATTACAACATTTCCGTTTTCATCTGCTGGTCTTAATAATGTTAGAACGCCACTAATAATTGCGATAATGTGTGGAATTCCTGTCCAGAAAAAGGCTAAGTGTAAAAATCCTGACATTGTTTTACCGGCATAAAATTTATGAACGCCGAAACCGCCTAAAAAGAATGCAAGCACAATGTATATAATTTTATTTACTTCCATATTTACACCTCCACTGTTAAATATTGTATTTATTGGTATCCTTAATATATATTTTAAAGGTATAGAAAATAAAAGCAATTAAAACAGATTGAAGTGTCTAAATTTAAGACTAAGGTCGCATTTCAAAGTGAATTAAGTTATAATTATATGATGAATTTTTCAAGAGGAGCATATTTAATGGCGATACAAAAATTAGTCCAGTCAACGCATCCTGTATTAACTAAACAAGCACAACCTATTAAAGCGTATGATGCTACATTAAAAGATTTATTATTAGATTTGGAAGATACATTATATGCAGAAGAGGCCTCAGCTTTATGTGCGCCTCAAATCGGCATAAGTAAACAAGTAGCTATCATTGATATGGAAGTTGAAGGATTATTGCAACTAATCAATCCTAAAATTAAATCAGAATCCAATGATAAAATAATCGATCTTGAAGGCTCTGTAAATTTACCGGGTATATATGGAGAAGTTGAACGTAGTAAAATGATCACAATTGAAGCGAATGATTTAGAAGGTAATACGATTGAACTAACTGCATATGACGATGTAGCTAGAATGATACTGCACATAGTCGATCAAATGAATGGTATACCATTTACAAAACGTGCACAGCATTTATTAACTGATGAAGAAGTGGAGGCGTATTTTGAAAATGACTAAAGTGATATTTATGGGGACACCTGATTTTTCAACTAAGGTATTGGAAATGTTAATAGAAGAACACGACGTTATCGCAGTCGTAACGCAACCTGATAGACCAGTGGGACGTAAACGTGTATTAACACCACCACCTGTTAAACGAGTGGCTGAAGAACACAATTTACCTGTGTTTCAACCAGAAAAATTAGCGCAATCTGACGAATTGGCACAACTGTTACAGTTAGAACCTGATTTAATAGTCACTGCAGCATTCGGACAGTTATTGCCTGATCAGTTATTACAATTACCTAAATTAGGTGCTATTAATGTCCATGCATCATTATTACCTAAATACCGTGGTGGTGCGCCCATACATCAAGCAATTATTGATGGTGAAGCTCAAACAGGAATCACGATCATGTATATGGTTAAAAAGTTAGATGCAGGAAATATTATTTCACAGAAAGCTATTAATATTGAAGATAATGACGATGTAGGTACGATGCATGATAAGCTTAGTGTACTCGGTGCTAATCTACTAAAAGAAACGCTACCTTCAATTGTAAATGGTACTAATGATAGTATTTCACAAGATGACACACAAGCAACATTCGCTTCAAATATTAGCAGAGAAGACGAACGAATTGATTGGACTATGAATGCAAAAGATATTCATAATCATATTCGTGGCTTATCACCATGGCCAGTTGGCTACACTACAATGGATGATACAAACTTGAAATTGTATGCTGCACATATCGTGCATAACAAAAAAGGGCAACCAGGGGAAATCGTCGAAACGACTAAAAAGGCAATCATTGTTGCGACAGGCTCAGATGATGCAATTGCTTTAACAGATATTCAATTAGCCGGCAAGAAACGTATGTTGGCATCAAATTATTTAAGCGGTGTTCAAGAATCGCTAGTTGGGAAAATATTAAAATGACACAATCAGTGAGAGAATTAGCGTTTCAAACAATTCAAGAAATATTTAATGACTACGCATACAGTAATCTGAGAATCAATGAAGTATTGTCAACTGGCGACGTTTCTGATATTGATAAACCATTGTATACTGAACTCGTATATGGGACTGTAAAGAGAAAAATGACATTGGATTTCTATCTTAGACCTTTTGTAAAGACTAAAATAAAAAGTTGGGTCAGACAGCTATTATGGATGAGTTTGTATCAATATATTTATCTAGATAAAGTACCCAATCATGCCATTATCAATGAAGCGGTAAATATTGCAAAACATCGTGGGGGCCCTCATAACGGTAACGTTGTAAATGCAATATTGAGAACAATATTTAGAAGTGAATTGCCAAGTTTAGAATCTATTAAGAATGATAAACAACGTATGGCCGTTGAATATAGCATTCCAAAGTGGATTATTGAACATTGGATTACGCACTATGGTGTTGAAACGACACGAAAGATGGCATCATCATTTTTTGATCAAACTGCGGGTACAGTACGTGTTAATACAAGTAAAAATAAAGTTGAAGATGTCGTGTCAAGTTTACAAAGTGAAGGATATGAAGTTGAAGTCGATGAATTGATTCCATATTGTTTACATTTAAAAGGGCATCCAATTATTGAATCTTCAAACTTTAAGAATGGTAATATTTCTATTCAAGATAAAAGCTCAATGTTTGTAGGATATTTGATGGGTGTTGAAGAAAATGACGTTATTTTAGATGCTTGTAGTGCACCTGGAGGTAAAGCGTGTCACATAGCTGAGTTATTGGCGCCAAGTGGTCACGTGGATGCCACAGATATCCATAAGCATAAAATTGGTTTAATAAAAGAAAACATTGTAAAGTTACAACTTAATAACATTAAAGCTTTTGATCATGATGCAACAAAACCTTACAAAGATGTATATGACAAAATTCTCGTCGATGCACCGTGTAGTGGTTTAGGTGTGCTTAGACATAAGCCAGAAATTAAATATGTTCAAACGCAACAAGATATTCAAGACTTAGTTGAATTACAATTAGAGATATTAGACAATGTAAAAGATAACTTGAAACCTGGTGGTACACTAGTTTATTCAACATGCACTATTGAACAACTTGAAAATGAAAATGTTATTTATACATTTTTAAAAAATAATAAAGACTTCGAATTTGAACTTATGACTCACCCAGTTACCGGTGAACAAGTGAAGACAATACAAATTCTACCCCAAGACTTTAATTCGGATGGCTTTTTCATCACTAAAATAAAAAGAAAGGAAAGTTAAGATGATAACTACTGAAAAAAAGAAGAAAAATAAATTCTTGCCTGATTTTGAAAAACAGTCGATTTACTCATTAAGATATGATGAAATGCAAGAATGGTTAGTAGAACACGGCCAACAAAAATTTAGAGCCAAACAAATATTTGAATGGTTATATCAAAAGCGCGTAGATAGCATTGATGACATGACAAATTTATCCAAAGATTTGCGTCAAGTTTTAAAAGATAATTTTGCAATGACAACATTAACTACTGTTGTTAAACAAGAAAGTAAAGATGGAACAATTAAATTCCTATTTGAACTACAAGATGGCTATACTATTGAAACCGTATTAATGCGTCATGACTATGGGAATTCAGTTTGTGTGACAACTCAAGTTGGTTGTCGTATCGGTTGTACATTCTGTGCCTCAACATTAGGAGGCTTAAAACGTAATTTAGAAGCTGGAGAAATTGTTTCACAAGTCTTAACAGTTCAAAAAGCATTAGATGCAACGGATGAACGTGTATCACAAATTGTTATAATGGGTATTGGTGAACCTTTTGAGAATTATGATGAAATGATGGATTTCTTACGTATAGTTAATGATGACAACAGTTTAAACATCGGTGCACGCCATATTACAGTTTCAACATCAGGTATTATTCCACGTATTTATGATTTTGCCGAAGAAGACATTCAAATTAACTTTGCCGTAAGTTTGCATGCAGCTAAGGATGAAATTCGATCTAAATTAATGCCGATTAACAGAGCATATCATGTAGATAAATTAATGGAAGCAATCAAATATTATCAAGAAAAAACAAATCGCCGTGTGACATTTGAATATGGATTGTTCGGTGGCGTAAATGATCAACTAGAGCACGCACGTGATTTAGCGCATCTTATTAAAGATTTGAATTGTCATGTTAACTTAATCCCAGTTAATCATGTTCCAGAACGAAATTACGTCAAAACACCTAAAGACGATATTTTTAAATTTGAAAAAGAACTAAAACGATTAGGTATTAATGCTACAATTAGAAGAGAACAAGGATCAGATATTGACGCAGCATGTGGACAATTAAGAGCGAAGGAACGACAAGTAGAAACGAGGTAATCACAATGCTAAACGCACAATTTTTCACAGATACTGGACAACATAGAAATAAAAATGAAGATGCAGGAGGTATTTTTTATAACCAAACCCAACAACAGTTATTAGTATTATGTGATGGTATGGGTGGTCATAAAGCGGGGGAAATTGCAAGTCAGTTTGTTACTTATGAACTTCAAAAACGTTTTGAAGATGAGAATTTTATAGAGTATGAACAAGCCGAAACTTGGTTGCGTTTTAATTTAAAAGAGATTAATCGTGAACTATTTGAATATGCTCAAACTAATGAAGAATACAAAGGTATGGGTACAACATGCGTTTGTGCCCTTGTATTCGATAAACAATTGGTAGTGGCCAATATAGGGGATTCTAGAGCCTATCTAATTAACTCTAGAGAAATTGAACAAATTACTTACGATCATTCGTTTGTAAATCACTTAGTGATGACAGGTCAAATAACTGAAGAAGAAGCTTTTACACACCCGCAACGTAATATTATTACTAAAGTAATGGGGACAGATAAACGAGTGAGTCCAGATATATTTACAAAACGATTTAATCATTATGACTTTATAATGTTAAATTCTGATGGTTTAACGGACTATGTCAGAGGTGAAAGTATTCATGAGTCTTTTAATGAATCATTATCATTAGAAGAACATGGGGAGCAACTAATTCAATTAGCATTAAATCATGATTCAAAAGATAACATCAGTGTCTTAATAGCAGCTATTGAAGGTGATCGTCTATGATTGGAAAGATAGTTAGTGAACGTTACAAAATAGTAGATAAGCTTGGTGGCGGGGGTATGAGTACCGTTTACTTAGCAGAAGATACCATTTTAAATCGTGAAGTAGCGATTAAAGCAATCTCTATTCCTCAGAATGAAAAAGAAGAAACGATGAAGCGTTTCGAACGAGAAGTTAACAATGCGACACAACTTTCACATGAAAACATTGTTGAAGTATATGATGTTCAAGAAGATGAAGAGTGCTTCTTTCTAATTATGGAATATATAGATGGACCTACTTTATCAGAATATATACATAGCCATGGACCTTTAAGTGTAGATACAGCCATTGATTTCACGAATCAGATTTTAAAAGGTGTGGCACAAGCGCATGAAAAACTTATCATACATAGAGATATAAAACCTCAGAACATTTTAATTGATAAGAACAAAACACTAAAAATCTTTGACTTTGGAATTGCAAAGGCGTTAAGTGAAACATCTATGACACAGACGAATCATGTATTAGGAACAGTTCAGTATCTTTCACCAGAACAAGCTAAAGGTGAAACTACGAATGAAGCAACTGATATCTATTCCATCGGTATCGTTCTTTACGAAATGTTAGTTGGTGAACCGCCTTTTAATGGTGAGACAGCCGTTAGTATCGCAATAAAACATATTCAAGATTCAATTCCAAACGTAACGGAGTTAAGATCTGAAATACCTCAATCACTAAGTAATGTCGTACTTAGAGCAACGGAGAAGAAAGCCTCTGATCGCTATCAAAGTGTTAAAGATATGAAAGAAGATTTAAGTAGTGTGCTTGTGTCTAGTCGTGCTAATGAAAAGAAGCATTCTATTGAAGAAGATGAGACTAATACGGTATCGATTGATAGACAAGATATTAAAAGTAAAATAAAAGAAGAAAATGAACAAAAACAAATTGCACAAACGATGCAAATACCGATTGTTAATGAGCATCATTTTCAAACGAGCGAAGCACAAATCTATGAACCACCTAAGAAAAAACGTTCAAAAAAGAAGAAATTCGCTATTGCGCTTATTTTACTTTTATTAGTCGCAAGTTTATTTGGTTTTATAGCGATGGGCATGTTTGGTAGTAAATATGCGGAAGTGCCTGATCTTAAAGGTAAAACTGAAAAAGAAGCGGAAAAAATACTGCGACAATCTCATTTAGAAATTGGTAATATCTCTAGAGATTACAGTGATGATTATCCGGAAAATAAAATAATAAAGACTAAACCAAAACAAGGTGAAAGAGTTAATCAGCATGAAAAAGTAGATATTGTGCTTTCAAAAGGGCCTGAACGTGCTAAAATGCCTAATGTTATAGGCATGAAAAAAGTAGATGCATTAGATAAATTGAAACAATCTAAACTTGATCATGTGACAGTCAATCAAGAATATAATAATCAAGTACCTAAAGGTGCTATAGCTAAGCAAAGTGTTAATCCTGATAGTTATGTTCGCATAAACGATCATCAAATTACTTTAACCGAATCATTAGGTGTTAAAAAGGTATATGTTAAAAATTATGAAAATAAAAATTATCAAACTGCAAAGAAAGAACTTGAAAAAAATGGTCTGAAAGTACAAATGACGACAGAATCAAGTAATAATGTTAAAAAAGATAATATTATTTCACAAAGCCCTAAAAATACAGAGGTTGAAGAGGGAAGTACAGTTCAATTCATTGTTTCAAAAGGAAAAACATCTTCAAAAGATGAAGACAAAGATTCAGAGAAATCTAAATCTTCTAGTGAAGACAAGTCTGATGATACACAAAAAGTTAAGAATTATACAGAAACATATCACATCCCATATACGGGAGATGACGAAAGTCAAAAAGTTCAAGTTTACATTAGAGATAAGGACAATAGTGGCACATCTGCTAGCCAAACGTTTAGTATAAAAGATGACAAAACGATAACGATTCCGCTTAAAATTGAGCAAGGCTCAGACGCGGGCTATACGATCAGAGTTGATGGCGATGTAATTGCAGATAAAGATATAGAATATTAAATTTAACCCTTTTAGTGAATGGAATAATGCACATTCGCTAAAAGGGTTTCTTAGTAAAAAAACATACCATAAAATTGTTATGTAAACTAAAAATAAATATATAATGATAAATTATTTCTTCAATTCACTTCTGCATATAATAATCTTCAAGCATTTGCTATAATAATTTAATATAAATAATGATTAAGAGGTGTCATTTTGGAAACTGGACGAATTATCAAACTAATTAGTGGTGTCTATCAAGTAGATGTTGATGGAACTTTATATGATACTAAACCACGCGGTCTTTTCAGAAAGAAGAAATTTTCACCAATTGTGGGGGATATTGTTGATTTTGAAATCCAAAACACAAGTGAAGGCTATATTCATCACGTTCATGAGCGTCATAATGAATTGAAACGACCACCAGTTAGTAATATTGATGGCTTAATCATCGTGATGAGCGCTGTAGAACCAGATTTTTCAACGCAATTGTTAGATCGCTTCTTGGTTATTGCGCATTCGTATGATTTAGAACCGAGTATTCTAGTGACTAAAAAGGATTTAGCCTCTGAAAATGAAATTGAACAAATTAATGCTTGGTTAAAAATTTATGAAGAAATTGGTTACAATACGCAATTTGTAGGCAAGCATACGAGTCAACAAGAAGTTGTGGCAACATGGCCTAAAGGGCTCATTGTATTAAGTGGTCAATCAGGTGTAGGTAAATCGACGTTTATCAATGCGTTTAAACCAGAACTAAATTTAGAAACTAATCATATCTCTAAATCACTTAATCGTGGTAAACATACAACTAGACATGTAGAGTTGTTTGAAAGAGAATCTGGTTTTATCGCGGATACACCTGGATTTAGTGCGCTAGATTTCGGTCATATTGATAAAGATGAATTGAAGCATTATTTTATAGAAATGAATCGCTTTGGTGAGGAATGTAAATTTAGAAATTGTAACCACATTAAGGAACCAAAGTGTCATGTCAAACAGCAATTGGAAAATGGTTATTTAGCACAATTTCGCTATGATCACTATATTCAATTATATAATGAAATCTCAAATAGAAAGGTCAGATATTAATGAAGAAAATCTACCCATCACTTTTATCAGCCGATTTTTTAAATTTAGAGAATGAAATTAAAGCTTTAGAAGAAGCACAAATTGATGGTCTGCACTTTGATGTAATGGATGGTCAATTTGTACCTAATATTTCTATTGGTATTCCTATTCTTGATTCAGTTAGAGCAGCTACTCAATTACCGATTGATGTTCACTTAATGATTGAACAACCTGAACAATATATTAATACCTTTGCTGAACACGGTGCTGACATGATATCAGTACATGTTGAGGCTACACAGCATATTCATAGAGCATTACAAATGATAAAAAATGCCGGAAAGAAAGCTGGCGTTGTAATTAATCCTGGTACACCAGTTGAGTCATTATTACCTGTACTTGAAATTGTTGATTATGTACTTGTTATGACTGTGAATCCAGGATTTGGTGGTCAATCATTTATAGAAGCATGTGCAGCAAAAGTGAAAATTTTAAGAGATTTAAGACAATCATTAAATTTAAATTTTAATATCGAAGTTGATGGTGGTATCAACAATGAAACTATTAAAATATGTGTTGATAATGGGGCAGATATGTTTGTTACTGGTTCTTATTTCTTTAAACAGGAAGATTATGGTAAGGTAACACAATTATTGAAAGGCTGATATAATTATGCGAATCAATTTATTATGTAGTGATCGTCATTTGCCATCAGATGTTTTAGCCACATTGAAACAAGACCACTGGGGCGGGATTGATAGAGGTGCACTTATTCTTATCAATCATTCTATTAATCCAGTTTTTTCAGTTGGAGATTTCGATTCAGTTTCAGAGGAAGAACGTCTTCAATTAAAACACGAATTAAATATCAAACCAGTTAAGGCTGAAAAAGATGATACTGATTTGGCATTAGGTGTAGAGGAAGCTGTAAATAGAGGATTTACAGAAATACATATATATGGCGCAACAGGTGGTAGATTAGATCATTTTATGGGTGTTTTACAAATACTACAAAAGCCCAAATATATAGAGCAAAACATCATAATTATTGTTGAAGATCTACAAAATGAAATTAAGTTATTGAAACAAGGCATTCACGAAATTCACAAATTACAAAGTTATCCATATGTTTCATTTATTCCAGTTAATGAAGTAGTTGCTTTATCATTAAATGGATTTAAATACAATTTAAATAATCAACCTCTTGAAAAAGGATCTACACTTACATTATCGAATGAGGTTAAAGAGAAAGTTGCACAAATCGAAGTACATGATGGACAAGTCTTACAAATTAGAAGTAGAGATGCAAATTAAAATTAAGCAAAAAAAATGCCTTCACCACATATGAAGGCATTTTTTAGTGCATTATATTTATTAAACTCTAGTAACTTTACCAGATTTTAAAGCACGAGCAGAAACCCAAACTTTTTTAGGTTTTCCGTCAACTAAAATTCTAACTTTTTGAAGGTTAGCATTAAATCTGCGTTTATTCGCATTTAAAGCGTGTGAACGATTATTACCAGTCGATGCTTTACGACCTGTTACGTAACATTGTTTACCCATCAAAGTACCTCCTTTAATAAATATAAATACACTTGACTACTTATATACTTAAATAAGATACCATATATGAAATTTTAAAGCAATGAAATTAAAGTCGTTTTCTTTAAAAATGTTTTGAAATTTATAATTTATGGTATAATTGTAAGCTGAGGAGTTATGTAATATATTTAATTAAGTTATTAAGACTTATTTATGGAAGAATCGGTTATTTTCTTTTATGAATTTAATTGTAAATTTTTATAGTTTCGTCATTTTTAAACAAATTTCAGGAGGAATATAAAGATGACAATAGAAATCTCAAATGATTATGGTAAAATCGATATCTCAAATGAAGTCATTGCTTCAGTAGTAGGCAGCAAAGCTGTTGAAAGCTATGGTATTGTAGGTATGGCATCTAGACAACAAGTTAGAGATGGCATTGCCGAAATTTTAGGACATGAAAATTATGCTAGAGGCATTGAAGTAAAAGAAAACAATGGTGTCATTGATATAGATATGTATATTATTGTAAGCTATGGTGTAAAAATTTCAGAAGTAGCAAACAACGTACAATCATCAGTAAAATATACACTTGAAAACTCACTAAATGTTAAAGTGAATTCAATTAATATATTTGTACAAGGTGTAAGACTTAATAATAAGGGCAAGTAGGTATAGGAGGACTTAGCAGGATGATTAGCAAAATTAATGGTAAATTATTTGCCGACATGATAATACAAGGGGCACAAAATTTATCTAATAATGCAGATTTAGTGGATTCTTTAAATGTATACCCTGTGCCAGATGGCGACACAGGAACTAATATGAATCTTACAATTACTTCTGGACGTGAAGAAGTTGAAAACAATTTATCTCAAAGCATTGGTGAATTAGGGAAGACATTCTCTAAAGGATTACTTATGGGTGCTCGTGGCAACTCAGGTGTTATTCTATCTCAATTATTTAGAGGTTTCTGTAAAAATATCGAAACTGAAAATGAAATAAATGCGCAACAACTTGCAAGTAGTTTTCAAGCGGGAGTTGATACAGCTTATAAAGCAGTGATGAAACCGGTTGAAGGTACGATCTTAACTGTTGCTAAAGATGCTGCAAAAGCTGCGGTTAATAAAGCCGAAGAAACAGATGACTGCGTTGAAGTTATGGAATATACAATTGCGGAAGCTGAAAAATCATTAAATAATACGCCAAATCTACTTGCCGTATTAAAAGAAGTTGGTGTAGTAGATAGTGGTGGTAAAGGCTTACTATGTGTGTATGAAGGCTTCTTAAAAGGATTGACAGGTCAAACTATTGAAGCTAAAAAAGAAAAGTTAAACACAGAAGAATTAGTACATGAAGAACATGATTTCCACGGTGTAATAAATACAGAAGATATTAAATACGGCTATTGTACTGAAATGATGGTTCGCTTTGGAAAAGATAAAAGAGCATTTGATGAACAAACATTTAGAACAGATATGAGTCAATTCGGTGATTCTTTACTTGTGATTAATGATGATGAAATTGTTAAAGTGCACGTACATACTGAAACGCCTGGTGAAGTGTTCAACTATGGTCAAGAGTATGGTGAACTTATTAAATTAAAAGTTGAAAATATGCGTGAACAACATCGTGAAGTGATTAGAAAAGAGAAACTAAATCATCATTCTGATGAGCAAGAAGAATCAAAAACAGTTGAGACTGCCATTATCGCGATTTCAATGGGTGATGGTATTTCTGAATTATTTACATCTATGGGTGCGACACATATCATAAGTGGTGGCCAAACAATGAATCCTTCAACAGAAGATATTGTGAAAGTAATTGAGCAATCTCAATGTAAACGTGCCATTATTCTACCAAATAATAAAAATATAAGAATGTCGAGTGATCAAGCAGCAACTTTAGTTGAAGCAGATACAGTTGTAATTCCTACAACATCTATTCCAAAAGGTATTGCGGCATTGTTCCAATACGATCCTTCATCATCACTTGAAGATAATCACTCTCATATGACAACAGCATTAGAATCAGTGAAATCTGGTTCAGTAACATTTGCTGTTCGTGACACTAAAATTGATGGTGTAGAAATTAAAAAAGGCGAATTCATGGGATTGTCAGAAAGCAAAATTGTTACAAGCAATGATGATGAATTTGTTACCGTCACTGGTTTGCTTAAATCTATGCTTAATGAAGATAGTGAAATTTTAACTATCATTGCTGGTGAGGATGCAAATGATGATATCTCTGACAAATTAGTAGAATGGGTTGAAAGTGAATACCCAGATGTTGAAGTAGAAGAACATAATGGTGGACAACCGATTTATCAATATTTATTCTCAGTTGAATAACTAATTTCTAAAATAGCTATGAAGTAATCTATGACTATAGAATGCTTCATAGCTATTTTTCATATGGAGCTAAACTTTCATTTTCTTATAGATGATTTAAAAGATAAAAATATTAAAAATTTTAATAGTATTTTTTATGATATTTAGTATAAAATATATGTATATTAATTATTAGGAGAATACTTATGGGGAACATTTATTTAGTATTTATTTGTCTTATTACTATAAGTCTTATGTTATTTCTTTTTAAAAAGAAGGTTGCCATTGCAAGTTTGTCGATTTTAATAGCATTTACCTCAATACTAGTAGTAATGCCACAGCACATAGTTAATGCGCAAAGTAATGTATTAACAAAAGAGAAAGTTAAATTTGTAAAGGGTATCGACGGAGATACTGTTCAACTTCTTTACAAAGGAAAGAAATTAACTTTTAGATTGTTGCTTATCGATACACCTGAAACTAAAGATCCACGTAAACCTGTTCAAAAATATGGTCCAGAAGCTAGTCGTTTCACGACAAATATGTTAGCGAATGCTCGTACTATTCAAGTGCAGTTTGATAGGGGGCAACGCACAGATAAATATGGTCGTTATTTAGCGTATGTTTATGCTGATGGTAGAATGGTTAACGAAGCCGTTGTAAGACAAGGATTAGCACGAGTAACATACATTTATCCACCTAATAATACGTTCGAACAGATGTTGAAGGTGAGTCAATCGAAAGCTCAAGCTGAAAAGTTAAATATTTGGAGTACGACAACATCGAACTCTAAAACCAAGACGGGTCAGACATCAACTGCCAAGTCTACTGTGAAGCCAACAATACCAAAGACCTCACCTTCAAAAACAACAAAAAAGCAATCTAAAGAATATTATAAAAATTGTACTTTGATGAGAAAGAAATATCCCAATGGAGTTAAAAAAGGACATCCTGCTTATCAATCTAAGTTAGACCGTGATAAAGATGGATGGGCATGTGAAAGATAAGCATTAATCATATAGTAAATTAGGGTGCGGAACAAGAAATTCGTAATGAATATTGTTTCGTACCTTTTTTATAGTGCAAAAGGCGTAACAATCAATTAATCAGCCTAATCATGATAAAATAAAAATTAATATTACAAATACTAGGTGAGAAGTTATGACTAAAGTCAATTTAATAGAAAGTCCGTATCCGCTTCAAAGTATCAAAGGACTAGGACCAAAAAGAATTGCTTTATTGCAAGAACTGAATATTAATACGGTTGAAGACTTAGTACTCTATCTACCGACTCGATACGAAGATAATACAGTTGTAGATTTAAATATGGCTGAAGATCAATCTACAGTTACAATTGTCGGCGAAGTTTATTCGATGCCAACTGTCGCATTTTTCGGCAGAAATAAATCAAAGTTAACAGTACACTTGATGGTAGATAACATCGCGGTCAAGTGTATCTTCTTTAATCAACCATACTTGAAAAAGAAAATTGAACTTCATGGGACGGTAACTGTTAAAGGAAAATGGAATCGTGCAAAACAAGAAATAAATGGAAACAGGATGTTTTTTAATGAGCAATCACAAGATACAAGTGAAATTAAGTTAGAACCTGTTTATCGCATTAAAGAGGGCATTAAACAAAAACAAATGCGGGATATGATTTATCAAACTTTAGATGATGTTACAATCCATGAATGGCTTACAGAAGAACTTAAACAGAAATATAAATTAGAATCCTTAGAGGATACATTACATGCCTTACATCGTCCAAAGGATCGACAGGACTTATTACGTGCTAGAAGAACATATGCTTTTACTGAGTTATTTATGTTTGAATTAAGAATGCAGTGGTTAAATCGTTTAGAAAAGTCATCTGACGAAGCTATTGAGATAAATTACGATATTCAAAAAGTGAAAGATTTTATAGAAACTTTACCTTTTGAATTAACTGATGCACAAAAAAAGAGTGTGAATGAAATCTTTAGAGATTTAAAAGCACCGATACGTATGCACCGATTACTACAGGGTGATGTGGGGTCAGGTAAAACAGTTGTTGCAGCAATATGTATGTATGCGTTGAAAACAGCGGGCTATCAATCAGCATTAATGGTCCCAACGGAAATTTTAGCTGAACAACATGCAAATAGTTTAACTGAACTGTTCGGTGAGTATATGAATGTAGCATTGCTGACAGGTTCTGTTAAAGGTAAAAAAAGAAAAGTTCTATTAGAGCAATTAGAAAATGGTACTATTGATTGTTTAATAGGTACACATGCGCTGATTCAAGATGATGTAACATTTCAAAATGTAGGACTTGTCATAACAGATGAACAACATCGCTTCGGAGTCAATCAACGTCAACTTTTAAGAGAGAAGGGTGCAATGACGAATGTACTCTTTATGACAGCAACACCGATTCCTAGAACACTTGCTATATCTGTATTTGGTGAAATGGATGTGTCATCAATTAAGCAACTACCTAAAGGGCGCAAGCCAATTATTACAAATTGGGCAAAGCATGAACAATATGAGCAAGTGCTATCGCAAATGACGTCTGAACTTAAGAAAGGGCGTCAAGCCTATGTAATATGTCCATTGATAGAGAGTTCAGAGCATCTTGAAGATGTGCAAAATGTAGTCGAGTTGTATGAATCACTCAAACTGCATTATGGCGAGAAAAAAGTAGGATTATTACATGGTAAAATGCCAGCTGAAGAAAAAGATGAGGTTATGACGCGTTTCAGTCAACATGAAATAGATATACTAGTTTCAACAACTGTAGTTGAAGTTGGCGTCAATGTACCAAACGCGACATTTATGATGATATATGATGCAGACCGCTTTGGTTTATCAACGTTGCATCAATTAAGAGGTCGTGTAGGACGTAGTGAACACCAAAGTTACTGTGTCCTTATCGCATCTCCCAAGACAGAAACTGGCATAGAACGCATGACTATTATGACGCAAACAACGGATGGTTTTGAATTGAGTGAGCGTGATTTAGAAATGCGTGGTCCTGGTGACTTCTTTGGAGTTAAACAAAGTGGTTTGCCTGACTTTATGGTAGCGAATATTGTTGAAGATTATCGAATGCTTGAAGTAGCTCGAGACGAGGCGGCAGAGTTAATACAATCAGGTGAATTTTTCACAGAAACATATCAGCATTTACGTGAATTCATTGATCAGAACTTGCTACATATGAGTTTTGATTGATGCTTAAAAGTCACTATTGTCAAAAAGTAAAATATAGCACTATGATATTTGTTGAGCTTATCAAACGGAAAGTGTTATGATATGTGAGGAATGTTTAAGACTTGGTACTAATTTCACTTTTAAGGAGGGATTTAATTGAAATTGAAAAAAGCAGAACGTCGTCAGGCGATTCAAAAAGCAATTGAATTAAATCCCTTTATTACGGATAGTGAATTATGTGAACAGTTTGAAGTTAGTATTCAAACCATAAGGTTAGATAGAACAAACCTAAGTATTCCAGAACTACGAAAGCGTATTAAATTAGTAGCTGAGCAAAATTATGAACAAATTCGTGCTCTAGAGGCAAATGAAGTGGTTGGAGATTTAATTCAAGTTGAACCAAATATATCCGCTCAATCCCTCATTGAAATTACTGAAGAATCCGTTTTTACGAAGACTCAGATAGCACGAGGTCATGTGTTATTTGCTCAAGCAAATTCGCTTTGTGTAGCTTTAATACATAAATCAACAGTGTTAACACAGGAAAGTAATGTAGCATTCATTGAGAAAGTTAAACTTAATGATACAGTAAGGGCAGAAGCACACGTTGTAAATAAAACTTCGCACCATTATGTTATAGAAGTAAACTCATACGTAAGAGACACAATAGTGTTTAAAGGAACGTTTAAAATGTTTTATATAAGCGAGGATGAATGACATGGTTAAAATTGCTATTGATATGATGGGTGGAGATGACGCACCCGGTATCGTCTTAGAAGCGGTTGAGAAAGCAGTTAATGATTTTAAAGATTTAGAGATTATTTTATTTGGTGATCAAAATCAATACACACTCAATCATGAACGTATAGAATTTAGACATTGTTCTGAGAAAATAGAAATGGAAGACGAACCTGTAAGAGCTATTAAACGTAAGAAAGACAGTTCAATGGTAAGAATGGCAGAAGCAGTGAAAAATGGTGAAGCGGATGGATGTGTGTCTGCAGGTAATACCGGTGCGCTTATGTCAGCAGGTTTATTCATTGTTGGTCGTATTAAAGGTGTGGCAAGACCAGCACTTGTAGTCACTTTACCAACAATTGATGGAAAAGGATTTGTATTTTTAGATGTGGGTGCCAATGCAGATGCGAAACCTGAACATTTATTGCAATATGCACAACTTGGTAATATTTATGCTAAAAAAATACGTGGCATTCAAAATCCTAAAGTATCATTATTAAATATCGGTACAGAACCAGCTAAAGGTAATACATTGACTAAGAAGTCTTACCAACTACTTAAAGACGATCAAAGCTTTAACTTTGATGGTAATATTGAAGCTAAAACGTTAATGGAAGGTAATACTGATGTAGTGGTAACTGATGGATATACGGGTAACATGGTACTTAAAAATATCGAAGGTACTGCAAAATCAATAGGTAAAATGTTGAAAGAAACATTTTTAGGAAGTTTAAAAAACAAACTAGCAGCTTTAGTATTAAAAAAAGACTTAGACACTTTTACTAAGAAGATGGATTATGCAGAATACGGTGGATCAGTATTATTAGGTCTTGACGGAACGGTTGTTAAAGCGCATGGTGGATCTAATGCTCGCGCGTTTTATTCTGCGATTCGACAAGCTAAAATTGCTGGCGATGAAAAGATTGTCGATATTATGAGAGAGACGGTAGGTGGTAAGGATGAGTAAAGTAGCAATTATTTTCCCAGGTCAAGGTGCACAAAAAGTTGGCATGGCAAGTGATTTGTTTAATGAGGATAAGAAAGCGACAAATATTCTAAATTCAGCTCAAGAAGCAATGGACTTTGATTTATTGGAAACGATGTTTACAGATAATGAGAACAAACTAGGTGAAACTGAACATACACAACCAGCTTTATTGACGCATAGTATAGCGTTATATAGTGCATTAGATAATATTAATGCTGATTATACTATGGGACACAGCTTAGGTGAATATTCTAGTTTAGTTGCTGCGGGAGTATTAAAATTTGAGGATGCAGTTAAGATTGTTCGCAAACGTGGTCAATTAATGGCTCAAGCTTTTCCAAATGGTGTTGGTAGTATGGCAGCAGTATTAGGTTTGAGTTATGAAGAAGTAGACCGAATTTGTAAAGAATTATCTACAAATGATGAATTGGTCGAACCAGCAAACATTAATTGTCCAGGTCAAATTGTAGTGTCAGGTCACAAATCACTTATTGATAAATTTGTTGAAGAAGGTAAATCGTTAGGTGCTAAACGCGTCTTACCTTTAGCGGTTTCTGGACCTTTCCATTCTTCAATGATGCAAGTGATTGAAAAAGACTTTGAGTCTTTCATTAATCAATTCGAGTGGCATGATGCATCGTTCCCGATAGTTCAAAATGTTAATGCACAAGGTGAAACTGATGCAACAACAATTAAGTCTAATATGATTAAGCAATTATATTCACCCGTTGAATTTATCGATTCAGCAGAATGGTTAATTGCTCAAGGTGTAGATCATTTTATAGAAATTGGTCCTGGTAAGGTCTTATCTGGTTTAATTAAGAAAATAAATCGCGATGTTAAATTGACATCAATTCAAACATTAGAAGATGTGAAAGGATGGAATAATCATGACGAATAAAAATGCATTAGTGACTGGTGCTTCAAGAGGTATAGGTCGTAGTATCGCATTACAATTGGCTGAAGATGGTTTCAATGTAGCCGTAAACTATGCAGGTAATAAAGAAAAAGCTGAAGCAGTTGTTTCTGAAATTAAAGCTAAAGGTGTTGAAAGTTTTGCGATTCAAGCAAATGTAGCTGAAGGCGACGAAGTTAAAGCTATGATTAAAGAAGTCGTTAGTCAATTTGGTTCGTTAGATGTACTTGTGAATAACGCTGGTATCACTCGTGATAACTTATTAATGCGCATGAAAGAACATGAATGGGATGATGTTATCAATACTAACCTTAAAGGTACATTTAATTGCATTCAAAAAGCTACACCTCAAATGCTTCGTCAACGTGGTGGTGCAATCATTAACTTATCAAGTATTGTAGGTGCCATGGGTAATCCAGGACAAGCTAACTATGTTGCTACTAAAGCAGGTATAGAAGGTTTAACGAAATCAAGCGCACGTGAACTTGCATCACGTGGTATTACAGTCAATGCGGTAGCACCTGGTTTCATTGTTTCGGATATGACAGACGCACTGAGTGATGATTTAAAATCACAAATGTTGGAACAAATACCACTATCTCGATTTGGTGAAGATACAGATATAGCGAATACAGTAGCATTTTTAGCATCTGATAGAGCGAAATATATTACTGGCCAAACAATCCATGTCAATGGTGGCATGTACATGTAAATGAAGTACTTGAATTTTATTATCAGTGTTTAAGAAATGCTTGTATTTTACCCATTAAAATGGGAAAATAAAGTAGTCTATGGATAGACACTTTTAAAGGAGGTGAATCGACGTGGAAAACTTCGATAAAGTAAAAGATATCATCGTTGACCGTTTAGGTGTAGATGCTGATAAAGTAACTGAAGACGCATCTTTCAAAGATGATTTAGGCGCTGACTCACTTGATATCGCTGAATTAGTGATGGAATTAGAAGATGAATTTGGTACTGAAATTCCTGATGAAGAAGCTGAAAAAATCAATACTGTTGGTGATGCAGTTAAATACATCAATAGTCTTGAAAAATAAAAACTTACATCTGAGTCGTCTACAAGATGGCTCAGATTTTTTTCTTAAGAATCAAACAAAGAATAAACATATGGGAGGTTCTAATGTGACAAATCCAAAAAAAATAGAAATGGTTAATGACTTTCAACAACAGTTTGCGAAGAAAATGAATGAGTTGGGATTTACATATTCAAATATTGACTTGTATCAACAAGCTTTTTCTCATTCAAGTTTTATCAATGACTTTAATATGGACCGTTTGGCGCATAATGAGCGACTCGAATTTTTAGGCGATGCGGTATTAGAATTGACGGTATCACGCTACCTTTTTGATAAACATCCGGATCTACCAGAAGGTAATTTAACAAAAATGCGTGCAACAATTGTATGTGAGCCCTCACTTGTAATATTTGCTAACAAAATCGAGTTAAATCAACTTATCTTATTAGGTAAAGGTGAAGAAAAAACGGGTGGGAGAACACGCCCTTCATTAGTGTCCGATGCCTTTGAAGCTTTTGTCGGGGCTTTATATCTTGATCAAGGATTAGATGTAGTTTGGCAATTTGCTGAGAAAGTGATTTTTCCATATGTTGAGGATGATGAATTGGTTGGTGTTGTTGATTTTAAAACACAATTTCAAGAGTATGTTCATAGTCAAAATCGTGGAGATGTGACTTATCGTTTAATTAAAGAAGAAGGTCCAGCGCATCATCGATTGTTTACGTCGGAAGTCATTTTAGAGAATGAAGCAGTAGCAACAGGTCAAGGTAAAACTAAAAAAGAATCAGAACAAAAAGCGGCAGAGAGCGCTTATTCAAAATTAAAAAGCAATAATAATCTTTAACATATATTAAAGAAAACCATTAAACGGTAAAATATTGTCCTCCTCTCAACTAGAATGAGTGGAATGATTAACAAGGAGAATAGTATGGTGTATTTAAAATCAATTGATGCCATAGGTTTTAAATCATTTGCAGATCACACAGATGTTCAATTTGACAAGGGTGTAACTGCAATTGTTGGGCCTAATGGTAGCGGAAAAAGTAATATCACTGATGCCATTAAATGGGTATTAGGTGAACAGTCCGCCAAATCATTACGTGGCTCTAAAATGGAAGATATTATTTTTTCAGGAGCAGAACATCGAAACGCTCAGAATTATGCAGAAGTACAATTGAAACTTGACAATAAAGCTAGAAAGTTACAAGTTGATTCAGATGATATCGTCGTGACACGTCGTTTATATCGTAGTGGTGAGAGCGAATACTATCTTAATAATGATAAAGCGCGTTTAAGGGATATCACTGAACTATTCCTGGATTCTGGTTTAGGAAAAGAAGCATTTAGTATTATATCTCAAGGTAGAGTAGATGAAATTTTAAATGCTAAACCTATTGATAGACGACAAATACTTGAAGAATCAGCTGGTGTATTAAAATATAAGAAGCGAAAAGCTGAATCATTACAAAAGTTAGACCACACTGAAGATAATCTTACGCGCGTAGAAGATATTTTATATGATTTAGAAGGACGCGTTGAACCATTAAAAGCTGAAGCATCAATTGCAAAAGAGTATTTAAAATTGTCTGAAGAGATGAAACAAAGTGATGTTATTGTTACTGTAAATGATATCGACCAATATTCAGAGGATAATCGTCAACTGGATCAAAAATTAAATGATTTAAAAAGCCAACAAGCGGATAAAGAAGCAAAACAAGCTCAGATTAATAAATATATTCAAAAGCAAAAGTCTCAACGTCAACAAATTGATAATGACATTGAACAATTAAACTATAATTTAATCAAAGCTACTGAAGAATATGAAAAGTTCACAGGTCGATTGAATGTTTTAGAAGAAAGAAAACGAAATCAATCAGAAACGAATGCTCGTTTTGAAGAAGAGTTAGATAATTTACATCAAGAATTAAAAAATGCTCATAATGAAAAAGCTGATATTACTCAACAAATTACTGCTTTAAAAGAAAAACAAAAAGAGTTGAATAGTAGTATTCATCAATTAGAATCACAACTGTATGTTTCTGATGAACAACATGACGAAAAATTGGAATCAATCAAAAATGAATACTATGAATTAATGTCTGAACAATCAGATGTAAATAATGATATTCGCTTTTTAGAGCATACGATTAAAGAGAATGAAGCGAAAAAATCACGCTTAGATTCTCGCTTGGTTGAAGCTTTCAATCAACTTAAAGCGTTGCAAAGTGAAATTTCTAATACAGAACGCAACCATCAAGCTACTGTTAAACAATTGAGCGATATTGAGACTCAAATAAGTCAACTAGAACAGCAGTTATCAAAAGCTAAACAAACTCAAACTGAATATGAAGATAAACTTTATCAGGCTTATCGATACACTGATAAAATGAGAGCTAGAATAGAGAGTTTAGAAACTCAAGAAGAGGATTATACTTATTTCTTTAATGGTGTTAAACATGTGTTAAAAGCTAAAAATGATAACCTACAAGGTATTCATGGTGCTGTTGCAGAAGTGATAAATGTGCCATCTGAATTGACTCAAGCGATTGAGACCGCATTAGGTGCTTCATTACAACATATCATAGTTGATAGTGAAAAAGATGGACGCCAGGCAATACAATTTTTAAAGCAAAAGGGTCTTGGTAGAGCCACATTCTTACCATTAAATGTTATAAAATCGAGACAATTATCTAATAATATTAGGCACATCGCTGAAAATACAAATGGATTTATCAATGTAGCTTCAGATGCGATTAAAGTTAATTCACAATATCAAGCTGTAGTTGAAAATTTAATAGGTACTACTATTATCGTAGACAATTTGAAACATGCTAATGAACTGGCAAGAGCTATCCAATATAAAACACGCATTGTAACTTTAGAAGGAGATATTGTTAATCCTGGTGGTTCTATGACCGGTGGTGGTGCGCGCAAGACGAAGAGTATTCTATCACAAAAAGATGAACTGACAACTATGCGTAATCAATTAAAAGATTATGAATCACAAACACAAGATTTCGAGAAACAGTTACAAAAACACAAAAATGAAGTTGAACATCTCAGCGAAACTTATTTTAAAATGAGTCAGCAATATAACGAAGTAAAAGAACAATCTCATAATGAAGCGTTAGAATTAGATCGACTTAAAACACAAGAAGCGCACATTAAAGATGAACATGAGGAATTTGAATTCGAGAAAAATGATGGCTACCAAAGTGAAAATAGTCGCATTACTTTAACTGAAAAACAAGAGCGATTAACTATTATTCAAGGTAAGTTAAAACAACTTGAAACAGATATTGAACGTTATACTCAATTATCTAAAGAAGGTAAAGAGAATACCACTCAAGTGCAACAACAATTAAACCAAAAACGCTCTGACTTAGCTGTAATTAAAGAACGAATAAATGCTCAAAAAGCGTCATTAGAACGTACAGATAAACAGATAGAGACGATTAACAAACAATTAACAAATGTTGACGATAAAATTAAACTCTTCAATTCTGACGAAATGATGGGGGAACAAGCATTTGAAAAATTACAACAACAGATAAAATCTAAAGAAAATGACCGACAATCCATCACTGATCAGTTAAAACAATTGAAAAAAGAACGTATTGATGTCAATGAAGATGTTGAGTCACATGAAGCTACATTGCAAGAATGTCATCAAGATTTATTGTCAATTGAAAGTTTTTATCAAGATATAAAAGCACAACAATCGAAATTAGATGTATTGATTAACCATGCAATTGATCATTTGAATGATGAATATCAACTAACTGTTGAGCGGGCTAGAAGTGAATTCTCTTCAGAAACGCCAATTGATGCGCTGAGAAAGAAAGTCAAACTAACTAAAATGTCAATTGAAGAACTAGGGTCAGTAAATATTAATGCTATTGAGCAATTTGAAGAATTAAATGAGCGTTATACTTTCCTCGATGAACAACGTACAGACTTGCGTGAAGCGAAACAAACACTTGAACAAATTATAAGTGAGATGGACCAAGAAGTGAAAGGTCGTTTTAAAGAAACGTTTTTACAAGTGCAAGCTCATTTTACGACAGTATTTCAGTCGTTATTTGGAGGTGGACATGCTAAATTAGAGTTAACAGATGATGATTATTTATCAGCTGGTGTTGATATTATTGTTCAACCACCTGGTAAGAAATTGCAACACTTATCTTTATTAAGTGGTGGTGAGCGTGCATTAAGTGCTATTGCACTACTATTTGCTATCTTGAAAGTAAGATCTGCTCCATTTGTTATACTAGATGAAGTAGAGGCTGCACTCGATGAAGCGAATGTAATTCGATATGCTCAATTTTTAAAAGAATTATCTATTCAAACTCAATTTATTGTTATTACACATCGAAAAGGAACTATGGAATATTCAGACCGTTTATATGGTGTGACGATGCAAGAGTCAGGTGTTTCAAAATTAGTAAGTGTCAACTTAAATACAATTGATGAGGTTATGAAGGAGGAACAAGCATGAGTTTCTTTAAACGATTAAAAGACAAATTTTCAACGAAATCTACTGAAGATATAGAACAAGAATTATCAGAAGAAGAAGGCAATCAGAGTAGCACAATTCATGATGACAATGATGAAGCACAGATAGAACCGAAGAAAAAACCGCGTAAATTAAGTGAAGCGGATTTTGATGACGATGGATTAATTTCAATTGAAGATTTTGAAGAAATTGAAGCACAAAAAATGGGGGCTAAATTTAAAGCAGGTCTTGAAAAATCACGTCAGAACTTCCAAGAACAACTTAATAATTTGATCGCACGTTATAGAACAGTAGATGAAGATTTCTTCGAAGCACTTGAAGAAATGTTAATCACTGCAGATGTTGGTTTCAACACAGTAATGCAATTAACAGAAGAATTACGTACTGAAGCACAACGTCGAAATATACAAGAAACTGAAGATTTACGTGAAGTTATTGTTGAAAAGATTGTTGAAATCTATCATCAAGAAGATGACCAATCAGAAGCAATGAATCTTGAAGACGGCCGTTTGAATGTCATTTTAATGGTTGGCGTAAATGGTGTTGGTAAAACAACTACAATCGGTAAATTAGCACACAGATATAAAATGGAAGGAAAAAAAGTAATGCTTGTCGCTGGAGATACATTTAGAGCTGGTGCAATTGATCAACTACAAGTTTGGGGTGACCGTGTAGGTGTTGAAGTAATTCGTCAAAGTGAAGGTTCAGATCCTGCTGCAGTTGTATATGATGCAATTAATGCCGCTAAAAATAAAGGTGTCGATATATTAATTTGTGATACTGCAGGACGTTTACAAAACAAATCTAATTTAATGCAAGAATTGGATAAAATGAAACGTGTCATTAGCCGAGCTGTGCCAGATGCGCCACATGAAGCTTTATTATGCTTAGATGCAACAACAGGTCAAAACGCATTATCTCAAGCACGTTCATTTAAAGAAGTTACAAACGTATCAGGTATAGTATTAACTAAATTAGATGGTACTGCTAAAGGTGGTATTGTACTTGCGATTAGAAATGAACTTCACATACCTGTGAAATATGTAGGATTAGGTGAGAAACTTGATGACTTACAACCATTTAACCCAGAAAGTTATGTATATGGCTTATTTGCAGATATGATTGAACAAAATGAAGATATTCCAGATGAAGTTGCTGAATTAGATTTTAATAATGAGGATAATCCAAATGGGGAAAAATGATTTAGTTAAAACTTTGCGAATGAATTATTTGTTTGATTTTTATCAAACATTATTAACTGAAAAACAAAGAAATTATTTGGAACTGTTTTATTTGAGAGACTATTCACTAAGTGAAATTGCAGAGACATTTGATGTGAGTAGACAAGCAGTTTATGATAATATAAGAAGAACTGGCGATTTAGTAGAAGATTATGAAGCTAAATTGAATTTGTATGAAAAATTTGAACAACGTCGTAAAATTTATGACGATATGAAACAAACATTAAATGATTCTAAGAAGTTAGAACAATACATTAATCAATTAGAAGAATTAGAATAAATAGAGATAAGGGAGGGCAATTGATATGGCATTTGAAGGATTATCCGATCGTTTGCAAGCTACGATGCAGAGAATGCGTGGTAAAGGTAAAGTTACTGAAGCGGATATTAAAGCAATGATGCGTGAAGTACGATTAGCATTATTAGAAGCCGATGTAAACTTTAAAGTAGTTAAAGAATTTGTTAAGACAGTGTCAGATCGTGCCTTAGGATCAGATGTAATGCAATCATTAACACCTGGTCAACAAGTCATTAAAATTGTACAAGATGAATTAACTCAATTAATGGGTGGCGAAAACTCAACGATTAAAATGGCAAACAAGCCACCAACTGTTGTGATGATGGTTGGTTTACAAGGTGCAGGTAAAACAACAACAGCCGGTAAACTAGCATTATTAATGCGTAAAAAATATAATAAAAAGCCAATGTTAGTTGCAGCGGATATTTATCGACCAGCCGCAATTAATCAATTACAAACGGTAGGTAAACAACTTGACGTTCCTGTTTATAGTGAAGGGGACCAAGTTAAACCGCAACAAATCGTTGAAAATGCATTAAAACATGCCAAAGAAGAACATTTAGATTTTGTAATCATTGATACAGCAGGTCGTTTGCATATTGATGAAGCGTTAATGAATGAACTTCAAGAAGTTAAAGAAATTTCTAAACCTAATGAAATCATGTTAGTTGTAGATGCTATGACTGGGCAAGACGCAGTTAACGTTGCGCAATCATTTGATGACCAATTAGACGTTACTGGTGTTACGTTGACTAAATTAGATGGGGACACTCGTGGTGGTGCTGCTTTATCTATTCGTTCAGTAACTCAAAAACCAATTAAATTTGTTGGTATGAGTGAGAAAATGGATGGACTGGAATTATTCCATCCTGAACGTATGGCATCTCGTATATTAGGCATGGGTGATGTTCTTAGTCTTATCGAAAAAGCTCAGCAAGACGTCGACCAAGAAAAAGCTAAAGATTTAGAACAAAAAATGCGTAATTCTACGTTCACATTGGACGATTTCCTTGAACAATTGGACCAAGTTAAAAATCTTGGCCCACTTGATGACATCATGAAAATGATTCCAGGAATGAATAAGATGAAAGGCATGGATAAGTTAAATATGGATGAAAAGCAAATTGACCATATTAAAGCGATAATCCAGTCTATGACACCAAGTGAAAGAGAAAACCCAGCAGTTCTGAATGTTTCTAGAAAAAAACGTATCGCTAAAGGTTCTGGTCGTTCACTACAAGAAGTGAATCGCTTGATGAAACAATTTAATGATATGAAGAAAATGATGAAGCAATTCAGTGGCGCTGGACGTAAAGGTAAAAAAGGTAAACGTAGTCAAATGGAAAATATGTTAAAAGGTATGAACTTACCATTTTAATTAAGTGAAAATATCGAACGCTCTTTGAAGAGCGTTCGATATTTTGATGTTTATTGAAAAATAAATGTACTATCATATATTTAGCGAAAGGTTCGGCCTAGCTAAAGCTAGTCCATAACCAAATCTACGGTTTTGAAAAAACCTAGATTTGGTAAAGAAAAAAGTCTTTACAAAACATCAAGTTACTGTTAATATTATTTCTTGTAGAAAATAAAAAGTAAAAGATTTAAAGGAGAGTTTTATATATGGCAGTTAAAATTCGTTTAACTCGTTTAGGTTCAAAAAGAAATCCATTCTATCGTATCGTAGTAGCAGACGCACGTTCACCACGTGATGGTCGTATTATCGAACAAATCGGTACTTACAACCCAGCTAGTGTTAATGCTCCAGAAGTTAAAATTGATGAAGAATTAGCATTAAAATGGTTAAAAGACGGTGCTAAACCAACTGATACAGTTCATAATATCTTATCTAAACAAGGTATTTTAAAAACTTTTGATGAACAAAAACACGCTAAATAATTAGCTTAAACTTTATAAGTAAAGTAATAGAGGCGCCAACTGATGGCGCCTTTTTAAATACTGAAAAATCATGATATGATAAATAAAATGACATTAATGGATTAAATGAGGTGCAAATATGCAAGTTGAAGTTGGTCAAATCGTAAATACACATGGAATTAAAGGTGAAGTTAAAGTGAAATCTAATTCCGATTTTACGGATACCCGTTTCCAACCAGGTGAAGTATTGACGGTAAATCATCAAAATCATGAAGAACAATTGACGGTCTTATCTTACCGTGTTCATAAAGGATTCCATATGTTGAAATTTGAGGGAATAAATAACATTAATGACGTCGAACAATATAAAGGTGACTATTTGTACCAAGAACGTGATCATGAAGATATTGAATTAGCTGAAAATGAATATTACTACTCTGACATCATTGGAAGTACTGTATTTGATGATGACAATCAACCTATCGGCAGAGTTATCAATATTTTTGAAACAGGTGCAAATGATGTTTGGGTTGTTAAAGGAGAAAAGGAATATCTCATTCCTTATATAGCTGATGTAGTTAAAGATATTGATATTGAAAATAAAACGATTCATATAACACCTATGGAAGGGTTGTTAGATTAATGAAAATTGATTATTTAACTTTATTTCCTGAGATGTTTGATGGCGTGCTCAATCACTCCATTTTAAAAAGGGCACAGGATAAAGAAATCATTAGTGTGAATACAGTAAATTTTAGAGATTATGCCATTAATAAACATAATCAAGTGGATGATTACCCATTTGGTGGTGGACAGGGTATGGTCCTAAAACCTGAACCGGTCTTCAATGCTATGAAAGATTTACAACGAACTGATCAAACGCGTGTCATTTTAATGTGTCCTCAAGGTAGACCTTTTTCACAAGAAATTGCACAAGAATTAAGCGAAGCTGAGCATATCGTATTTATTTGTGGACATTATGAAGGTTATGATGAACGTATAAGAACGCACCTAGTGACGGATGAAATTTCAATGGGGGATTATGTATTAACTGGAGGAGAATTGCCAGCGATGACGATGACAGATGCGATTGTGCGATTAATACCAGGTGTATTAGGAAATCAACAATCACATCAAGATGATTCGTTCTCAGATGGTCTATTAGAATTCCCTCAATATACACGTCCAAGAGAATTTGAAGGTATGACCGTTCCAGATGTATTATTATCAGGTAATCATGCAAATATTGAACAATGGCGACATGAACAAAAATTAATCCGTACTTATCATAAGCGACCGGACTTACTTGATCGATATCCTTTAACGGAAGACGATGAAAAATTTTTAGAAAGCTATAAAAAGCAATTGAAAAACAATTAGTATTATGCTAATATATATCAAGTGTGAAAAGACACTAATTATCACTATGATCCGCTGCTATATGAATGTCTAGGCAAGAACATAGGTTGAAGGAGAGTATATCAATGAGTAATCATAAGTTAATCGAAGCAGTTACAAAATCACAATTACGCACAGACTTACCAGCATTCCGTACAGGTGATACTTTACGTGTACACGTACGTATCGTAGAGGGTTCACGTGAACGTATCCAAGTATTCGAAGGTGTTGTAATCAAACGTCGTGGTGGAGGAATTTCTGAAACTTTCACAGTTCGTAAAATTTCTTCAGGTGTAGGTGTGGAACGTACATTCCCATTACACACTCCAAAAATCGAAAAAATCGAACTTAAACGTCGTGGTAAAGTACGTCGTGCTAAATTATACTACTTACGTAGTTTACGTGGTAAAGCTGCTAGAATCCAAGAAATTCGTTAATCAGCAAACTGAGTATAATAATAAGACAGAGGTTAGATACAACGTTTGTCTTACAAATAAAGCTTCCAATCTTCTTCTTTCAAGTGGAGATTGGAAGCTTTATTATTTGTATTCACATTTTAAAGCAATTAAAGTTTAATTTATTAATTATCTTAATTTAGTGTTTTTTCTTAACCCATAAACTAAATAATATACTACCGATGACACCAATGAAACTCATAATTGCAAGTAGATAGAAATGAGGAGGGGTGTATGTGAGTTTAATCACTTTATCTCCTTTATTAACTGGTATTGCTGTCATGATACCATTAGCTTGGTGAACAGGTACTTCTTTCCCATCGACTTGCGCATGCATACCTTTTGCATATACAGTTGGTAAAATGACATATCCTGTTGCGTTCTTAGGTTTCTTGACGACATAACCATTTCTCATATCTTTAACTTTCACAGGTGTTAATTCTTTTGAAGCTTTTTTAAGTGTGCTGTAGTCCTCGCCATAAATACCTTTCACAGATAAACGATAATTCCCTTTAGATAGATGAATATTTAGCTTATCAGATGCTTTAACACGCATTGTAACTGGTGTAACTAAACGACGATATTTGTAGCTCAGTTCATTTCGATTTTGCGAATATTCATTAACACTTACAGAATGCGCTTTGTCAGGAGAAAGTAGTTCAACATCCATTTCTACGTACATATCTTTATATTGATTCGCGACAGATTCAGGTAATTTTAATGTAACTCCACCATTATCCTTGTGTACTTTAAGATGATTTTGATTTTTCCAAGTCGCATCTTTTGTAGACATTTTTGACTCGGTTAAAAGATTTTTATTAGGTTTAAATGAAGTATTAGCTTTTTCTGAATTGTCGTTTAATACGATCCCTTTTAACATAGCTTGTTCACGATCTAAAGGTGATTTTAAATCATCACTATTATATATATGATTAGTTACATGAGCTGATGGATAGTCAATCATGTTTTTAGAATGGATAAGCGTATGTTTACCATTTAATATCGTATCTTTCTTTTCAAAACCGTAAGTCATATTTTGATCTTCAGGATGACGTAGTCGATCTTGAACATTCCATAAAGCAGTTAAGTTTGCACGATTTCCTAAAAAGCGATACGTACTATTTTTATCAACGGGCATATTAATTTGCATTAATTTATCATAATATTTCAAAATTCCTCCATCAAAAATGCTTGAGTATAGCGAAATACCATTGTAGTGATAAAGAAAAGGAGAATTTAATGCATATGCCGACATATAATCAATACGATGAAATGGATCATCATGATGTTCTTTGATAGAATTAATTTTTTTAGCAATAGTATCATTATAGTATGAAGGATCGCTCAATGTATTGATTGTCGTTGAATATGGGTCTATCGTTCTTTGTCTTGAATCATGTGTCATTATAATTTGTTGACCGAAAAATAGCACAATCAACGATAACATAATAATTGGTTGTTTTAGTAAAGATTTGCGATAGATAAATATTCCTAGCACAACGATGATAATTAAAGCAATTACCATCCAATCTACAAAGTTGTCAGCTATGATATACCTACACAAACCAGCAATAAATACGGACACAGCTGCAAATAGAAACTGTTTCATAGTCAACTCTGATAAGTGATGAATATATAAAGCAATCAGTCCACTTGTAGATAACACTAAGAAATAAACCCAACGTCGTTGTGGTAATGAGAATCCATTAAAAGCACTATCAAAGTACTGTGATAATGAACCAATAAGTAAGAACCACGTTATAATAGCAAAAATTTTATAGTAATAGTGTTTATATAACTTTGGCGTTAATAAAGCCACCAATGCAATAAGTGATATTGTTACATAAAAGCCATTTGAAAATATATAATAATTATTTTTAGTTAAATCAGTAAATAGAGAGATGTTGAAATCAGAATTTTGTTGGCGATCATTATTTAGGAAAGATGATACACCAGTGTAAAAACCTAATATGCTTGATAGGAGCGCAAACATAGCCCCTATAATTAGTAAATAACATTTTTGCCAACGAGATACGATATCATGGCGATATTGGAATACGACACGTAATATAAAATAAATACCTAACACAATGGCTTGATAATAAGTAAAGTAAAAATTTGAAAATAGTGTGATTGCCACCGCAAAGATGAACAAACCTATCTTTCTTCGTTGAAAGAAACGTTCCATTCCCCATAATGATAATGGCAATATAATTAACAAATCTCCATAAAATGACCAAGTAAAATTGTAATATAACACTACTGTTGATGCCCCATATAAAATTGTTGCTATCAACAGAGGTGTAGAACTTAACTTTAAATATCTAAAATAATAAAATGCACAAATAAAAGTAATTATTGTTCGTACATAAGCAACAATTAATTGATTTGTTGGCCAAAAGCGAATGTTTTGCGGTTGCCAATGGAATATATGTTCACCGATCCATACAATAATAAAATTGACCCACATGATTGGTGAAAGGGAATAATAATAGGCTAACCCTTTAACATAATCTCCGCCTAGTCCAAATGAATGATCGTAAAATCCTTTTAATTGTGTGAAGTGTTCATATAAATATAATTGGAACGGCATCATTTGTCTAAAACCATCACCAGAGCCACTAAATACCACGCCATCTTTTATGTAATCCCGGATAAATGGATAATAAATGGTTAGTGTTACGATATTAGCTATGATGAAAATGAAACCAAACGTCCATAAGGGTTTAGACCATATTTTTTTAATCAATTTACTTCCTCATCTTTCGTTTTTTTGAATTAAAAATTTTTACAAAAATAGCACTAAGAATCATACTCATTAATGAAATGAATATCATAGTATTCCAGTAAGGAGGTTGATATTTAATGACAATTTGTTTTGCATTTTTGTCGACTGGAACACCGGTCATCATATAATTTACTTTTTGGATTTTTGCAGGTTGACCATCAACATACGCTTGCATTCCTTTTCGATAAGGAATGTTTATTGAGGCTACACCACTCTCATGGTGACTGAGTTGGACTTGTATACCATTTTTAATATCATGATAACTTGTATCAAAATTAGCATTATCATGCACCTTTTTAAGCGTATCATAATTCTCGCCATTTAATTGTTGTAAATCGACATAAAATTCACCATCAGGCGAAAGGGTAATAGTGATATCACCATTTTTATCTGGTTGAGTGCGATAAAGTTGAGTGTCTACACCTGTTCGATAGGTAGAATTATTAAACAATCGATGATTAGCGTAATTATTAATAGCGACAGTGTAATTACTATCTGGATTACCTCTCTTAATCTTCATCGTTAAATAAAAATCATCATATTTATCACGTATTTGTTTTGGAAGATGTAATTTTATAGTACCACCTTTGCCACCAATGACCTTATAGCGATTTTTTCCAATTCGCTTAATATTTTGTTGTTGCATATCAACTTTTGATAGTAAATTAGATGCTGGTTGTTTGAAAGATTTTCCTGCATTATCCATGATCACACCATTTAACATCGCATGCTCACGATCTATAGCTGTTTTTAAAGATTTACTATTATAAACATTTTTCGTAACTTTAACACTCGGCAAAGTAAGTGTATTTTCATAGATAGAATATTGTCCACTTGTTTTAACCTTTTTAAAATAGGGGGGTAAATTTCCTTGATAATCTTTAAGCATCATATAACGTACTGAGAAAAGACTCGCTATATTTTGTCGACCATTTATTGATTGATAGCGACTTAGTGACTCCTCGGCAAGATTAATCTTTAGTGCATCATAATAGTAATCGAGAATATTATGATGGAAGATACTTGAATATAAACTTAGTCCCTTAAAGTGTTGGTACATAGGTGTGTTATCTTGCTCATTCACTCGCCAATCGATACGTTCATCTTCTCGCTTACTATTCTTCATTGTATTAACTAATGAACGCTGTAAGTCTGAACTATATAAACTTGAATTAATATAAAATGTATTAGCTCGTTCTTGATGATCTTTAAAATAAATTTGATTTTTAATAAATACGAAAGAAACCATTAAATTGAGTAAGATTATAGAAATACCGAATATATAGCTTAGATTAATGCGATAACGTCTATCTTTTAAAATTAAAATAAGTAACCCTATTAAAGAAACGATTGGTACAAGTACAAGCCAAGCTACAAATTTATGATATGTAATAGCACTAGCGAAAATGATAATTTCAGCAATAATATTACTAATTAAATATGATTTGATTTTTAGTGTTCTAAAATATTTTAGAAATAGACCAATTAATATTGCTGAATTAAAAGACAATATAAAATGCCAACGTTTTTGTGGTGCAGAAAATCCATTAAACAATTGATCGATAAATGGTACAAAGCTTAATAGAATAAATGCGAGAGTTAAAATTGCGAATAAGCGATAATAAAAGTGTTTATAAAGTTTAATACATAATAATGCTTGAATAGTTAGAAATAGCAATACGATTAAATAATTATCAAAGAAGATATTTGTGTTAATATCTAGCTTTTCGAAGGTATTTACTGTTCCTGAAAAAGGGACACGACGGTTATTTAAAAAACTTTGAACACCGTGGAAGAACATAAATAAACTATTACCTAACCCTAAAATGGCACTGATAGCAAATAATAGTAAAGCTTTGCCACGTGGAATAATATCTTTAGAGTGTTTAAAAATTATTCGAAGAAGTATGTAACCTGCACCTATAAGACAAAGATAATATGCAAAGTAGAAATTATTTATCATTATTAGTGTAATTGTAACTATAAATAGACCAAACTTTTGTTTTTGAAGTGTGCGTTCTATAGAAAATAGTAACAATGGCATCCAAATAAAAACATCACTAAAGAATGGCCAATAAACAGTAAAGCGATAATAAAGCGGCGACATAACAAATAGAAATGCCATAATAATACTAATCCAAGTATTACGTGAAATAAATTTACTATAAAGATAGGTACAATACATCGCTAATGCAGCTTTAATAGTGGAAATAACTAGCGCATTTACCATCCAAAATAGTAATCCCTGAGTATTTATATGTATAAATGTTTTTAATAGAATGATACATAGTACATTAATAATAAATAGTATGTTTGTTGAGAAATAATAGCTTAAATCCGTAAAAAAATCTCCACCTAGACCAAAATCAGTAGCATAAAAAAGATTGCCAACGCTCCATTTATCAAATAGAAACATTTGAATAGGTATCATCTGTTCGATACCATCGTTGGGTCCTGTAAATAATACGCCGTCGTGAATAAAGCGATAAATAATATAGCTATGTCCTAAGAAAGACAGAGTTAAGAATATACATATATATATTAATATTTTCTTCATAACTTACCTCTAAGCGATAGGATTATAATTGTAAGAGTATATTTAAATTGTAGGGGATTGATTGTGCGATTAAAAGTAATTATGCTTTTCTGACATTATAAACTTATTGTACTTTATCGTTTTATTTAATGAATGATAAAATAAATGATGAACTTAGAAAAAAAGTGGCTCTCAAATAAAAATTCAATTATAATCAACAGGTTGAATTGAATTAAAATATATCGAAAGTAAGGTGACAATTAATGGCAATTCAATGGTATCCAGGACATATGGCAAAAGCTAAACGAGAGGTAACAGAACAATTAAAAAAAGTAGATGTTGTATTTGAATTAGTTGATGCACGTATTCCATATAGTTCTCGTAACCCAATGATTGATGAAGTAATCAAACAAAAACCGCGCGTAGTTATTCTTAATAAAAAAGATATGTCCAATTTAAATGAAATGCAGAAATGGGAAAGCTTCTTTATAGATAAAGGATATTATCCTGTATCAGTAGATGCTAAGCATGGCAAAAATTTAAAAGGTGTAGAAACTGCAGCTATAGCAGCAACAAAAGAAAAATTTGAACGTGAGAAGGCTAAAGGACTTAAACCTAGAGCAATTAGAGCAATGATTGTTGGCATACCTAACGTTGGTAAATCAACTTTGATTAATAAATTAGCACGTAAAAATATTGCACAAACTGGTAATAAACCAGGTGTAACCAAACAACAACAGTGGATTAAAGTTGGGCAATCTCTACAATTATTAGATACACCTGGAATTTTATGGCCTAAATTTGAAGATGAAATTGTTGGTAAAAAATTAAGTTTAACTGGCGCAATAAAAGACAGTATTGTACATTTAGATGAAGTTGCTATCTATGGTTTACAGTTTTTAATTAACCATGATTTAGAAGGTTTTAAGCAACATTATAAGATTGATGTATCTGCAGATGCTGAAATATTAGAATGGTTTGATGCAATTGGACGTCGACGTGGACTTTTACAAAGAGGCAATGAAGTAGATTACGAAGCGGTTATTGAACTGATAATTAATGACGTTAGAAATGCCAAAATTGGAACATACAGTTTTGACTTATATTCAGAAATGAAGAGTGAATTAGATAATGACACAAACAATTAATGAAGCAAAGCACATATTGTCTGAAATTAACTCAATTGAAGTTTTAGAAAAACATGAATTAAATCAAGACGTTCGTAAAGGGATACAACAAGCTATTACAAGACGTCGTAAACAACTTTTAAAAGAACAAGAAATTTTAGACCATTACAATACAATGAATAAATTTGAAAGTGAGTTGCTGAATAACAATCCTCAAGCATTAATCTGTGGTATTGACGAGGTTGGACGTGGTCCGTTAGCAGGTCCTGTTGTTGCATGTGCGGTGATTTTAAATGAAGGGCATCGCTATTTAGGACTTGATGATTCTAAAAAAGTAACAGCGAGTAAAAGACAAATACTTAATAAAAAGCTTAAAGATGGGGTGTTGGAGTATGCCTATGGTTTAGCTAGTCCAGAAGAGATCGATGAATTGAATATATATAATGCAACTCAAGTAGCAATGAATCGAGCTTTGAGTCAATTAGTAAATCGTCCAGATCATTTATTAATAGATGCAATGTCTTTAGATACAACAATTCCTCAAACATCTATTATTAAAGGCGACGCAAAGAGTGTGTCTATTGCTGCAGCAAGTATAATGGCAAAAGAGTACAGAGATGATTTAATGAAAGAGATTGCAGATGAATATCCAGGATATGAATTTGAGAAAAATGTGGGTTACGGAACTAAAGCACATTTAGATGGCCTAAATAAACTCGGTATTACACCTTATCATCGTAAAAGCTTTGAACCAATCAAATCTATGACGTAATTATTTGAATTTTAAATTAATTGCAAAAAGTGGAACACTTTCAGTTTACAATAGCGCTTTCATTTTCTATAATTATAACTGAACTTAACCTAAGAAGTAGGAGGATGGAAGATGAATATCCACGAATATCAAGGTAAAGAAATATTTCGTTCTATGGGCGTAGCCGTTCCAGAAGGACGAGTTGCATTTACTGCTGAAGAAGCAGTGGAAAAGGCTAAAGAATTAGACACAGAGATTTATGTGGTTAAAGCACAAATCCACGCTGGGGGTAGAGGTAAAGCAGGTGGAGTTAAGATTGCTAAATCATTATCTGAGGTTGAAACTTATGCCAATGAATTATTAGGTAAACAATTAGTTACACATCAAACTGGACCTGAAGGTAAAGAAGTTAAACGTTTGTATATTGAACAAGGTTGCGATATTCAAAAAGAATATTATGTAGGTTTTGTAATTGACCGTGCAACTGATCGTATTACTTTAATGGCTTCAGAAGAAGGCGGTACTGAAATTGAAGAAGTAGCTGCTAAAACACCAGAAAAAATCTTTAAAGAAACAATCGACCCAGTTGTTGGTTTATCACCTTATCAAGCGCGTCGTATTGCTTTCAATATTAATATTCCAAAAGAATCTATTAATAAAGCAGCGAAATTCTTAATTTCTTTATACAATGTATTTATCGAAAAAGATTGTTCTATCGTTGAAATTAACCCATTAGTTACTACTGGTGAAGGTGAAGTTTTAGCTTTAGATGCTAAAATCAACTTCGATGACAATGCATTATTCAGACATAAAGATATCCAAGAATTACGTGATTTAGAAGAAGAAGATCCTAAAGAGATTGAAGCATCTAAATATGACTTATCTTATATTGCATTAGATGGAGATATTGGTTGTATGGTTAATGGTGCTGGTTTAGCGATGGCTACAATGGATACTATTAATCATTTTGGTGGAAATCCAGCTAACTTCCTAGACGTAGGGGGCGGCGCTACAAAAGAAAAAGTTACTGAAGCATTCAAAATCATCTTAGGTGATGACAATGTTAAAGGTATCTTTGTAAACATCTTCGGTGGAATCATGAAATGTGATGTTATTGCTGAAGGTATCGTAGCAGCAGTTAAAGAAGTTGAATTAACTTTACCATTAGTAGTTCGTTTAGAAGGTACAAATGTAGAACGCGGTAAAGAAATCTTAAACGAATCAGGTTTAGCAATTGAACCAGCAGCTACAATGGCTGAAGGCGCTCAAAAAATTGTTAAGCTTGTTAAAGAAGCGTAAGGAAAGGATGGGAACACTAAGATGAGTGTATTTATAGATAAAAATACTAAAGTAATGGTACAAGGTATTACAGGGTCTACTGCCCTTTTCCATACAAAACAAATGCTTGATTATGGTACACAAATTGTTGCAGGGGTAACACCAGGTAAAGGTGGACAAGTTGTTGAAGGTGTACCTGTATATAATACTGTTGCTGAAGCTAAAGAAGAAACAGGTGCTAACGTATCTGTAGTTTATGTTCCGGCGCCATTCGCAGCAGATTCTATTTTGGAAGCAGCAGATGCAGATTTAGATATGGTTATTTGTATCACTGAACATATTCCTGTTGTTGACATGGTTAAAGTTAAGCGTTACTTAGAAGGAAGAAAAACACGTTTAGTTGGACCAAACTGCCCAGGTGTTATTACTGCTGATGAATGTAAAATTGGTATCATGCCAGGATATATCCATAAAAAAGGTCATGTAGGTGTTGTATCACGTTCTGGTACGTTAACTTACGAAGCGGTTCATCAATTAACTGAAGAAGGCATTGGTCAAACTACAGCTGTAGGTATTGGTGGCGACCCTGTCAACGGTACTAACTTTATCGATGTACTTAAAGCGTTTAATGAAGATGAAGATACTAAAGCTGTTGTAATGATTGGTGAAATCGGTGGTACTGCTGAAGAAGAAGCGGCGGAATGGATTAAAGCTAATATGACTAAACCGGTTATTGGCTTCATTGGAGGTCAAACAGCCCCTCCAGGTAAACGTATGGGTCACGCTGGTGCGATTATTTCTGGCGGTAAAGGTACTGCAGATGAAAAAATTAAAACATTAAATGAATGTGGTGTTAAAACTGCGGACACACCTTCAGAAATTGGTACTACATTAATCGAAGCAGCTAAAGAAGCTGGCATTTACGAAGAATTATTAACAATTAAGTAAATTTGATTAAATTCTAATTAAACATTGCCTAGACTCTTATTGACAGTCTCTATTCGAAGTTGATATTAAATTTATTAATTTCGAATGGAGAACATCAATTGTTAAAGAGTCTAGTTTTTTGTGTTTTTATATATAGTTTTGTAAAATTTATTAACAATTTTATTGAATAGTGATATTCTAATTATAAATAAGTATTAAGGAGCAAACATCATGATATTAAAACAACACAGATAATTATTTTCTTTCATTTAGAAATAATCAATGAACAAAACATCAATAAATGAAAGAGAGCTCAAAAAATGAAATTTACTAAATTGAACATTAACGAATATAGATCATTTGTAGAACAACAATTTTCTCATTATACACAGTCGATGGATTTATATGATTATCGAATAAATCGTGCAGGTGGGGTTCATATTGTCGGTGTTAAAGAAAACGGTAACGTTGTTGCTGCCTGTTTATTAACTGATGCTCGTATATTTAAGGTGTTTAAATACTTTTATACCCATCGAGGACCAGTGATGGATTTTACTAATTTAGCGTTAGTAGAATTTTTCTTTAAAAAATTAACGCATTATGTAAGTATGCGAAGAGGTGTTTTCATATTAGTTGACCCTTATGTCTTGGAGAATATAAGAAGTGCTGATGGTGAGATTATAGAACACTTTAACAATAAACAGTGGTTCAAGGTGATGAATAAATTAGGATACCAACACCAAGGTTTTACAACTGGCTATTCAGCTATGAGTCAAATAAGATGGCATTCTATATTAGATTTAAAAGATAAAAGTGAACAACAATTATTAAAAGATATGTCATATCAAACTAGACGTAACATTATGAAGACAATTGAAATGGGTGTGCAAATTAAAACTTTATCAATTAAAGAAACGAATAGATTTTATCGACTGTATCACATGGCTGAAGAAAAACATGGTTTTCATTTTCAAGAAGAACCTTATTTTAAACAAATGCTTGAAATTTATGGTGATAAAGCATGTATGAAGTTAGCTTATATTGATTTAAATAAGTATATAAATTTATTAAAGCAACGAGCGATAGAATTAGAAGAGAAAGTGACTGAAATTAAACAATCATTAAAAGTGAATGCTAATTCAAAAAAGACAAAAACAAAATATCACCAATTAAATCAACAACTAGAGAGCCTTAATAAAAAAATAGCAAAAACTGAACAATTAATCATTACGGATGGTACATTACTTGATTTAGCTGCTGCATTGTTTATTTATAACAATCACGAAATGTACTATTTATCAAGTGGTTCTAATCCTAAATACAATGAATTTATGGGAGCCTATTGTCTACAATGGGATATGATAAGATACGCAAAAGAGAAAGGAATAGAGCGTTATAATTTCTACGGTATAACTGGCGACTTTGGTGAAGATGCAGAAGATTATGGTGTTCAACAATTTAAAAAAGGATTCAATGCGTTTGTAGAAGAATATGTTGGTAATTTTATTAAGCCAGTAAATAAATTGCTCTATAAATTATATCAAAAGTAAGTGTAATGATATAGCTAGTGCTAACGTCATATAATATAAAAAATTCTGAGGCTTTAAGGGTCTCAGATTTTTGTTTGAATTGAGAGAGTGGATTGTTTACATAATTCAATATTAAAATTACTCATTAAAAGTTATTAAATTTTTCCCTCAAATGTCTTTTAATTGAAATGTGGTGTACTAAATATTTGTCTTATAATGTTGTTAAAGGAGACGACTTCATGACTAACAACAACATATTACTTTTGAAATTAATTTGGTTAGGTTATACGACCCAACATATTCATCATTTATTAAAATTAAATCCTGAATTTTTTAAATTCTCTTATACTGATCAAATAGATTCAATAAAAAATTGGGACAAGTTATTTCATAAAGGTGATTTTATTGATCGATATAATCATTTAAATGATAAAGAAATTTTGTCATTTTTGAATCAACACAAGATAAGTTTTGTAACACCGTTTAACGCTAATTATCCTCGACTATTAAAAGAAATTTATGATTATCCGTTTGTCCTATTTTACCAAGGTGACCCCCAATTATTAACATCCCCCAATACATTAGGTGTGGTGGGCTCAAGAAATGCAACAGAGTACTCAGCTAAAGCCATGCAATACTTATTTCCTAAATTTAAACAAATTCCACTAACCATTATTTCCGGTTTGGCAAAAGGTGCTGATAGCATTGCACATCATTTTGCTATAGAGTATCAATTACCTACTATAGCTGTTTTAGGTTTTGGTCATATGATGCATTACCCTAGAGAAACGCAAAAATTACGCAACATAATTGAAGTAAAAGGTTTAGTTATTAGTGAATATCCGCCATTCACTAGTGTTAGGCGATATCACTTTCCGCAACGCAATCGTTTGATAAGCGGTCTTTCACAAGGGGTTTTAATAACTGAAGCAAGTGTTAGAAGCGGTAGTCAAATTACAATTGATTGCGCATTAGACCAAAATAGAAATATATATGTATTACCAGGTTCAATATTTAATCCACTAACTAAAGGTAATTTGAAACGAGCTCAAGAAGGTGCGATGATTGTAACCTCAGCTGATGATATTCTATGTGATTATAAATAGATATCATTAATGATTCATTCTAGAGTAATAAAAATCTATATTTAATTCTAATTGATAGCTAAAAATAATATTAAAAAGCGTTTAAAATGCACGTTAATAGAATTTAAACATTGACAAAAACAAAACTGACCGTTTATCATTTATCTTTAGTAATTGAAATAGCAAGGGGGAATTCACTTTGGCAGATAATTTAGTCATAGTTGAGTCGCCTGCAAAAGCGAAAACCATTGAAAAATATTTAGGTAAAAAATATAAAGTTATAGCTTCTATGGGACATGTTAGAGATTTACCAAGAAGTCAAATGGGTGTCGATGTAGAAGATAATTATGAACCGAAATATATTACGATACGCGGTAAAGGTCCAGTTGTTAAAGACTTAAAGAAATATGCTAAGAAAGCAAAAAATGTCTTTCTTGCGAGTGACCCTGACCGTGAAGGTGAAGCGATTGCTTGGCATTTATCAAAAATTTTAGAACTTGATGATTCAAAAGAAAACAGAGTAGTATTTAATGAAATTACAAAAGATGCGGTAAAAGAAAGTTTTAAGCATCCTCGTGGCATAGAAATGGATTTAGTCGATGCACAACAAGCACGCCGTATATTAGATAGATTAGTTGGATATAATATTTCACCAGTATTATGGAAGAAAGTGAAAAAGGGGCTGTCTGCAGGGCGAGTTCAATCTGTAGCTTTAAGATTAGTAATAGATAGAGAGAATGAGATTCGTAACTTTAAGCCTGAAGAGTATTGGTCTATAGAAGGTGAGTTTAGATATAAGAAATCTAAATTTACTGCTAAGTTTCTTCATTATAAAAATAAACCATTTAAATTAAAAACAAAAAAAGATGTTGAAAAAGTTACAGCTGAATTAGATGGAGACAAATTTGAAATTACAAATGTTAATAAAAAAGAAAAAACTAGAAATCCTGCTAATCCATTTACCACTTCAACATTACAACAAGAGGCAGCTCGTAAATTAAATTTCAAAGCGCGTAAAACTATGATGCTCGCGCAACAATTATATGAAGGTATTGATTTAAAACGACAAGGTACAGTTGGATTAATCACATACATGAGAACTGACTCTACACGTATATCACAAACCGCTAAAGACGAAGCGAAACAATATATTGAAGATAAGTATGGTAAAGATTATCTTTCTAATAGAACTGCTAAGGGTAAACAGGGTGACCAAGATGCCCACGAAGCAATTCGACCAACAAGTACTTTACGTACACCTTATGAAATGAAAGCATACTTAACTAGAGATCAGCATCGATTGTATAAGTTAATATGGGAAAGATTTGTAGCAAGTCAAATGGCACCAGCTATTTTAGACACAGTTGCTTTAGATGTTACCCAAAACAACATTAAATTCCGAGCGAATGGTCAAACAATCAAATTTAAAGGTTTCATGACGCTTTATGTAGAAGCCAAAGACGATAAAGATAATGAAAAAGAAAATAAATTACCTAACTTAAGTAAAGGTGATGAAGTCACTGCAACTCAAATAGAGCCAGCACAACACTTCACTCAACCACCACCACGTTATACTGAAGCTCGTTTAGTTAAAACGTTAGAGGAGTTAAAAATCGGTAGACCGTCTACCTATGCACCTACGATTGACACAATACAAAAACGAAATTATGTAAAACTTGAAAGTAAACGATTCGTACCTACTGAATTAGGTGAAATTGTTTATGAACAAGTAAAAGATTACTTCCCAGAAATAATTGATGTAGAGTTTACTGTAAATATGGAAACACTATTGGATAAAATTGCTGAAGGAGATATTGGTTGGAGAAAAGTAATTGATAACTTTTATGGAAGTTTCAAATTAGACGTTGAACGTGCTGAAGAAGAAATGGAAAAAGTTGAAATTAAAGATGAACCTGCCGGCGAAGATTGTGAAGTTTGTGGCTCTCCTATGGTTATTAAAATGGGGCGATATGGTAAGTTTATGGCGTGCTCAAACTTCCCAGATTGTAGAAATACGAAAGCAATAGTGAAAACAATAGGCGTGACATGTCCTAAATGCAAAGATGGAGATGTCGTTGAAAGAAAATCTAAGAAAAATAGACTTTTCTATGGTTGTTCAAACTATCCTGAATGTGACTTTATTTCTTGGGACAAACCTGTAGGTCGTGATTGTCCTAAATGTAATCATTATTTAATGGAACATAAGAAAGGACGTAGTTCACAAGTAATTTGCTCTAACTGTGACTATAAAGAAGAAGTTCAAAAATAGATAAAAATTGAAGGAGGAAAACCATGAGTCAAACTGTAAATATTGTTGGCGCTGGACTAGCTGGTTCAGAGGCCGCTTATCAATTAGCACAACGAGGCATCAAAGTGAATTTAATTGAAATGCGCCCAGTTAAACAAACGCCAGCACATCATACTGATAAATTTGCTGAATTAGTATGTTCAAACTCACTACGAGGCAATGCATTAACGAATGGTGTGGGTGTATTAAAAGAAGAAATGAGAAGATTAGACTCACTAATTATCTCTGCTGCTGACAAAGCAAGAGTTCCTGCCGGTGGTGCATTAGCAGTTGATCGACATGATTTTTCTGGTTATATCACTGAAACTTTAAGAAATCATCCTAATGTTACTGTTATTAATGAAGAAATTAATAGTATCCCTGAAGGATATACAATTATTGCTACTGGTCCATTAACTACAGAAAATTTAGCTAAAGAAATCGTAGATATTACAGGTAAGGATCAACTTTATTTTTATGATGCAGCTGCTCCAATTATTGAAAAAGAATCGATTGATATGGATAAAGTGTATCTAAAATCACGTTACGATAAAGGTGAAGCCGCCTATCTTAATTGTCCTATGACAGAAGAAGAATTTAATCGCTTTTATGATGCAGTACTTGAAGCAGAAGTTGCACCAACAAATGAATTTGAAAAAGAAAAATATTTCGAAGGATGCATGCCTTTTGAAGTAATGGCTGAACGTGGACGCAAAACACTATTATTTGGTCCTATGAAACCTGTTGGCCTTGAAGATCCAAAAACAGGTAAACGTCCATTTGCTGTCGTTCAATTACGACAAGATGATGCAGCTGGAACGCTATATAATATTGTTGGTTTCCAAACTCATTTAAAATGGGGCGCTCAAAAAGAAGTCATTCGCCTTATCCCTGGTTTAGAAAATGTAGATATCGTTCGATATGGTGTCATGCATCGAAATACTTTTATTAACTCTCCTGACGTGTTAAATGAAAAGTATGAATTGATTAAAGAAGATCGAATTCAATTTGCAGGTCAAATGACTGGTGTTGAAGGATATGTTGAAAGTGCAGCAAGTGGACTTGTTGCTGGGATTAACCTAGCTCACAAATTACTTGATAAAGGTGAAGTAATATTCCCAAGAGAAACAATGATAGGTAGTATGGCATATTACATCTCACATGCTAAAAATGAAAAGAACTTCCAACCTATGAATGCTAACTTTGGTTTATTACCTTCACTTGAAAAGCGTATTAAAGATAAAAAAGAGCGTTACGAGGCACAAGCTAACAGAGCGCTCGAATATTTAGAGAATTATAAGAAAACACTTTAAAAATAATATAAACTTTATAATTGATAGAAAATGTGTCAATTCAAAGTTTTAAAGAATTCTCAAAAGATTTTGAATTCTATAGCTAATTATTTTAGTCCCCTTCATGTTATATGCTACAATGCATATGATGGAGGGGATTTTTAAGTGGAAGAAATCCAGGTTACATTCTTAAATATGCTCAAAGTTGAGAGAAATTTCTCCGCCCATACATTAAAATCATATCATGATGATTTAGTACAATTTAATCATTTTTTAGAACAAGAATTACTTAATCTAAGAACATTTGAATATAAAGATGCTAGAAATTATTTAAGCTATTTATATTCACAAAATTTGAAACGTACTACTGTATCAAGGAAGATTTCTACTTTAAGAACTTTCTATGAGTTTTGGATGACACAAGACGAGACAATCATAAATCCTTTCGTACAACTCGTTCATCCTAAGAAGGAGAACTACTTGCCACAGTTTTTTTATGAAGAAGAGATGGAAGCATTATTCGAAACTGTAGCAAAAGATACTAAAAAAGGATTACGGGATCGCGTTATTCTAGAATTATTATATGCAACGGGTATACGTGTTTCTGAACTAGTAAATATCCAACTCAAAGATATTGATATGTCTTTACCTGGTGTGAAAGTACTAGGAAAGGGAAATAAAGAACGTTTTGTTCCGTTTGGAGAATTTTGTCGTCAAAGCATTGAACAATACTTAAGAGAATTTAAGCCTATACAACATACCAAACATTCATTTTTATTAGTTAACATGAATGGCGCCCCTATAACAGAGAGAGGCGTTAGGTATGTTTTAAATGATGTTGTTAAACGTACAGCAGGGGTTACGGAAATTCACCCCCACAAACTAAGACATACGTTTGCAACACATTTACTCAATCAAGGTGCGGATTTAAGAACGGTACAATCTTTGTTAGGACATGTTAATCTTTCGACAACTGGAAGATATACACATGTTTCTAACCAACAATTACGTAAAGTGTATTTAAATGCACATCCTCGAGCGAAAAAGGAGAGTAAATAAATGAGTAAAACATCATTACATGCAACAACTATTTATGCCGTTAGACACAACGGTGAAGCAGCGATGGCTGGTGATGGACAAGTTACACTAGGTGAGCAAGTTATTATGAAGCAAACAGCGCGCAAGGTCCGCAGATTATATGAAGGAAAAGTGTTAGCTGGATTTGCTGGTAGTGTAGCTGATGCCTTCACTTTGTTCGAAAAGTTTGAAACAAAATTACAACAATTTAGTGGTAATTTGGAACGTGCAGCTGTTGAGCTAGCTCAAGAGTGGCGTGGTGATAAACAATTACGTCAATTGGAAGCTATGTTAATTGTAATGGACAAAGATGCAATATTAGTGGTCAGCGGGACTGGAGAAGTCATTGCACCTGATGATGATTTAATTGCGATTGGCTCAGGAGGCAACTATGCTTTAAGTGCTGGAAGAGCATTGAAGCGTCATGCAAGCCAATTATCTGCTAAAGAAATGGCTTACGAAAGTTTAAAAGTTGCATCTGACATTTGTGTGTTCACAAATGATAATATTATAGTGGAAACACTTTAACTTTTAAAAATATGGAAATGAATATAAATGGACGTTAATTAGGTTGGAGGTAAAATATATGGATGCAAACGGTATAAAATTAACACCTAAAGATATCGTATCTAAATTAGATGAATATATAGTTGGGCAAGATGATGCTAAACGAAAAGTTGCCATTGCTCTAAGAAATCGCTATAGAAGAAGTTTGCTAGATGAAGAAACCAAACAAGAAATCGCACCTAAGAATATCTTGATGATTGGTCCAACTGGTGTTGGTAAAACTGAAATAGCAAGACGTATGGCTAAAGTTGTAGGAGCGCCATTTATTAAGGTGGAAGCTACTAAGTTTACTGAAGTAGGATACGTTGGACGCGATGTTGAGAGTATGGTTCGTGATCTAGTCGATGTAGCTGTAAGACTAGTTAAAGATCAAAAGAAAGGTTTGGTTAAAGACGAAGCAGTTAATAAAGCTAATGAAAAGTTAGTTAAATTACTTGTGCCTAGTATGAAGAAAAAAGCGTCAAATAATAGTAATCCTTTAGAATCATTACTTGGTGGTGCAATTCCAAACTTTGGTAACAATGATGATGAAGAAGAGGAAACACCTACAGAAGAGATTAAAACCAAGCGTTCAGAAATCAAAAAACAATTATTAGATGGTAAACTTGAAGAAGAGAAAGTTAGAATTAAGGTAGAACAAGATCCAGGTGCGCTAGGCATGCTCGGTACAAATCAAAACCAACAAATGCAAGACATGATGAATCAACTCATGCCTAAACGTAAAGTTGAGCGTGAGGTACCAGTTAAAACAGCTCGTAAGATTTTGGCTGATGATTTTGCTGATGAATTAATTGACCAAGAAACTGCAAATCAAGAAGCGCTTGAGTTAGCAGAACAAATGGGTATTATCTTCATCGATGAGATCGATAAAGTAGCAACGAATAACGCTAATAGTGGTCAAGATGTTTCAAGACAAGGTGTACAACGAGATATCTTACCAATTTTAGAAGGTAGCATGATTCAAACTAAGTATGGTACTGTAAATACTGAACATATGCTGTTTATCGGTGCTGGCGCGTTTCACGTATCGAAACCAAGTGATTTAATACCTGAATTACAAGGACGCTTCCCAATTAGAGTAGAATTAGAAAGTTTAACTGTTGACGATTTTTATAGAATATTAACTGAACCTAAGCTATCACTTATCAAACAATATGAGGCATTGCTTCAAACAGAAGAGGTCACTGTGAACTTTACTAAGGAAGCGATTACAAGATTAGCTGAAATGGCATATCAAGTTAACCAAGACACTGATAATATTGGTGCACGTCGTTTACACACAATCTTAGAGAAAATGCTTGAGGATTTATCTTTCGAAGCCCCTAGCATGCCAAATGCTGTAGTAGATATAACACCACAATATGTTGATGATAAGTTGAAATCTATTTCAACAAATAAAGATTTAAGTGCATTTATTTTATAATATAAATAAAGGAGAAATTTTATGAGCTTATTATCTAAAACTAGAGAATTAAATACACTATTACAAAAACATAAAGGTATTGCGGTCGACTTTAAAGACGTTGCTCAAACAATTAGTAGCGTTACAGTAACGAACGTATTTATTGTTTCACGTAGAGGTAAAATTCTAGGTTCAAGTTTAAATGAACTTTTAAAAAGTCAGAGAATTAACGAAATGTTAGAAAGTAAACACATTCCTAGTGAATATACAGAACTATTAATGGACGTTAAACAAACTGAATCTAATATTGATATTGATAATGAATTAACTGTATTCCCACCTGAAGATAAAGAAGTATTTAGTAGCAGTCGTACAACTGTATTTCCAATACTTGGTGGCGGCGAAAGATTAGGAACATTAGTACTTGGTCGTGTTAAAGATGACTTTAACGAAAATGATTTAGTATTAGGCGAATACGCTGCAACAGTTATTGGAATGGAAATACTTCGTGAGAAACATAATGAAGTTGAGAAAGAGGCACGTGATAAAGCGGCAATCACTATGGCAATTAATTCATTATCTTATTCTGAAAAAGAAGCAATTGAGCATATTTTTGAAGAATTAGGTGGTAATGAAGGCCTATTGATAGCTTCAAAAGTAGCAGATAGAGTAGGTATCACTCGCTCAGTAATCGTGAACGCGTTACGTAAACTTGAAAGTGCTGGTGTAATCGAATCACGATCCTTAGGGATGAAGGGTACCTTTATTAAAGTTAAAAAAGAAAAATTCCTTGATGAATTAGAACGAAATAAATAATTATGATTTAAATCGATAATGCAATAACCAACATTCAACTGTTGCAAGTATATATTATTTGTAACAGTTTTTATTATGAAAAATGTGTATAGCATTATTTCTTTAGTGAAATTAACATTGCGCATTATATAGAAATATGATATTATTGTTTTCGGCTATAAAAGCCAATACACACATGATAAACGTACATTTAAAGGGTGCAATTAAATTAATTGTCTTTATATGAGTTTATTATGGAGGTAAATAACCACTAGGAGGAATTTAAAATGGCAGTAATTTCAATGAAACAATTACTAGAAGCCGGTGTTCACTTCGGTCACCAAACACGCCGTTGGAACCCAAAAATGAAAAAATACATCTTCACTGAGAGAAATGGTATCTATATCATTGACTTACAAAAAACAGTGAAAAAAGTTGAAGAAGCTTATAACTTCATCAAACAAGTATCTGAAGATGGCGGTAGAGTCTTATTCGTAGGTACTAAAAAACAAGCACAAGAGTCAGTTAAAGCTGAAGCAGAACGTGCTGGACAATTCTACGTTAACCAAAGATGGTTAGGCGGAATTTTAACTAACTACAAAACAATTTCTAAACGTATTAAACGTATTTCTGAAATCGAAAAAATGGAAGAAGACGGTTTATTCGACGTTTTACCTAAAAAAGAAGTTGTTGAACTTAAAAAAGAATACGACCGTTTAATCAAATTCTTAGGCGGTATTCGTGATATGAAATCTATGCCTCAAGCATTATTCGTAGTTGACCCTCGTAAAGAGCGTAACGCGATTGCTGAAGCACGTAAATTAAATATTCCAATCGTTGGTATTGTTGACACTAACTGTGATCCAGATGAAATTGATTACGTTATCCCAGCGAACGACGATGCTATTCGTGCCGTTAAATTATTAACTGGTAAAATGGCTGACGCTGTCTTAGAAGGTCAACAAGGTGTTTCTAACGATGAAGTAGCTGCAGAGCAAAACATCAATTTAGATGAAAAAGAAGAATCTCAAGAAGCAGAATCAACTGAAGAAAATACTACTGTTGAATCAAACTAAGATATAGTTTAAATGGGTGATAAGATGTAATGCTTATCGCCCTTTTTTCAAATAATAATGATTAAAGTTTACTAGAGTATTGGAAATTATAGTGACTTTAATGGTAATATTTAGGTATCATCTATTATTACAATTAGAAATATTGGAGGAATAATTAATGGCAATTTCAGCAAAACTTGTTAAAGAATTACGTGAAAGAACTGGCGCTGGTATGATGGATTGTAAAAAAGCGCTAACAGAAACTGATGGTGACATCGATAAAGCGATTGATTACTTACGTGAAAAAGGTATCGCTAAAGCAGCTAAAAAAGCAGACCGTATCGCAGCTGAAGGTTTAGTACATGTTGAAGTTAAAGGAAATGAAGCTGCTATCGTTGAAATCAACTCTGAAACTGACTTCGTAGCTCGTAATGAAGGCTTCCAAGAATTAGTTAAAGAAATTGCTAATCAAGTTCTTGATAGCAAAGCTGAAACAGTAGATGCTTTATTAGAAACTAAATTATCAAGTGGTAAAACAGTTGATGAAAGAATGAAAGAAGCAATCTCAACAATCGGTGAAAAATTAAGTATCCGTCGTTTCGAAATCAGAACAAAATCTGATAACGATGCATTTGGTGCATACTTACACATGGGTGGACGTATCGGTGTGTTAACTGTAGTTGAAGGTTCTACTGATGAAGAAGCTGCTAAAGATGTTGCTATGCACATCGCAGCTATCAATCCAAAATATGTTTCTTCAGAACAAGTTAAAGAAGAAGAAATCAATCACGAAAGAGAAGTATTAAAACAACAAGCATTAAATGAAGGTAAACCTGAAAACATCGTTGAAAAAATGGTTGAAGGTCGTTTACGTAAATATCTTCAAGAAATTTGTGCAGTTGATCAAAACTTCGTTAAAGATCCAGATCAAACAGTTGAAGCTTTCTTAAAATCTAAAGGTGGTAAACTTGTTGACTTCGTTCGCTATGAAGTAGGCGAAGGTATGGAAAAACGTGAAGAAAACTTCGCAGATGAAGTTAAAGGTCAAATGAAATAATCTGTCGACAAGATTTACAAGAAAGAAGACACCTTTGAGGTTTTCTATTATAAAGTGATACTTTATGTTAGAAGGCGCGTCAGTGTCTTCTTTACTTGTATATATTACATATTTTTACAATAGAGAGGAAAAAACAATGGCGCAAACTTCTAAATATAAACGTGTAGTATTAAAACTTAGTGGTGAAGCACTCGCAGGAGACAAAGGTTTTGGTATTAATCCAATCATTATTAAAAGCGTGGCACAGCAAGTAGCTGAAGTTGCTAAGATGGATTGCGAAATCGCAGTTATCGTTGGTGGTGGCAATATTTGGAGAGGTAAAACTGGTAGTGATTTAGGTATGGACCGTGGTACAGCAGACTACATGGGTATGCTTGCTACAGTTATGAATGCTCTTGCACTCCAAGATAGCTTAGAACAATTAGAATGTGACACACGTGTGTTGACATCAATTGAAATGAAACAAGTTGCTGAACCATATATCCGTCGAAGAGCTATTAGACATTTAGAGAAGAAACGTGTTGTTATTTTTGCAGCAGGAATCGGTAATCCATACTTCTCTACAGATACAACTGCAGCGTTACGTGCAGCAGAAGTCGAAGCCGATGTTATTTTAATGGGTAAAAATAATGTTGATGGAGTATATTCAGCAGACCCTAAAGTAGATAAGAATGCAGTTAAATATGAACACTTGACGCACATTCAAATGTTACAAGAAGGGTTACAAGTAATGGACTCAACTGCATCATCATTCTGTATGGATAATAATATTCCTTTAAATGTATTTTCAATTATGGAAGAAGGCAATATTAAACGTGCAGTTATGGGTGAAAAAATAGGTACGTTAATAACTAAATAATTAGAGGTGTAAACAATATGAGTGACATAATTCAAGACACTAAAGCTAGAATGAGCAAATCTATCGATAATTTATCAAGAGAATTAGCAAATATCAGTGCTGGAAGAGCAAATTCAAATTTATTAAGTGGCGTAACTGTTGACTATTATGGTGCACCAACACCAGTTCAACAATTAGCGAGCATCAATGTGCCTGAAGCACGTTTATTAGTTATTTCTCCTTATGATAAATCTTCAGTAGCTGATATTGAAAAAGCAATTTATGCAGCAAATTTAGGTGTAAATCCTACAAGTGATGGTGAAGTTATTCGTATCACTGTCCCAGCTTTAACAGAAGAACGTCGTAAAGAATTAGTGAAAAACGTTAAGAAAATTGGTGAAGATGCGAAAGTATCTATCCGTAACATCCGTCGTGATATTAATGATCAATTGAAAAAAGATGAAAAAAATGGTGACATTACTGAAGATGATTTAAGAAGTCAAACAGAAGATGTTCAAAAAGCTACAGATAATTCTATTAAAGAAATTGATCAATTAGTAGAGGACAAAGAAAAAGACATTATGTCTGTTTAATTAGTTCGACAATAAATTAATTCATTTAATAATGTGTAAGTATTATTATAAATATACTTTCTACATTACTATAAATTATTTTAGTCTAAACTGTGCCAATTCAGACTTTGGTACAGTTTTTTCATTTGCTTATTCAATGCCATTATCGAGTATGATAAAATGATAGATGATTTCTTAAATAACTAATATAATATAATAGAGATGATCAGGCTCGGAGGAAAGACCATGTTTAAAAAGCTAATAAAAAGAAATAAGACTAAAATCAGTCATAACGATGATTTAGATTTACATAATTTACCTGAACATGTAGCGATTATCATGGACGGAAATGGACGTTGGGCCAAAAAGCGTAAAATGCCTAGAATTAAAGGACATTACGAAGGTATGCAAACCATTAAAACTGTAACGCGAGAAGCAAGTGATTTGGGTATTAAATACTTAACACTATACGCTTTTTCAACTGAAAATTGGTCTAGACCTGAAAATGAAGTTAATTATATCATGAATTTGCCTGTTAATTTTTTAAAAACATTTTTACCCGAACTCATTGAAAAAAATGTTCAAATAGAAACGATTGGATTTCTAGATGCAGTTCCTAAATCGACGATTGAAGCAATAGAACATGCAAAAGAAAAAACAAAAAATAATACAGGTCTGAAATTAATATTTGCCATCAATTATGGTGGACGAGCTGAAATTGTTCAGAGTATGAAATCAATTTATGATGAACTTCAACGCAATGGTCAGGACAGTAAAGATATTGATGAATCAATGATTAACAAGCATTTAATGACACATTCATACCCAGATCCTGAGTTATTAATTCGCACTTCTGGTGAACAACGTATTAGTAATTTCCTTATTTGGCAGTCTTCTTATAGTGAATTTATATTCAATGAGAAATTGTGGCCAGACTTTGACGGTGAAGAATTTAAAAATTGCTTAAAAATATATCAATCTCGCCAAAGACGCTTTGGAGGGTTAAGTAAGGAGTAGCGTATGAAAGTTAGAACTTTAACCGCAATTATAGCATTGTTAATTTTTCTACCCATTCTATTGATGGGTGGTACAACGTTAATGTTGTTTGCGTACTTACTAGCTTTAATTGCATTAAAAGAACTTTTAAATATGAATATGATTAAATTAATTTCAGTCCCTGGTATTTTCAGTGCTTTAGCATTAATAATTATTATGTTACCTCAATCTGCAGGTGACTGGGTTAGTGACATTCAATTAAAAAGTTTAATCGCAATGAGTTTTATTTTACTAAGTTACACTGTACTGTCAAAAAACAGATTTAGTTTTATGGATGCTGCTTTCTGTCTTATGTCAGTTGCATATGTCGGTATTGGATTTATGTATTTCTATGCAACACGTTCAGATGGCTTACATTACATACTTTATGCATTCTTAGTGGTGTGGTTAACAGATACAGGTGCTTATATTTTCGGTCGACTAATGGGTAAACATAAATTATGGCCAGTAATTAGTCCGAATAAAACTATTGAAGGTTTTATTGGCGGATTAATTTGTAGTTTAATTGTGCCAATTGTTATGTTGTTCTTCGTTGATTTCAACTTAAATATTTGGTTACTATTATTAGTAACTATCATCTTGAGTATCTTTGGTCAACTTGGAGATTTAGTTGAATCAGGATTTAAACGTCATTTTGGTGTTAAAGATTCTGGTAGAATTTTACCGGGGCACGGTGGTATATTAGACCGATTTGATAGTTTCATGTTTGTTTTACCATTACTCAACATTTTATTAATACAAATGTAGTGCGATTTTAATGTTTTATTTATATATGAAAAATGTATAGTGCTATAATTGAGGAGTTATTGAGTGCACATTTGACTAGACATAGTAGATGATGTAATTCTTAACTCCTTTTATTAAAAGTAAAATTCTTGAATAATTTAACCAAATCATAGATAATCTACATCGTTCTAATGAAAAAAGTAGAAATTTAATTTAATTGAGGTGTATCATGTGAGCTATTTAATCACTATTGTCTCATTTATGATCGTGTTTGGTGTACTTGTTACGGTACATGAATATGGTCACATGTTCTTTGCTAAGCGTGCTGGAATAATGTGTCCTGAATTCGCGATAGGTATGGGACCAAAAATATTTAGTTTCCGTAAGAACGAAACTTTGTATACCATCCGTTTATTACCTGTAGGTGGTTATGTAAGAATGGCTGGAGACGGTTTAGAAGAGCCACCAGTTGAACCAGGTATGAATGTTAAAGTAAAACTTAATGATAAAGATGAGATTACGCACATAATTTTAGATGATCAGCATAAATTTCAAAAGATAGAAGCAATTGAAGTTAAACAATGTGACTTCAAGGATGATTTGTACATTGAAGGTATTACTTCATATGATAATGAGCGACATCATTTTAATATTGCTGAAAAAGCATATTTTGTTGAGAATGGTAGTTTAATTCAAATCGCTCCGCGACATCGACAATTTGCACATAAGAAACCTTTACCCAAATTTTTAACGTTATTTGCAGGACCATTATTTAACTTTATATTAGCCTTAATATTATTTATCGCATTAGCTTATTTCCAAGGAACACCTACTACCTCAGTGGGGCAATTAGCTGATCACTATCCAGCGCAACAAGCAGGATTAAAATCCGGAGATAAAATCGTTCAAGTAGGTCAATATAAAACAAAGAGTTTTGATGACATTCAGTCTGCAGCAAATAAAATTAAAGATAATAAAACAACTATAAAATTTGAAAGAGATAATCAAACAAAGACAGTGGACATAACTCCTAAAAAGCAAGTTATTAAGCAAACTAAATTAAATTCTGAGACGACGTACATTTTAGGTTTCCAACCAGAGAAAGAACATACTTTAATAAAACCAATTGCGCTAGGATTTGATCAGTTTGTTAGTGCCAGTACATTAATCTTTAAAGCTGTAGGAACAATGATTGCAAGTATATTCACAGGTCAATTCTCATTTGATATGTTAAATGGTCCAGTGGGTATTTATCATAATGTTGACTCTGTAGTTAAGCAGGGTATCATTGCTTTAACATACTACACTGCACTATTAAGTGTTAACTTAGGTATAATGAACTTATTACCAATTCCAGCACTTGATGGTGGTCGAATTTTATTTGTTATCTATGAAGCAATTTTCAGAAGACCAGTTAATAAAAAAGCAGAAACAATTATAATAGCTGCTGGTGCTATTTTTGTCTTAATTATAATGGTTCTAGTAACTTGGAACGATATACAACGTTATTTCTTGTAAAATAAGGAGGATTAAGTGATGAAACAATCGAAAGTTTTCATACCAACTAGGAGAGATGTCCCTGCTGAAGCAGAAGCATTGAGTCACCAATTATTATTAAAAGCAGGATTAATCAAACAAAGTACAAGTGGTATTTATAGCTATTTACCATTAGCATCTCGTGTGTTAAATAATATTTCTAAAATCATCCGTGAAGAAATGGAAAGCATTGATGCCGTTGAAATTTTAATGCCTGCACTTCAACAAGCAGAACTTTGGGAAGAATCAGGTCGTTGGGGTGCATACGGTCCAGAGTTAATGCGCTTAAAAGATCGTAATGGACGTGAATTTGCTTTAGGTCCTACACATGAGGAAGTAGTGACTTCTATCGTTAGAGATGAACTTAAATCATATAAACAATTGCCTTTAACGTTATTCCAAATACAATCTAAATTTCGAGATGAGAAACGTCCACGCTTTGGTTTGTTAAGAGGTAGAGAATTTATTATGAAAGATGCGTATTCATTTCATGCTGATGAAGCATCTTTAGATGAAACATATCAAGATATGTACAATGCTTACGACCGTATATTCAAACGTGTTGGCATCAATGCTCGACCAGTGGTTGCAGACTCAGGTGCAATTGGCGGTAACCACACACACGAATTCATGGCCTTAAGTGAAATTGGTGAAGATACTATCGTATATAGTGAGCATAGTGATTATGCAGCTAATATTGAAAAAGCGGAAGTCGTTTATCATCCAAATGAAAAGCATACAGAAGTAGCAGAACTAGAAAAGGTTGAAACACCTAATGTTAAAACTGCTCAAGAATTAGCTGATTTTTTAAACCGTCCGGTTGATGAAATTGTTAAATCAATGATTTTTAAAATTGATGGAGAATTCATTATGTTCTTAATACGTGGTCATCATGAATTAAATGATGTCAAAGTAAAAGCATTTTTTGAAACAGATAATGTTGAAATGGCTACTCAAGAAGAGATTGTTAACTTATTAGGTGCTAATCCTGGTTCACTGGGACCAGTTCATGATAAAGATATTAGAATTTTTGCAGATAATTATGTCAGAGATTTAAATAATTTAGTCGTTGGTGCTAATGAGGATGGATCCCACTATATTAATGCTAATTTAGATCGAGATTTCAAGGTTGATGAGTTTGGAGATTTCCGCTTTATCTTAGAAGGAGAAACATTAAGCGATGGCTCTGGCGAAGCGAAATTTGCAGAAGGCATTGAAGTAGGTCAAGTATTTAAGTTAGGAACTAAATACTCAGAAGCAATGAACGCAACATTCTTAGATAACCAAGGTAAAGCTAAGCCATTAATCATGGGGTGCTACGGAATAGGCGTTTCAAGAACGCTAAGTGCTATTGTTGAACAAAATAATGATGAAAATGGTATTATTTGGCCTAAATCAGTTACACCATTTGATTTACATCTAATTACTATTAATCCTAAAAAGGATGAACAACTAGAATTAGGTGATCAATTGTATAAAGAATTACAACAACAATATGATGTACTTTATGATGATCGTAAAGATCGAGCTGGCGTTAAATTTAATGATGCAGATTTAATCGGTCTTCCAATAAGAATTGTAGTTGGTAAAAATGCTAGTGAGGGTATCGTTGAAGTTAAAGTACGTCAAACTGGTGAAAGCGAAGAAGTTCATATTAACGATTTAAACACTCATATCGCTACACTTTATAGTAATTTATAATTTGCTAAGACTAAGTTGAATTTGATGAATGTACTTGATTTCACTTGTTCAACATGGATTTTCAATGCATAATGCTAAATGAGGTTAAGACAATTTCATATTTGTCTAAACCTCTTTTTTTACTAAAAATTTTAAAACGAAACATATGAAAAGCACATGGCAAAGTAGTATAATGGATATCAAGTTTGCAGTTAGATCAATAACACGTTGCGTATACATATAATTGAGAAATTAGTTAGATATAAGGGTGGTTATCTGTCATGGCAATGACGAATCAAGAAAAATTCAAAGTACTCGCTGACCAGATTAAAGTTTCCAATCAACTAGATCAAACAATAATTGAAAAAGGTGAATTAACGCGAGTAGATGTGTCAAATAAAAATAGAACGTGGGAATTTCAAATTACATTGCCATATTTTCTATCACATGAAGATTATTTAATATTCACTAATGCGATTACTGAAGAATTTAAAGAAATTGCCAAAGTTGATTGGCATTTTACAATTCAAGATACAAGTAATCAAGATGAGCATGCTATCAAATATTTTGGTCATTGTATAGAACACACTGCACTTTCACCTAAAGTAAAAGGTCAACTTAAACAGAAGCGTTTAATTATGTCTGGTAATGTGTTGAAAGTAATGACCTCTAATGACATCGAAAGAAATCACTTTGACAAAGTATGTAATGGTAGCTTAGTAAAAGCTTTTCGTAAATGTGGTTTTGATATTGATAAAGTTGTTTTTGAAACAGACGACTCAAGTTCTTATGATGATTTAGCTTCATTAGAAGCACATATTCAAGAAGAAGATGAAAAAAGTGCTCGTGAAGCAACTGAAAAAATTGAAAAAATCAAAGCAGAAAAAGCGAAACAACAAGATAACAATGAAAGTAATGTTGATAAGTGTCAAATTGGTAAACCGATACAAATTGATAATATAAAACCAATTGAATCAATCATTGAGGAAGAGTTCAAAGTAGCGATTGAAGGGGTTATATTTGATATTAACCTAAAAGAATTAAAGAGTGGTCGTCATATTGTTGAGTTAAAAGTCACAGACTACACAGATTCTCTTGTACTTAAGATGTTTACAAGAAAAAATAAAGATGATTTAGATCACTTTAAGGCACTAAGTGTAGGTAAATGGGTACGCGCTCAAGGACGTATTGAAGAAGACACGTTTGTAAGAGATTTAGTAATGATGATGACTGATATAGAAGAAATCAAAAAGACACCTAAGCAAGATAAAGCTGAAGAAAAGCGTGTAGAGTTTCATTTACATACATCAATGAGTCAAATGGATGGTATTCCTAATATAAGTGCATATGTTAATCAAGCTGCAAAATGGGGACATAAAGCGATAGCAGTTACAGATCATAATGTCGTTCAAGCCTTTCCTGATGCTCATGGTGCCGCTGAAAAAAATGGTATTAAAATGATTTATGGTATGGAAGGTATGCTCGTAGATGACGGAGTACCTATTGCTTACAAACCAACAGATCGAGATCTTAAAGAAGCAACTTATGTTGTATTTGACGTTGAAACAACTGGACTTTCAAACCAATACGATCAAATTATAGAATTGGCCGCCGTTAAAGTTAAAGACGGGGAAATTATTGATAAATTTGAACGATTTAGTAATCCACACGAAAAATTATCAGAAACAATCATTAATTTAACTCACATTACTGATGATATGTTGACTGATGCACCTGAGATTGAGGAAGTATTGACTGAATTTAAAGAGTGGGTTGGGGATGCTATATTTGTAGCACATAATGCATCATTTGATATGGGCTTTATTGACACTGGCTATGAAAGACTTGGCTTTGGGCCATCAACGAATGGTGTCATTGATACTTTAGAACTATCACGTACGATTAATACTGAATATGGTAAACACGGATTAAACTTTTTAGCGAAAAAGTATGGTGTAGAATTAACTCAACACCATAGAGCTATTTATGATACTGAGGCTACAGCTTATATCTTCATTAAGATGGTTCAGCAAATGAAAGAGTTAGGAGTTACAAATCATAAAGACATTAATCAAAAACTGTCTAATGAAGATGCATATAAACGTGCACGTCCGACACATGTGACATTAATTGTTCAAACACAGGAAGGCTTAAAGAACTTATTTAAAATTGTAAGTGCCTCATTAGTTAAATACTATTATCGAACTCCTAGAATTCCACGTTCATTATTAAATGAATACCGTGAAGGCATACTAGTTGGAACAGCTTGTGATGAAGGTGAATTATTCACTGCTGTAATGCAGAGAGACCAATCGGAAGTTGAAAAAATCGCTAAATATTATGATTTTATTGAAGTACAACCACCTAAACTGTATCAAGATCTTATTGATAGAGAACTCATTAGAGATACTGAAACACTTTATGAAATTTATGAACGTATATTAAAAGCTGGAGAAAGTACAGGTATTCCAGTAATAGCGACAGGAAATGCGCATTATTTATATGAACATGACGCAATTGCTCGTAAAATCTTAATCGCATCTCAACCTGGTAATCCTTTGAATCGCTCAACTTTACCAGAAGCGCATTTTAGAACGACAGATGAGATGTTAGATGAGTTTCACTTTTTAGGCGAAGAAAAAGCACATGAAATAGTTGTTAAAAACACAAATGAATTAGCGGACCGAATTGAAAAAGTTATTCCAATTAAAGATCAATTGTTTACGCCACGTATGGATGGAGCAAATGAAGAAATTCGTGAACTAAGCTACACGAATGCCAAAAAATTATATGGTGAAGATTTACCACAAATCGTAATCGATCGTCTTGAAAAAGAACTAGCAAGTATCATCGGAAATGGTTTCTCGGTTATCTATTTAATTTCACAACGTCTTGTTAAAAAATCTCTAGATGATGGATATTTAGTAGGTTCGCGTGGTTCGGTTGGATCTAGTTTTGTGGCAACAATGACTGAAATAACTGAAGTTAATCCATTGCCACCTCATTACATTTGTCCTAACTGTAAAACGAGTGAATTCTTTGATGATGGGTCTGTAGGTTCAGGGTTTGACTTACCTGATAAACAATGTAGCACTTGTGGTGCTGAACTTATTAAAGAAGGGCAAGACATACCATTTGAAACATTCTTAGGATTTAAGGGAGATAAAGTTCCCGATATTGACTTGAACTTTAGTGGTGAGTACCAACCAAACGCTCATAACTATACTAAAGTGCTTTTCGGGGAAGACAAGGTTTTCCGTGCAGGAACAATAGGTACAGTTGCCGAAAAAACGGCGTTTGGATATGTTAAAGGCTATTTAAATGACCAAGGTATCCATAAACGTGGTGCGGAAATCGATCGTCTGGTTAAAGGATGTACAGGTGTAAAACGTACAACAGGACAACATCCAGGTGGGATTATAGTAGTTCCTGATTACATGGATATTTATGATTTCACCCCGATACAATATCCTGCAGATGATCAAAGCGCTTCTTGGATGACAACGCATTTCGACTTCCATTCCATCCATGATAATGTTTTAAAACTTGATATATTAGGACATGATGATCCTACAATGATTCGTATGTTACAAGATTTATCTGGTATAGATCCTAAGACCATTCCAGTAGATGATAAAGAGACAATGCAAATCTTTAGTAGTCCTGAATCATTAGGTGTAACTGAAGAGGAGATACTTTGTAAGACTGGAACATTCGGTGTACCTGAATTTGGTACAGGATTTGTTCGACAAATGTTAGAAGATACGAAACCAACAACTTTTTCAGAACTTGTACAAATATCAGGACTATCTCATGGTACTGATGTTTGGTTAGGTAATGCACAAGAATTGATTCGTTCAGGTATTTGTGATTTATCAAGCGTTATAGGTTGTCGTGATGATATCATGGTTTATTTAATGTATGCAGGATTAGAACCGTCAATGGCCTTTAAAACAATGGAATCAGTGCGTAAAGGTAAAGGTCTAACTGAAGAAATGATAGACGCTATGAAAGAGAATAATGTACCAGATTGGTATTTAGATTCTTGTCTGAAAATTAAGTACATGTTCCCTAAAGCTCACGCAGCCGCATATGTACTAATGGCAGTGAGAATTGCATATTTCAAAGTACATCATCCGCTTTATTATTATGCATCTTATTTCACAATTCGTGCATCAGACTTTGATTTAATTACTATGATTAAAGACAAAGAAAGCATAAAGAATACAGTCAAAGATATGTATTCAAGATACATGGACCTCGGTAAAAAAGAAAAAGATGTTCTTACTGTCTTAGAAATTATGAATGAAATGGCTCACCGCGGATTCCGTATGCAACCAATCAGTCTAGAGAAAAGTCAGGCATTTGACTTTATTATTGAAGGAGATACTTTAATTCCTCCATTTATTTCTGTACCTGGACTTGGAGAGAATGTTGCTAAACGTATTGTTGAAGCGCGAGAAGATGGTCCATTCCTATCTAAAGAAGATTTAAATAAAAAGGCTGGATTATCTCAAAAAATAATTGAGTATCTTGATGATTTAGGTTCTTTACCTAATCTTCCAGATAAGGCACAATTGTCTATTTTTGATATGTAATTTATATTCCAAGATCAAAAGTATTTTAGTAGTCTCTGTGACGCAAGATATAGACATTTGTTTAAGGAATTAAAGTGTGATATACTTAAGTTGCGTAAAAAATTAGACTCAGGCAGAAAGAGTGGGCATATACCCGCTCTTTTCTATTTGCCGAAAAAGGAGGCCTGTATGAGTAAAATCACTGAGGAAGTAGAAACAATCATAACTCCTATTTTAGACGAATTGAATTTTGAATTAGTTGAAGTTGAATACACTAAAGAGGGGAAAGATCATTTCTTAAGAATCTCTATTGATAAAGAGGGCGGTGTCAATTTAAATGATTGCACACTTGCTTCTGAAAAAATCAGCGAGGCAATGGATGAGAATGATCCAATTCCAGATATGTACTACTTAGACGTAGCATCACCAGGTGCGGAACGTCCAATTAAAAAAGAAAAAGATTATCACAATGCAATTGATAAACCAGTATTTGTATCATTATATGCGCCAATTGAAGGCGATAAAGAGTGGCTTGGAATTTTAAAAGCTGTTGATGATGACACAATCACGATGGAAGTTAAAGAAAAAGCTAAAACAAAACAAATTGAAATACCAAGAAATAAAATTGCAAAAGCACGTCACGCTGTAATGATTTAACGTGATGAGGAGGAATAATTGTGGCAAGTAATGAACTTTTATTAGCAACTGAATATTTAGAAAAAGAAAAGAAAATCCCTAGAGAAGTATTAATCGATGCTATTGAAGCAGCTTTAATAACTGCATATAAAAAGAACTATGATAGTGCTAGAAACGTACGTGTAGAATTAAATATGGATGAAGGTACTTTTAAAGTTATAGCACGTAAAGAAGTTGTAGAAGAAGTATTTGATGACAGAGACGAAGTAGATTTAAGTACAGCATTAGTTAAAAATCCAGCATATGAAGTTGGTGATATCTACGAAGAAGATGTTACACCAAAAGATTTTGGTCGTGTTGGTGCACAAGCTGCTAAACAAGCAGTAATGCAAAGACTAAGAGATGCTGAAAGAGAAATTCTGTATACTGAATTTATTGATAAAGAAGATGATATTTTAACAGGTGTTATCGATAGAGTTGACCATCGTTACGTTTATGTTAACTTAGGTAGAATTGAAGCGGTCTTATCTGAAGCTGAAAGAAGTCCTAACGAAAAATATATTCCTAACGAACGTATTAAAGTCTATGTTAATAAAGTGGAACAGACAACTAAGGGACCACAAATTTACGTTTCTAGAAGTCATCCAGGCTTGTTAAAACGTTTATTTGAGCAAGAAGTTCCTGAAATTTATGATGGAACTGTTATTGTGAAATCAGTAGCACGTGAAGCTGGTGATCGTTCTAAGATTAGTGTTTATTCTGATAATCCAGATATCGATGCGGTAGGCGCATGTGTTGGTGCAAAAGGTGCTCGAGTTGAAGCTGTAGTTGAAGAACTTGGTGGAGAAAAAATCGACATCGTTCAATGGAATGAAGATCCTAAAGTATTTGTACGTAATGCTTTAAGTCCCTCACAAGTATTGGAAGTTATCGTTGACGAAGACAATCAATCTACTGTTGTTGTAGTTCCTGACTATCAATTGTCACTAGCTATTGGTAAGAGAGGTCAAAATGCACGATTAGCTGCAAAATTGACTGGATGGAAAATTGATATTAAATCAGAAACTGATGCTCGTGATGCGGGAATTTATCCTGTGATTGAATCTGAAGAATTAGCTGAAGACATCGTTTTATCAGAATCAGATGATGAAGATATTGAAATTGATGATGTTAATTTAGAGGAATCAAATTTAACTACTGCAGAATTAGCGGCAGATATCGATGAAACTTCTGAAAATAATGAAGAAGCAGACAGTGAAGAAAAAGACGTATAAGCAGATAATTGGGGTGAGTAATTAAGTGAAGAAGAAAAAGATTCCAATGCGTAAATGTATTATTACAAATGAAATGCGTCCCAAAAAAGATATGATTCGCGTTGTTATTAACAAAGAAGGCGACATTTTTGCTGATGGTACTGGCAAACAACAAGGTAGAGGCGCTTATGTTTCAAAAGATGTTCAAAGTGTAGAAGCAGCCCAAGAAAAAGGCGTACTTGAAAGATATTTTAATGCAGATTCTGAGAAGCTAGACCCTGTTTATAAAGAAATTATACGTTTGATATATAGAGAAGAGATTCCTAAATGAGCAAAGAACAAATTTTAAACTTTTTAGGTTTAGCAATGAGAGCCCGTAAAGTAAAGTCTGGCGAGTCTGTATTGCTTACTGAAATCAAGAAAAATAATATAAAGCTTGTTATCATGGCATCTGATGCCTCAGAAAATACTGTAAAGAATATAAAAAATAAATGTGAATCATATCATGTTCCATTTAGAATCTTTAGTACAAGAGCAGAATTAGGACAATCTTTAGGCAAGTCAGAACGTGTAAACATTGGAGTTATAGACTCTGGGTTTGCGACTAAGCTTACGTCGATGATAGATGAATATTGTAAGGAGTGATTATATGAGTAAAAAAAGAATTTACGAATATGCGAAAGAATTAAATGTTAAGAGTAAAGAGATTATAGACGAGTTGAAAAATATGAATGTAGAAGTTTCAAACCATATGCAAGCGTTAGAGGACGATCAAATTAAAACGCTTGATAAAAAGTTTAGACAACAAGAAAGTAACAATAATACAAAACAAAACACTCAAAATAATCACCAAAAACAACAAAACAAAAACAACAATAAAAATAATAACAAACAAAGCAACAAAGGTAACGCGAATCAAAAAGGCAATAATAATAACAAAAATAATGCCAAAAATAATAAAAATAACAAAAACAATAAGAACAATAAAAATAATAAAAACAACAAAGGTAACAAAAATAACAAACCGGCAGCTGAACCAAAAGAAATGCCTTCTAAAATCACATATGAGGAAGGCATTACAGTTGGCGAGTTAGCTGATAAATTAAATATTGAATCATCAGGAATTATTAAAAAATTATTCTTATTAGGCATCGTTGCTAATATTAACCAAGCACTTGATGAAGAAACACTAGAATTGATTGCGGATGATTATGGTGTTGAACTTGAAAAAGAAGTGGTGGTAAATGAAGAAGATTTATCAATTTACTTTGATGAAGAAGAAGCTGATCCAGATGCAATTGAACGCCCAGCGGTAGTTACAATTATGGGACACGTTGACCATGGTAAAACAACATTACTTGATTCAATTCGTCATACTAAAGTTACAGCTGGAGAAGCAGGCGGTATCACGCAACATATTGGTGCTTATCAAATTGAAAATGCTGGTAAAAAAATTACATTCCTTGATACACCTGGACACGCAGCATTTACTACAATGCGTGCACGTGGTGCTCAAGTAACGGACATCACAATTTTAGTAGTCGCAGCTGATGATGGTGTAATGCCACAAACAATTGAGGCAATTAACCATGCAAAAGAGGCTAACGTTCCTACTATAGTAGCTGTAAATAAAATTGATAAACCTACTGCAAACCCAGACCGTGTTATGCAAGAATTAACTGAGTACGGTTTGATCCCTGAAGATTGGGGCGGTGAAACAATTTTTGTTCCACTTTCAGCATTAAGTGGTGAAGGTATTGATGATTTATTAGAAATGATTGGCTTAGTAGCTGAAGTCCAAGAATTAAAAGCTAATCCTGATAAACAAGCTGTAGGTACTGTGATTGAAGCGGAGTTAGATAAATCACGTGGTCCAGCTGCTTCATTATTAGTTCAAAACGGAACATTGAATGTTGGTGACTCAATAGTTGTAGGTAACACATATGGACGAATTAGAGCGATGGTTAATGATTTAGGTCAAAGAATTAAATCAGCAGGCCCTTCTACACCTGTAGAAATTACAGGTATCAATGATGTGCCATTAGCTGGTGATCGCTTCGTTATCTTCAAAGACGAAAAACAAGCACGTCGCATTGGTGAAGCGCGTCATGAAGCAAGCGTTATCCAACAACGTCAAGAAAGTAAAAATGTTTCATTAGACAACTTATTTGAACAAATGAAACAAGGTGAAATGAAAGATCTTAACGTGATTATCAAAGGTGACGTTCAAGGTTCTGTTGAAGCACTTGCAGCTTCTCTTATGAAAATCGATGTAGAAGGCGTTAATGTACGTATTATTCACACTGCTGTTGGGGCTATTAATGAATCAGATGTTACATTAGCTAATGCGTCAAATGGTATTATTATCGGTTTCAATGTGCGTCCAGACGCAGGTGCTAAACGTGCTGCAGAAGCTGAAAACGTTGATATGAGACTACATCGCGTTATTTATAATGTTATTGAAGAAATTGAATCAGCTATGAAAGGTTTACTTGATCCTGAATTCGAAGAACAAGTTATCGGACAAGCTGAAGTACGTCAAACATTCAAAGTGTCTAAAGTTGGCACAATTGCTGGTAGTTATGTTACTGAAGGTAAGATTACTCGTAATGCGGGTGTTCGTATTATTAGAGACGGAATTGTTCTATTTGAAGGTGAATTAGATACATTGAAACGTTTCAAAGATGATGCGAAAGAAGTAGCTCAAGGTTATGAATGTGGTATTACAATTGAAAAATTCAATGATATTAAAGAAGGCGACATTATCGAAGCATTCGAAATGGTTGAAATCGAAAGATAAGACTTAACAATATATGTATAGGTGGACGTGGAGAAACCGTCCACCTTTTTAAATGATAAACTTTACAATATATTACTTCTTTAAGATAATGCGTTTGAATCTAACTTAAATAGTGAATAAAATAACAAAGAAGAGTAACATCAAATATTGAGGTGACATAAATGAATAACATGAGAGCAGAACGCGTAGGCGAACAAATGAAGAAAGAAATTATGGATATCGTTAATAATAAAGTTAAAGATCCTAGAGTAGGGTTTATCACTATTACTGACGTTGACTTAACAAATGACTTATCTCAAGCAAAAGTTTACCTTACAGTCTTAGGTAGCGAAAAAGAAGTTAATGATACGTTTAAAGCTTTAGACAAAGCGAAAGGATTTATTAAATCTGAATTAGGTTCAAGAATGAGATTGCGTATCGTTCCAGAATTATTCTTTGAATATGATGAATCAATTGAGTATGGTAATAAAATCGAGAAAATGATTCAAGATTTGCATAAGCAAGATAGATAATTATTTATTATCTTAATTACAGCAAATTTACTAAATAGTTAAGGGGTAGGACATTGAAATTAGTATAATTTCAGTTCTACTCTTTTTTTAAAATTAAAGTAATTAAAAATTTACCAATTTAGCTATATGATATACGAATTAGTGTTATTACTTTTATATTAAATAACACAAGTTAAGTCAGATAAGTTATGATACATAAGTGTACTTAAAACTGAAGGACGTGAAAAAATGTATAATGGTATTTTACCTGTATATAAAGAGCGTGGATTGACGAGTCATGATGTCGTCTTTAAGCTAAGAAAAATCTTAAAAACTAAGAAAATAGGTCATACTGGGACATTAGATCCTGAAGTTTCTGGGGTATTGCCAGTATGTATTGGTACTGCCACTCGTGTAAGTGATTATGTGATGGATATGGGAAAATCTTATAACGCTACCATAACTCTAGGGGAAAGTACGACAACGGAAGATCAAACAGGAGAAGTTATTGATAAAATAGATGTACAAGCAAACGCAATAAATATAAACGAAGTAGACGCTGTTTTAAAACAATTTGAAGGAATTATAGAACAAGTTCCACCTATGTATTCATCTGTTAAAGTAAATGGTAAAAAGTTATATGAGTATGCACGTAAAGGTGAAACTGTTGAACGACCAATTCGTAAAGTAAATATAGATTCGATAGCACGCACCTCTGAACTTCAATTCGAAGATGGGAAATGTCATTTTAATATTGAGGTTAAGTGTGGTAAAGGTACATATATTCGCACATTAGCAACGGATATTGGTAAACAATTAGGGTATCCAGCTCACATGTCGCTATTGACACGAATAAATTCAGGTGGGTTTGACATTAAAGATAGTATAACATTAGATCAAATCTCTCAATTACATGAGCAAGACACATTACAACCACACTTATTTCCTTTAGAATATGGTTTGAAAAGTTTGCCGAAAATTTATGTTTCTGATGAAAATATAAAAACTAGAATATTAAATGGACAAAAGTTTAATAAAAAACAATTTAATCAAACGATTGAACAACAACTTGTCTTTATTGATTCTGAGACGGAGAAAGTAATGGCAATTTATATTCAACATCCGGAAAAAAATCATGAAATAAAACCTAAAAAAGTATTTAATTAAAGGAGTCTAAAGTTATGAAAGTGATAGAAGTAACCCATCCAATTCAAGAAGATCAATTGATAAAAGAAGACGTTGCGATGGCATTTGGCTTTTTTGATGGCATGCATCGTGGTCATCATAAAGTGTTTGAAGCATTGGATGAACGTGCTGCAGCGCAAAATCTAAAAAAGGCAGTAACAACATTCGATCCTCATCCTTCTGTTGTGTTAAATCCTGAACGTAAACGCACGGATTATTTAACACCACTTTCAGATAAACTTGAAATGATTGAACAGCACGACGTGGATTATTGTATTGTTATTAATTTTTCTTCACGATTTGCGAGTGTAACAGCAGAAGAGTTTGTTCAAGACTATATTATTAATAATCGTGTTAAAGAAGTAATTGCTGGTTTTGACTTTACTTACGGTAAATTCGGAAAAGGTAACATGTCCGTATTAAATGAAATGGATGAATTTAGTACTACAATAGTTGGTAAACAAGAAATGGAAACTGAAAAAATCTCTACTACTGCAATTAGGGAAGCTTTGAAAGAAGGGAATTTAAAAAAGGTAAATGAACAGTTAGGTTATCTCTATCGAATTAAAGGCACTGTAGTTCAAGGAGAGAAACGTGGACGTACAATTGGCTTTCCTACGGCAAATGTTCAACCTAGTGATGATTATGTTTTACCTAAAAAAGGGGTTTATGCTGTTAGTATGGCAATAGGTGCTGAAAATAAAATCTATCGTGGTGTAGCTAATGTTGGTGTTAAACCTACTTTTCACGATCCTTCTAAAGCTGAAGTAGTGATTGAAGTTAATATCTTTGATTTTAATGACAATATATATGGTGAACGTGTTATTGTTTATTGGCATCATTACTTAAGACCAGAAGTTAAATTTGATGGTATTGATCCATTAGTTGAACAAATGAATAATGATAAAGAAAAAGCGAAATACTTACTTTCAGTTGATTTCGGTGATGATGTATCGTATAATATTTAAAGTTGAGTTCTAGAAAATAGAATTCATAAATATTATTCCTTTATCTTGGCGGGTTGAGACTCCGACGCCTAGCTCAGATTAAGGTGTATACAAATTTTAGGAGGAATTTAATTATGGCAATCACTCAAGAACGTAAAAATGAAATTATCAAAGAATATCGCGTGCACGAAACTGACACTGGTTCACCAGAAGTACAAATCGCTGTTTTAACAGCAGAAATCGCTGCGTTAAACGAACACTTACGTGAACACAAAAAAGACCACCATTCACGTCGTGGATTATTAAAAATGGTAGGTCGTCGTCGTCACTTATTAAACTACTTACGTGGTAAAGATATTCAACGTTACCGTGAATTAATTAAATCATTAGGTATTCGTCGTTAATTTTTATATATTAAGAGGAAAGCACCATTTAGTTTGGTACTTTCCTTTTTTTATCGTTTAATATAAATCACTAATATAAAATTTGAAAAATAAATGATATGATGTAGTTAATAGATTTCAGAGAGGAGATTCATAATGTCTCAAGAAAAGAAAGTGTTTAAAACTGAGTGGGCTGGAAGATCGTTAACGATTGAGATAGGGCAATTAGCAAAACAAGCTAATGGTGCAGTTTTAGTACGTTATGGAGATACGGTTGTATTATCTACGGCTGTAGCATCTAAAGAACCTCGTGATGGTGACTTTTTCCCATTAACAGTTAACTATGAAGAAAAAATGTATGCTGCTGGTAAAATTCCAGGAGGATTTAAAAAACGTGAAGGTCGTCCAGGAGACGAAGCAACATTAACTGCACGTTTAATTGATAGACCAATTCGACCACTTTTCCCTAAAGGATATCGACATGACGTTCAAATTATGAACACAGTACTAAGCGCTGATCCAGATTGTTCGCCTGAAATGGCTGCTATGATAGGTTCTTCAATGGCATTAAGTGTTTCAGATATTCCTTTCCAAGGACCAATTGCTGGTGTTAATGTAGGTTATGTTGATGGTAAATATGTAATTAACCCTACCGTTGAGGAAAAAGAAGTTTCACGTCTAGACCTAGAAGTTGCCGGCCATAAAGACGCTGTAAACATGGTAGAGGCTGGTGCAAGTGAAATAACTGAGAAAGAAATGTTAGAAGCTATTTTCTTCGGACATGATGAAATCAAACGTTTAGTAGCATTCCAAGAAGAAGTGGTAGCTCACATTCAGCCTGTTAAAAAAGAATTTGTACCTGTAGAACGTGATGAAGCACTGGTTTCAAGAGTTAAAACACTTACTGAAGAAAAAGGCTTAAAAGAAACAGTTCTAACATTTGATAAACAACAACGTGACGAAAACTTGGATACGTTAAAAGCTGAAATTGCAACTGAATTTGTTGACGAAGCAGATCCTGAAAATGAATTGTTAATTGATGAAGTTTATGCAATTTTAAATGACTTAGTTAAAGAAGAAGTACGTCGTCTTATCGCTGATGAAAAAATTAGACCTGATGGGCGTAAACCAGATGAAATTAGACCACTTGAATCTGAAGTTGGTTTATTGCCACGAGCACATGGCTCAGGTTTATTTACACGTGGACAAACTCAAGCTTTATCTGTATTAACATTAGGAGCATTAGGTGATTATCAACTTATTGATGGACTAGGTCCTGAACAAGAAAAACGATTCATGCATCATTACAACTTCCCTAATTTCTCTGTTGGAGAGACAGGCCCAGTTAGAGCACCTGGTCGTCGTGAGATTGGACATGGTGCATTAGGCGAGAGAGCACTAAAATACATTATTCCAGATACAACTGAATTCCCTTACACTGTACGTATTGTAAGTGAAGTATTAGAATCTAACGGTTCATCTTCACAAGCATCAATTTGTGGTTCAACTTTAGCTTTGATGGATGCTGGTGTGCCAATTAAAGCGCCTGTTGCAGGTATAGCAATGGGACTAGTCACACGTGAAGATAGTTATACGATTCTTACGGATATTCAAGGTATGGAAGATGCTTTAGGAGATATGGATTTTAAAGTTGCAGGTACAAAAGAAGGTATCACTGCGATACAAATGGACATTAAAATTGATGGTTTAACACGTGAAGTCATTGAAGAAGCTCTAGAACAAGCTCGACAAGGTCGATTAGCGATAATGGATCACATGTTACAAACAATTGATCAACCTCGTAAAGAATTAAGTGCTTATGCTCCTAAAGTGGAAATAATGCATATTAAACCTGAAAAAATTAGAGACGTAATTGGACCAGGTGGTAAGAAAATTAATGAAATCATTGATGAAACTGGGGTTAAATTAGATATTGAACAAGATGGTACAATCTTCATAGGTGCAATCGATCAAGACATGATTAACCGTGCTCGTGAAATTATTGAAGATATCACACGTGAAGCGGAAGTAGGCCAAGTTTACAATGCAAAAGTTAAACGTATTGAAAAGTATGGTGCTTTTGTTGAATTGTTTGCCGGTAAAGATGCTTTATTACACATCTCTCAAATTTCAAAAGAGCGTATTAATAAAGTAGAGGATGTATTAAGTATAGGCGATTCAATTGAAGTGAAAATAACTGAAATTGACAAACAAGGTCGCGTAAATGCTTCTCATAAAGCATTAGATGAAAATAAATAATAATTTTAAGACTAGGAGATTATCATCCTAGTCTTTTATTAGTTTACAGAAATCATTAAAATTAAGAATTATATAATATCTAATACTAAATTCGATTGTTACTATAATGCCTTAAGAAATACTTTAATAGTGTACATCCAACATAAATTAAACTATAATAAATTATGAGTTTATATGGACGGGGATTTTATAATAGGAGGTAACATTTTGAGTTTAGTGAAAAAAAAGAATGACGATATTCGCATCATTCCACTTGGTGGTGTCGGCGAAATCGCAAAAAATATGTATATCGTTGAAGTAGACGATGAAATGTTTATGTTAGATGCGGGGTTAATGTTCCCAGAAGATGAAATGTTAGGTGTAGATATTGTAATTCCTGACATTCAATATGTCATTGAAAATAAAGAAAAACTAAAAGGTATCTTTCTAAGCCATGGTCATGAACATGCTATTGGTGCAGTTAGCTACATTTTAGAACAAATTGATGCACCAGTATATGGCTCTAAATTAACGTTAGCACTTGTTAAAGAAAATATGAAGTCACGTAATGTTAAAAAGAAAGTACGTTATTATACTGTAAATCATGATTCAGTAATGAGATTTAAAAATGTTAATATTACTTTCTTTAACACTACACACAGCATTCCTGATAGTTTAGGAATTTGCATTCATACTTCATACGGTTCAATCGTTTATACAGGTGAATTTAAATTTGATCAAAGTTTACAAGGACACTACACGCCAGATATCAAACGTATGGCTGAAATAGGTGAAGAAGGTGTCTTCGCATTAATCAGTGACTCTACAGAAGCTGAGAAACCAGGATATAATACACCTGAGAATGTTATAGAATCACACATTTACGATGCTTTTGCGAAAGTAAAAGGACGCTTAATTGTGTCATGCTATGCTTCAAACTTTATTAGAATTCAACAAGTTTTGAACACTGCAAGTAAACTAAATCGTAAAGTTTCCTTTTTAGGTCGTTCGCTTGAAAGTTCGTTTAATATTGCACGTAAAATGGGATATTTTGACATTCCTAAAGACTTGTTAATCCCTATTAACGAAGTTGGAAATTATCCTAAAAATGAAGTCGTAATTATTGCCACTGGTATGGAAGGCGAACCTATCGAAGCATTGAGCCAAATGGCCCAACAGAAACACAAAATAATGAATATTGAAGAAGGCGATTCAGTATATTTAGCAATCACAGCATCAGCTAATATGGAAGTTATCATTGCTGATACACTAAATGAATTAGTGCGCGCAGGTGCATATATTATTCCTAACAATAAAAAGATTCATGCATCTAGTCATGGTTGCATGGAAGAATTAAAAATGATGATTAATATTATGAAACCTGAATACTTTATCCCTGTTCAAGGTGAATTTAAAATGCAAATTGCGCATGCTAAATTGGCTAACGAATCTGGTGTGGCGCCGGAGAAAATTTTCTTAGTCGAAAAGGGAGACGTTATTCATTACGATGGTAAAGATATGGTATTAAACGAGAAAGTTAATTCTGGCAATATTCTTATCGATGGTATTGGTGTAGGAGATGTCGGTAATATCGTATTGAGAGATCGTCATTTACTTGCAGAAGATGGTATTTTTATTGCAGTTGTTACATTGGATCCGAAAAATAGACGAATTGCTGCTGGTCCTGAAATTCAATCACGTGGCTTTGTATACGTCCGTGAAAGTGAAGAACTAATGAAGGAAGCAGAAGATAAGGTTCGTGAAATTGTTGAAGCAGGTCTTCAAGAGAAACGTATTGAATGGTCTGACATCAAACAGAATATGCGAGATCAAATCAGTAAATTACTATTTGAAAGTACAAAACGTCGTCCAATGATTATTCCAGTTATTTCAGAAATTTAAGATATATACAATCAAAAAGAGGTCGGGACAACATCACAGTTGTGTAATAATTTAAAAGGTTATGTAAACTCATTACTTAAATTATTCACTTTAGTTTATGACGATAAGTCTAAATGTGGTTGGTATTGTTCCAACCTCTTTCATACTTTTAAAAATACTATTAATACATATCGGAATACTATAAATATTTGTATTTGAAGAAATATTAAGTGAGAAATAAAGAAGGTGTACTATTTTGCCACAAACTAAGAAAAAAACAACAACTCGTAAAAAGGGTGCAATAGCTCGTAAATCGACTAAGAAAAAGCAACAGAAAAAAGATAGCTCAATTCGCTATATCGTTGCAATCATTATAGTCATTTTGTCGGTTTTGGGAATGTTCCAATTAGGAATTGTTGGTCGAATGATTGATAGCTTTTTCAATTATTTGTTTGGAATGAGTCGCTATTTAACATACATATTACTAAGTTTGATTACAGTCTATATTGCAATGCAGAAGAAATTTCCTAAAACAAGACGGACTTTTGGGTTAATATCATTACAATTTGTCTTATTGATTACAACACAAATTATTTATCATTTTCAAAAAGGTGCAGCATCTGAAAGAGAACCTGTTTTATCCTATGTGTATAAGGCTTATGAACATAGTCATTTTCCGAATTTTGGTGGGGGATTAATAGGATTTTATTTACTTAAAATATTTATTCCACTCATTTCAATTGCCGGTGTCATAATCCTTACATTAATTTTATTAAGTTCTAGTATTATTTTATTGCTTAAACTTAGACATAGAGATGTTGTTAAAGCATCAATTGATAAAATGAGAAACTCAAGTCAAAGTGCATCATCTAATTTCAAAGTAAAAAGAGAGCAAAACAGACTTAAAAAAGAAGAACGTCAACGTGAAAAAGAAGAAGAGCGTGAACGCCTAAGACAACATCAATTAGAACAAGAACAACTTGAGTCAGAACAAATCAAAGATGTTAGTGACTTCCCTGAAGTTAGTACTGAACCAGAAGATATTCCTATATATGGACCTAGTGAATCGCAAGAAAGTAAACAAACAACTACTAATAAACGTAAGAAAAGACGTTTTGGTTTAAATAGTGAAGATATTGATAAAGAGAATAGTAGTAACGATGGAACAAATCTAGAGGATGAAAATTTACCAGAGTCGAATTCAAATGATAATCATCAAATGAATGGAACAATTTCCGAAGCTGGTGAAGAGTCAAATGTGGCATATCACATTCCTCCATTATCATTACTTAATCAGCCAGCTAAGCAGCAATCTACATCTAAGTCTGAAGTTCAACGTAAAGGCCAGATACTCGAATCAACAATGAAAAATTTTGGTGTAAATGCAAAAGTTAAGCAAATTAAAATTGGTCCAGCTGTTACACAATATGAAATCCAACCAGCCCAAGGGGTTAAGGTTAGTAAAATTGTTAATTTGCATAATGATATTGCACTCGCTTTGGCAGCAAAAGATGTACGAATTGAAGCACCAATTCCAGGTCGCTCAGCTGTTGGTATAGAGGTACCAAATGATAAGATTTCTTTAGTTACGCTTAAAGAAGTTCTTGAATCTAAATTCCCAGCGAGTAATAAGCTGGAAGTTGGACTTGGTAGAGATATTTCTGGTGAACCAATGACAATTCAATTAAATGAAATGCCCCACCTATTAGTTGCAGGATCAACTGGTAGTGGTAAATCAGTATGTATCAATGGCATTATTACTAGTATTCTTTTAAATGCAAAACCTCATGAAGTTAAACTTATGTTAATTGATCCTAAAATGGTGGAATTAAATGTTTATAATGGGGTGCCACATTTATTAATACCGGTAGTTACAAATCCACACAAAGCTTCTCAAGCATTAGAGAAGGTAGTTGCTGAAATGGAACGACGATATGATTTATTCCAGCATTCATCTACACGTAATATTGAAGGGTATAATAAATTTATACGCCGTCAGAATGAAGAACTTGATGAAAAACAAGCAGAATTACCTTATATAGTAGTCATTGTAGATGAGTTAGCTGATTTAATGATGGTTGCAGGAAAAGAAGTAGAGAACGCAATTCAACGTATCACTCAAATGGCTAGAGCAGCAGGTATTCATTTAATTGTTGCTACTCAAAGACCATCTGTAGATGTAATCACTGGTATAATCAAAAATAATATACCATCACGTATTGCGTTCGCAGTAAGTTCTCAAACTGACTCTAGAACAATTATAGGCTCTGGTGGAGCTGAGAAATTACTTGGTAAAGGTGATATGCTATATGTAGGAAATGGTGAATCAGCTCAAACGCGTGTACAAGGTGCTTTCTTAAGTGATCAAGAAGTGCAAGATGTAGTTAACTATGTTGTTGAACAACAAAAAGCAAATTATGTGAAAGAAATGGAACCAGATGCGCCAGTAGATAAATCAGAAATGAAGAGTGAAGATGCTTTATATGAAGATGCATATATATTTGTAATTGAACAACAGAAAGCTAGTACTTCACTATTGCAACGACAATTTAGGATTGGCTATAATCGTGCTTCTAGATTAATGGACGATTTGGAACGTAACCAAGTTATCGGACCACAAAAGGGCAGTAAACCTAGACAAGTATTAGTAAATTTAGATGATGAAGAGGTGTAAATGATGACAGAGTTAAACTCAGCTTTTAAAGTGAAAGAATATATTCTTAAGCAGATTAAAGAACAATCTTTAAAACCTGGTGATAAACTACCTAGCAATTTATCGATTGCTAGAGAATTAAATGTAAAAACTGATGATGTCTATGAAGCGATTGGTGAACTCATAACTGAACAAGTTTTGACAGATAACTTTGAAGAAGGACCAAGCGTAAAAACATTGCACCCTTTCTTCTATCCATTGAATAAATTATTTAGCATCAACGATATGATCAAAGAAGCTGGCTACCACTCAGGTACGGAATATTTAAGTTTAGAGCAACAGCCTGCCTCCATACTGGATGCACAAATGTTAGGTATCAATGATAAACAACCTATTACAATCATTGAACGATTGCGTACTGCCAATCATCAACCAGTAATTTATTGTTTAGATAAAATCGCAGAAGATTATCTAACATGTTCAGATTATCAAGTGAGCGATGGTTCTATGTTAAATGCAATAGAGACTAATACGGGACATAAAGTCGCTTCAGCTGAAACAGAGGTTGAAGCCATTAGTTATGAACCACATATTTCTGATATTCTAAACGCATATCCACATGAAGGTTTAATGCTATTAAAGGTTGTACATTATGACGAAATGGGTAAACCTATTTTATACTCATTAAATTATGTGAAAAGCAGTCTAGTTAAATTTAAACTGACGCGCACAAAAATATAGAAACAATATTAAGGAGTGTGGATGAATGATAGAACAACAAACCAATAATGAGCATCAAATACATATTGATGTGTTACCTACAGATAAATTTAAGACAACTATGATTACCTTTAAATTTATGGCACCTTTAGAATATGAAACTATTACAGCGCGATCATTGTTAAGCAAGTTGTTAATACGTGCTACAAAAAAATGGTCCACGGATAAAGCATTTAGTAAACATCTATCTGAACTATATGGTGCATACATACATAGTTTTGTCTCAAAATTTAAAGATAAACACGTTATCACTATCTCGTTAGAAATAGTTAATGAACGCTATTTAAAAGATTCAACACCTCTATTTGAAAAAGGGCTAAATGTACTATATGAAGTGATAATGAATCCACTTATAGAGAATAATGCCTTTAACACAACGTTTGTAAATCAAGAAAAATCATTATTATCAAAGAAAATTGAAGCTGTAATTGATAATAAAGCACAATATTCTTTCTTGAATTTATTAAAATATATGTTTAAAGATGAACCTTATCGTCACTTAGCGACAGGTCAGATTGAAAAAATAAGTACAATCACACCTGAAAATTTGTATGATACATATCAAAACATGATTAGTAATGACCTATGTTCCGTTTATGTAGTAGGTAACGTAAATAAACAAGAAGTTGAACAATTAATTCAATTTAAATTTACGATTAATCCATTTAAAATGGCGAAAACTAATCAACTTAATTTAAAAGATACAAGTTCTGAAACACAATATATAGTTGAAGAAGATGAAGTCGATCAAGCTAAATTAAATATGGGTTATCGTTTTCCAACACGATTCGGGTCAAATGATTATTATGCATTGGTTGTATTAAACACGATGTTCGGTGGCGATCCATCATCTGTATTATTTAATGAAGTGCGTGAAAAGCAAAGTCTAGCATATTCAATACACTCTCAATTAGATGGTAAAAACGGTTATCTTTTTGTATTAAGCGGTGTTTCAGCAGATAAATATGAACTTGCTAAAGATACAATTTTAGAGGAGTTTGATAAGTTTAAACGTGGTGAATTTGACGTGGATAAATTAGAACTTGCTAAAAAAATTATTATTTCACATAGACATGAAATTGCTGATCGACCGAAAAGTATTATCGAGGTCATGCAGAATCAATTGCTTTTAGATTATGAGCAAACAGATGAAAACTACATAGATCACATTCAAAAAGTAACAAAGGATGATGTGATATCAATGGCTAATAAAGCAGAACTAGATACCATATATGTACTTACAAAGGGGGATCATTCTTAATGAGGGAAACATACTATGAACTGATTGATGAACGTGTTTTTGAACATGAATTAACTAATGGTTTACGTTTATTTGTTATCCCCAAAAATGGATTCCAAAAGACATTTGTAACGTATACTACTCAATTTGGCTCTCTTGATAATACTTTCAAACCTCATAATCAAAATGATTTTGTGACCGTACCAGACGGTGTCGCTCACTTTTTAGAGCATAAGTTATTTGAGAAAGATGATACTGAAGATTTATTCACTGCATTTGCCAATGACAATGCTCAAGTAAACGCATTTACTAGTTTTGATCGCACTAGCTATCTGTTCAGTGCAACAGATAATGTTGAAAGGAATATTTTAAGATTACTAGAAATGGTTGAAACGCCTTTCTTTTCTAAGGAAACGGTAGATAAAGAAAAAGGTATTATTGCTGAAGAAATAAAGATGTATCAGGAGCAACCTGGTTATAAAATTATGTTTAATACTTTACGTGCTATGTATCAAAAGCACCCTATTAAAGTTGATATAGCAGGAAGCGTTGAAAGCATTTATAACATTACTAAAGATGATTTATATTTATGTTATGAAACATTTTATCATCCATCAAATATGGTGTTATTTGTCGTCGGAGATGTCAATCCTGAAAACATACGTGACATAGTTGAAACTCATGAAAATAAAAGGGATAAGACGAACCAGCCTAGCATTGAACGAGCAACTGTTGATGAACCAACAAATGTTATAACACCTTTTGTTTCAGAAGAAATGAAATTACAATCTCCTAGATTAATGTTAGGTTTTAAAAATGAACCAACTGAAGCGTCACCACATGAATATGTACAACATGATTTAGAAATGACACTATTTTTCGAATTAATATTTGGTGAGGAAACTGAATTTTATCAGACTTTATTAAATGAAGATTTGATAGACGAAACTTTTGGATATCAATTTGTACTCGAACCTACATATTGTTTTTCAATTATTACAAGTGCAACGCAATATCCAGATAAGTTAAAAGAAGTGTTGTTAAGTGAGCTAAACAAGTATTGTGGTAATCTTGATGATCAAGAAGCATTTGAATTGTTGAAAAAACAATTTATTGGGGAATTTATTTCAAGTTTGAATTCACCTGAATATATTGCAAACCAATATTCTAAATTATACTTTGAGGGCGTCAGTGTATTCGATATGTTAGATATTATAGATAATATAACATTAGATAGTATTAACGAAACTGCCACTAAATTTTTAAATATCAATAATATGGTTGATAGTCGATTGGAGCCTAAAGCTTAATGAGAGCGTTAGTACTTGGTGGGTCAGGCACTATTGGAACAGCAATTGTAGAGCGTTTATTAGAAGAAGGTAATGAAGTAATTATTCAATATTTTCAATCAGATTTAAAAGCATTACAAGATAAGTACAAAGGGGAAGCAGTCGAATTTATACAAGCTGATTTGACGCAAAATATTGATTTGGAAACTACCTTTGCTCATATCAAATATTTAGATTGTTTGATATACAGTAGTGGTACAGCTTTGTATGGCTTATTGCAAGATATGTCAGATATAGATATTGATCTTAGTTATAACATTCATGTTAAGCAGTTAATTAGATGTTGTCGTTATTTTATAGACTTAATACGTCAAAGTGAGTTTGGTCGAATTATTGTTATTTCATCCATTTGGGGTGAAACAGGTGCGAGTATGGAAACAATTTACTCGGCAATGAAAAGTGCACAAATCGGTTTCGTCAAAGCGTTAAGTCAAGAATTAGCGATGACTAATGTCACTGTTAATGCTATCACGCCTGGTTTTGTAAGTGGGAATATGTCACAAGTTTTTAATTCAGATGAATTGAAAGCTATATTAGAAGAATTACCTCAGCAAAGAATGATCAATCCTTGTGAAATTGCGCATACGTGTGCTTATCTATGGAATCCTTTGGCGAAAAGTATTACTGGAACTGTTCAAAAAGTAAACGGCGCTTGGTACATTTAAGTTGTGACAATTGAGGATGTGATAGCATTTAACGTCACTATTCTATTAGCTATAGTAAATTTCCCTTACACATTAAAAAAAGATTTTTGAACCAAGTTCTAAATGCTATAATATGATTACTAATTTTAATATTCCGATGGTAGGTTACCATTTAAAACAAGGGGCGGATATTGATGACAGTAGCCGAAAAGAAAGAATGGTATCTTGAATATGAAATCACAGTTAACCGAGCAGGTTTACTGGGTGATATTTCGAGTTTACTTGGTATGTTAGGTATAAGTATCGTTACGATTAACGGGGTTGATCAAGGTCGACGAGGGTTATTAATTAAAACGGACAGTCTTGAGAAAGTTAATCGCTTTGAACATATAATCAATGAGCTTAGTGAGATAGAAATTACTAAATTAAGAGTACCTGAATTACGTGATAGATTGGCTGTTAGACATGGACGTTATATTGAACAAGACGCCGATGATAAAAAAACTTTTCGTTTTGAACGTGAAGATTTAGGTTTATTGGTAGATTTTTTGGCAGAACTTTTTAAAGAGGAAGGTCATAAATTAATTGGTATCAGAGGTATGCCACGTGTCGGAAAAACGGAATCAATCGTAGCAGGAAGTGTATGTGCGCATAAGCGATGGCTATTTATTAGTTCTACATTGATTAAGCAAACTGTACGAAGCTCTCTTATTAAAGGAGAATATGATTCTAACCATGTTTATATTATTGATGGCGCTGTCACTGCTAGAGAATCAAACCCTAAGCATCAAGAATTAGTGCGTGAAGTAATGACCTTACCATCAATCAAAGTGGTTGAACATCCAGATTTATTTGTGGAATCGGGTAATTATAGCATGGATGATTTTGATTATATTATTGAATTAAGAGAAAATGAAAATCAAGAAATTGAATATGATCAAATGAAACAACAAACAGTTAAAAGTAAAAACTCGCTAGACTTTGGAGAAGACATGTTTGGCGGAGGATTTGGATTTTTTGAATAGTGGTTGTGGAGGCTTTTAAAAGTGAAGACAATTGGTGAAACATTAAAAGGTAGACGTGAAAGGCTAGGAATGACGTTAGCAGAATTAGAAGAGCGCACTCAAATTAAACGTGATACGTTGAAATTAATCGAACAAAATCAGTTTGATAAATTAGCTAAAGTTGATTACGCAGAGGGTTTTATTCGACGTTATGCGAGTGTGGTAAATATTGATTCACAACAACTGATTCAAGCGCATCAAGAGGAAATACCAGATAGTCAACATCAATTGAATGAACTTTTATATAGATATCATAATGATGACGCGCCTACATATCGTACTAAGAGTAAAGAACATTTACAATTAATGATAATTATTGGTGGCATTATTATAATAACTTTTATCTTATGGGTCTTAGCTGTGTTACTATTATAAAATGAGAGATAAATTTAGAAATGAGGCTTTAACATGAATATTCCAAATCAAATTACGGTTTTCAGAGTAATATTAATTCCGCTTTTCATATTATTTGCTCTAGTAAACTTTGGATTTGGCAATGTATCTATTTTAGGTGGATTTGAAATCCGTATTGAACAACTTATTGCTGCTATCATTTTCATTGTAGCTTCTTTAAGTGATTTCCTAGATGGGTACTTAGCTAGAAAATGGCAACTTGTAACTAATATGGGTAAATTCTTAGATCCCCTAGCTGACAAATTATTAGTTTCCAGTGCATTAATTGTTATGGTTCAATTAGGACTTACAAATTCAGTAGTAGCAATCATTATAATTGCACGTGAATTTGCTGTTACAGGATTACGTCTATTACAGATTGAACAAGGGTTTGTTAGTGCTGCTGGTCAATTAGGTAAAATTAAAACTGCTGTAACTATGGTTGCAATTATTTGGATTTTATTAGGTGATTTGTTAGCAACATGGATAGGCATTCAAATTGGACAAGTATTACTTTATATTGGTGTTTTATTCACGATTTTATCTGGTATTGAATACTTTTATAAAGGTAGAGATGTTTTCAAACATTAAATTAGTGAAATATAACCAAGAATGATAGTGATAGAAAGATAATTCTATTCCTATTTATTCTTGGTTTTTTAGTTCAATTTTTAGAATAAATGTCATACTTTGCATTATAATGATAGATGTTGTGCAAGAATTATCGTTAGGGGGATAAATGGACATGAATATTTCAATAATAGCTGTTGGATCTGAGTTATTATTAGGACAAATTGCTAATACGAATGGACAATATTTATCAAGATTATTTAATAGTATTGGTAAAAGCGTAGTCGAACATACTGTGATTGGCGATAATCCTCAAAGATTAGAGTATGTTATCAAAGAGGGGTTAAAACGTTTTGATACACTCGTGTTTACTGGGGGATTAGGACCTACAAAAGATGACTTAACAAAGCATACTGTTGCGAAGGTGCTTGGTAAAAATCTTGTGACAGATACGAATGCATTAGAATATATTGAGAATTATTTTAAAGAACAAGGACAAGAAATGACGCCCAATAATAAGCAACAAGCTTTGGTTATTGAAGGTGCAAAAGTATTACAAAACAATTATGGGATGGCACCTGGTATGTTGGTGGAATATGAAGATAAGAAAGTCATTTTGTTACCTGGCCCACCAAGTGAAATGCAACCAATGGCAAAGAATGAGTTATTACCTTATTTAATGGATGAAGATAGAGTTATACACTCAGAACAATTAAGATTCGCTGGAATTGGAGAATCTAAAGTTGAAACAGAGTTAATGGATTTAATTGATAGTCAAGAAAATCCAACTATTGCTCCATTAGCTGGTACGCATGAAGTTTATATTAGATTAACTGCTAATGCCAATACAGAAAATGAATGCAAAAAGTTAATTGAACCTACTAAAGAGAAGATTCTTGCAAGAATAGGTGACTATTATTACGGTTCGGATGATATCGTTATAGAACAAGCTTTGATGAATATTATAAATAAAAGTTTCAGTATATATGATGGTGTGACAAATGGTGCACTATATACACGTTTGAAAAACCAAGATTTAAATCATTTATTGAAAGGACAACTACCTGATTCATCAGTCTTTGTTTCTGATTTTGATGATATTCTAGATAAATTAAAATATGTATCTCAATATGTAAAAGATTTATATAAAACTGATTGGGGTATAGCGTTATTACACAATCAAGAACAAGTTTATCTTGGGTACTATGATGACAGTGTGTTTAAATATGAGACATTTAAAATGCCTCTAAAACGAAATATTTTAAAAAGCAGAAGTCAAAATTATGCCATGATAAATTTAATAAATTGGTTTAAATAGTTAATATTTTTGAAAACTAGAGCACTTATTTAGTACGTTTGTTCGATTTTGTCTTGTATTTTATCGTTAAAAGCGAACAAATATTCGCAAAATACTTGTAATTAGATTCAATTAAATGTATAGTATTAATTAAGATATTAATACGATGATTAACTCGTTAATAGGAGGTTTCGCTTTGGATAATGATCGTCAAAAAGCTTTAGATACAGTTATAAAAAATATGGAAAAATCATTCGGTAAAGGTGCCGTTATGAAACTAGGCGATAATAAAGGACGCCGTGTTTCAAGTGTTTCAAGTGGTTCAGTTACATTAGATAACGCATTAGGTGTAGGTGGCTATCCTAAAGGTAGAATTATAGAGATTTATGGACCTGAAAGTTCTGGTAAAACAACAGTAGCTTTACATGCTATTGCAGAGGTACAAAAGAACGGTGGCGTTGCTGCATTTATCGACGCTGAACACGCGCTTGATCCGGTATATGCAGAAGCATTAGGTGTAGATATTGATAATTTATATCTATCACAACCAGACCATGGTGAACAAGGTTTAGAGATTGCTGAAGCTTTCGTTCGAAGTGGTGCGGTTGATATTGTAGTAGTTGACTCTGTTGCCGCATTAACACCTAAAGCGGAAATTGAAGGTGAAATGGGCGATACGCATGTAGGACTTCAAGCTCGCTTAATGTCACAGGCGTTACGTAAATTATCTGGTGCAATTTCAAAATCAAATACAACAGCTATTTTCATTAACCAAATTCGTGAAAAAGTTGGTGTAATGTTTGGTAACCCAGAAACTACACCTGGTGGACGTGCATTAAAATTCTATAGTTCTGTTCGTTTAGAAGTTCGTCGTGCTGAGCAGTTAAAACAAGGCCAAGAAATTGTTGGTAACAGAACTAAAATTAAAGTTGTCAAAAACAAAGTTGCACCGCCTTTTAGAGTCGCTGAAGTAGATATTATGTATGGTCAAGGTATCTCTAAAGAAGGTGAAGTGATTGATCTTGGTGTTGAAAATGACATCGTAGATAAATCAGGTGCATGGTACTCATATAATGGTGATCGAATGGGTCAAGGTAAAGAGAATGTAAAAACATATCTCAAAGAAAATCCTCAAGTTAAAGAAGAAATCGATCGTAAGTTACGAGAAAAACTAGGTATTTTCGATGGAGATGTTGATGAAAAAGAAGAAGATGCACCTCAAACATTATTCGTTGAAGAATAGTATGTACAATTTTAATTATTGAAGTGAATATTTCGCTAACTATATAGCGATAAAGTTTTAGTAAAATACATCAGTTCACTAAAATTCACTTTTAGTATATGAAATAAGCCTGCTACATTTGATAAGCTACTCCAGTATTAAGCATTGAATAAATGAAATACTAGGAGTCAGTTTTTATCACTTAACATTGTAGTAGGCTTTTTGTTTTTATATAAACTTACATAAAATAAGTAATGTATGTAAATTCGAAATACAGTGCAATTTCATATCTTGACACTAACAAGTTAATAAACGTACAATTAATATGTATAATTATTATACATTTATAAAAATCATGAAGAGATTTTGATATACAAAGCAAATACCTAGAAAAAGGAGGTGTTTATGTGAATTTATTAAACCTCCTACTCATTTTGCTGGGGATTATTCTAGGGGTTGTTGTGGGGTATTTTGTAGCCCGAAATTTATTGCATCAAAAGCAATTACAAGCTAGACAAACTGCTGATGATATTATTAAGCAAGGTCAAAAAGAAGCAGATAATATCAAAAAGGAAAAATTATTAGAGGCAAAAGAAGAAAACCAAATCATAAGAGAACAAACTGAATCAGAACTACGTGAAAGACGTGGTGAGCTTCAAAGACAAGAAGCCCGACTTCTTCAAAAAGAGGAAAATTTAGATCGAAAATCTGATCTTCTCGATAAAAAAGATGAGATTTTAGAACAAAAAGAATCTAAACTTGAAGAAAGACAACAACAAGTAGATGCAAAAGAGAGTAGTGTTCAGACATTAATAATGAAGCATGAACAAGAATTAGAACGCATCTCCGGTCTCACTCAAGAAGAAGCTGTAAATGAACAACTTCAAAGGGTTGAAGAAGAACTGTCACAAGATATTGCAGTACTTGTTAAAGAAAAAGAGAAAGAAGCTAAAGAAAAAGTTGATAAAAAAGCAAAAGAATTATTAGCTACTACCGTTCAAAGATTAGCTGCTGACCATACAACTGAATCAACAGTTTCAGTAGTTAATTTACCAAATGATGAGATGAAAGGTCGTATCATTGGTAGAGAAGGTAGAAATATTAGAACTTTAGAAACATTAACAGGTATTGATTTAATCATTGATGATACACCAGAAGCGGTTATTTTATCTGGTTTTGATCCAATTAGACGTGAAATCGCGCGTACAGCATTAGTTAATTTAGTCTCAGATGGACGCATCCATCCAGGCAGAATTGAAGAAATGGTAGATAAAGCTAGAAAAGAAGTAGATGACATTATTAGAGATGCTGGTGAACAAGCAACATTCGAAATCAATGTTCATAATATGCACCCAGACTTAGTTAAAGTCTTAGGTCGTCTAAATTATAGAACTAGTTATGGTCAAAACGTCTTGAAACATTCTATTGAAGTGGCGCATTTATCTGGAATGCTAGCTGCTGAACTAGGAGAAGATGTTAGCTTGGCCAAACGTGCTGGATTACTTCACGATGTTGGTAAAGCGATAGATCATGAGGTTGAAGGTAGCCACGTAGAAATAGGTGTTGAATTAGCTAAAAAATATGCAGAAAATGAAACTGTAATTAATGCTATTCACTCTCATCATGGTGATGTTGAACCTACTTCTATTATTTCAATTCTGGTAGCAGCTGCTGACGCATTATCTGCGGCTAGACCAGGTGCTCGTAAAGAAACGCTTGAAAACTATATACGTAGATTAGAACGCTTAGAAACACTTTCTGAAGGTTATGATGGTGTAGAAAAAGCATTCGCTATTCAAGCAGGTCGAGAAATTAGAGTTATTGTTTCCCCTGATGAAATAGATGACTTGAAGTCATACAGACTGGCTAGAGACATCAAAACGCAAATAGAAGATGAATTACAATATCCTGGTCACATCAAAGTGACAGTTGTAAGAGAGACAAGAGCAGTAGAGTATGCGAAATAATTTTTAACAGATCCAAATTTTGGGTCTGTTTTTTCTTTTCAGTTAAAATTCAATTATTAATTGATAATAATAAAGTAGGTGAAATGTTGTCATTAAAAAAGAGTGAGATTGAATTCATTACGAATTCATAGTCTCACTCCAAATAGATGATTAGAACCAAAGTACAAACTAATTGAGGACATACTCAAAGTTCAATCATTTGATATAAATTTTCATTGTAAACTTAAACTATTTGATGTTTATGCTTATCCTTAATTGATAGTCTTATAAATTATTTAAGTTGTAAATCTGTTTTTCTTAATTCAGAAATTATTTCTGCTGTATCATAGCAATTAGTAGCAATATTTGAATATCTTTCAGCTAAACGATAAGCGTTGATGTATAATTCAAGACTTTCTTTAGCGATATCTTCTGCATCTTTAGATTTAGATGGATTAGATTTTACCACTAATTCTGCAAACTTCTCTGGATCAATATTAATTGACATGTAAATTTTACAACTCCTATTACTTTGATAAACATATCTTAACATATGTTGTATACATGCTAAAGCAAATAGATATCAAATTTAAAAAGAGTATGAATATCCTCTTTTAATATAGACCTATATGAATTAAACTATTTTTATGAGAGGATGAACATTCAATGAGGATATTATTTATTGGAGATATCGTAGGTAAAGTTGGAAGAAATGCAATTGCTGAATATTTACCTAAAATAAAACAATCATATAGACCTACTGTAAGTATAGTTAATGCTGAAAATGCAGCGCACGGTAAGGGTCTAACTGAAAAGTTATATAAACAATTATTAAGAGATGGCGTAGATTTCATGACGATGGGTAATCATACATACGGTCAACGTGAAATATATGACTTTATTGATGATGCGAACAGAATGGTAAGACCTGCTAATTTTCCAAGTGAAGCGCCTGGTGTAGGCATGAGATTTATTCAAATTAATGATATTAAATTAGCAATTATTAATTTGCAAGGCCGTTCATTTATGCAAGATATCGACGACCCTTTTAAAAAAGCTGATCAACTTATTGAAGAGGCTAAAAAAGAGACTAATTTTATATTTGTTGACTTTCATGCAGAAACGACATCAGAAAAAAATGCAATGGGATGGTATTTAGATGGTAGAGTAAGTGCGGTAGTTGGTACGCATACACACATTCAGACTTCAGATGAACGAGTACTACCGAATGGCACAGGGTATATTACTGATGTTGGTATGACAGGATATTACGATGGTATATTAGGTATTAATCGTGATGAAGTAATAGAGAGATTTATCACAAGCTTACCACAACGTCATGTTGTGCCGGATGATGGAAGAAGTGTTCTATCTGGTGTTATTATAGATTTAGATAAAGATGGAAAAACAAAACAAATTGAAAGAATTTTAATTAATGACGATCATCCATTTAATAAATAATTTAAAAGAAATTTGTAGAAGAACGAATATAGTCCATTAGTATGAATTTAAATAATTGCCACTGTTGTCATAGTAAGACGGTGGTTATTTTTGTTATGATTTATTATGAATTAATTCCACAGGAGGCATATGATATGAAATCACAAATATCATGGAAAGTGGGCGGACAACAAGGTGAAGGTATCGAATCGACTGGAGAAATCTTTGCCACAGCAATGAACCGTAAAGGTTATTATTTATATGGATATAGACATTTCTCAAGTCGTATAAAAGGTGGACATACTAATAACAAAATTAGAGTATCTACTGCGCCTGTACATGCAATCAGTGATGATTTAGACATTTTAGTGGCTTTTGATCAAGAAACGATTGAATTGAATCATCATGAAATGCGTGAAGATAGCATTATTATTGCTGATGCAAAAGCTAAACCGACAAAACCTGAACAATGTCGTGCTCAACTTATTGAATTACCTTTTACTAGCACAGCTAAAGAATTAGGTACTGCATTAATGAAAAATATGGTTGCTGTAGGAGCAACATGTGCAATCATGGATTTAGATACTGCAACATTTGAAACCCTTATAACTAATATGTTTACTAAAAAAGGTGAAAAAGTTGTAGAAATGAACATTGAAGCTCTAAATCAAGGTTATACATTGATGAAAGAACAATTAAATGATTTACAAGGAGACTTCAAACTACAAACGACTGAAGAGAATCCACATTTATATATGATTGGTAATGATGCTATTGGATTAGGTGCGATTTCAGCTGGTTCTCGTTTTATGGCTGCTTATCCAATTACACCGGCATCTGAAATTATGGAATATATGATTGCAAACGTCACAAAAGTAGGTGGCACAGTAGTACAAACTGAAGATGAAATTGCTGCAGCCAATATGGCAATTGGTGCTAATTATGCAGGTGTCAGAGCATTCACTGCTAGTGCTGGCCCAGGTTTATCACTTATGATGGAAGCCATAGGCCTATCAGGTATGACTGAAACACCTTTAGTCATTATTAATACTCAACGTGGTGGTCCATCTACAGGTTTACCAACCAAGCAAGAACAATCAGATTTAATGCAAATGATTTATGGTACGCATGGAGATATACCTAAAATAGTAGTTGCTCCTACAGATGCTGAAGATGCATTTTATTTAACTATTGAGGCTTTTAATTTAGCCGAAGAATATCAGTGCCCAGTAATTATATTGAGTGACTTACAATTATCGTTAGGTAAACAAACAGTTGAACGCTTAGATTATAATAAAATTCAAATACGCCGTGGCGAGTTATTACAATCTGATATTGAACGTGAAGAAGATGATAAACAATACTTTAGAAGATATGCATTAACAGGAAATGGAGTATCACCTAGACCAATTCCGGGCGTTAAAGGTGGCATACACCATGTAACTGGCGTTGAACATAATGAAGAAGGTAAACCGAGTGAAGCGGCTGAAAATAGACGTCAACAAATGGAAAAAAGAATGCGTAAAACATCAAATTTACTAATTGAAAAGCCTGTTGAGTTAGATGAGCATCATGAAGAAGCAGATATTCTATTTATAGGGTTCATATCTAGTAAAGGTGCTATTCAAGAAGGTGCTGAAAGATTAAACGCTCAAGGTATAAAAGTAAATACAATGCAGATTCGACAACTACATCCTATGCCGAAAGATGTCATTCAAGCAGCTATCGATAAAGCATCTAGAGTTATTATTGTTGAACATAATTATCAAGGTCAACTTTCAAATATCCTTAAAATGAATACAACTATTCAAGATAAATTGATTAATCAAACTAAGTATGATGGAACACCTTTCTTACCTCATGAAATTGAATCTAAAGGACAAAAAGTAGTAAGCGAAAGTAAGGAGTTGGTATAATTGGCTACATTTAAAGATTTTCGAAATAATGTGAAGCCAAATTGGTGCCCCGGTTGTGGTGATTTCTCAGTTCAAGCAGCTATTCAAAAGGCGGCAGCTAATGTAGGGTTAGAGCCAGAGGAAGTAGCAATCATTACTGGTATTGGCTGTTCAGGCCGATTATCTGGTTATATTAATTCATACGGCGTACATGGTATACATGGACGCGCATTACCACTAGCACAAGGGGTTAAAATGGCGAACAAGGATTTAACTGTCATTGCCTCTGGTGGTGATGGTGATGGATACGCTATTGGTATGGGTCATACCATACACGCATTAAGACGAAATATGAATATGACTTATATTGTTATGGATAATCAAATTTATGGCTTAACTAAAGGTCAAACGTCGCCTTCATCTGCGGTTGGTTTTGTTACTAAATCTACCCCTAAAGGTAATATCGAGAAGAATGTTGCACCACTCGAATTAGCTTTATCATCAGGCGCTACTTTTGTAGCACAAGGCTTTTCTAGTGATATTAAAGCATTAACTAAACTAATTGAGGATGCGATTAACCATGATGGTTTTTCTTTTGTAAATGTCTTTTCACCATGTGTAACATACAACAAAGTAAACACATATGATTGGTTTAAAGAACATTTAACTAGTTTAGAAGATATCGAAGGCTATGATACTTCAGATAAACAATTAGCAATGAAGACTGTTCTAGATTATGAATCACTAGTTAAAGGTATTGTATATCAAGATACTGAAACACCATCATATGAGTCTCAAATTGAAGAATTAAATGAAAGTGCATTATCTAAACGCGATATTCATATAACAGAAGAAGATTTTAATAACTTAACTGCTCAATTTGTATAGAAATTGTAGGAGCTCACTTTAAAACGCTTTAAGTTTTGAAGTGAGTTTTTTTTATAACTTAAGAGTTTTTTTATTGAAAATAATAACACCATTGCTTAATGATGTATAGAAAATATTAAAATATTTTAGTTTAAGTAATCATTGTTAAAAATCATTTAAATACTTTTTAGAACCTATAAAATGGGAAAGAATAATAATAACACTATACCTAAGAGAGGTTTTTAAAATGGATAAATATCATTCTATGAAAGAATTACAAAATGAGACAATTGAGAATGAGGATTGGGAGATAATTACTGAAGATAGAGATAGTAACGTAACGATTTTGGCAATACATGGTGGTGGAATTGAACCTGCTACTACTGAACTTGCGCGTGTTATTGCTAATGATGGACAATTTAATTATTTTGCATTTAATGGTATGCGAACAAAAGGAAACAATGAGTTGCACGTAACATCTATTAATTATGATAATGACATTGCTATGGATTTAGTAAAAACAAGTGAAAGTGCAATCACAATTCATGGATGTCTTGGTGAAGATGAAATTGCTTATATCGGTGGTAAAGATAATCTTTTAAAAGAGCGTATTGTTGAAGAATTAAGTCAAATTGGTATAGAAGTAAAAGAAGCACCTAGTCATATGTCTGGTACTCAAGATAATAATATCGTGAATTGTACAAAAAATGGTGTAGGTGTGCAAATAGAGTTAACGTCTAGTTTAAGAAAGTCTTTATTTAAAAATAATAAGTTTAATCGTAAAAGTAGAATGGATGAATCAAATTGGGATGATAAAATGTATGATTTTGGCCAAGCAATTAATTCGGCAATTAATTAAGGCAAGTTAAATAAGGGCGTGGTAAAATTAAGGTAATAATATTGAATGAGGTGATTGTTAATGCAAGACACATTAATGAGTATTCAAATCGTTCCGAAAACGCCAAACAATGAAGACGTTATACCTTATGTAGATGAGGCAATAAAAATTATTGATGATTCTGGTCTTCATTTTAGAGTGGGTCCTCTTGAAACGACAGTTCAAGGCGATATGAGTGAATGTTTAATCCTAATTCAGAAATTACATGAACGAATGGTTGAATTAGAATGTCCAAGTATTATTAGTCAAGTTAAGTTTTATCATGTACCAGCTGGTATCACAATTGAAACGTTAACAGGAAAATATGATAACGAGTAAGTAAAGTTTAAATGAGATAAGTCTGGGACATAAAT